>JAFTEQ010000064.1 GCA_017453565.1 Bacteroidales bacterium
ACCGCCGGCGATCACGACGATCGACTCGACCTGCTCGGGCGTGGTGCTTTCCAGCATGGCGGCAATGTTCTTGAGCGCGGCTTCGTTACCGGCGTGCGCGGGCTCAATGCTGGTGCTTTCCGAGGGGAAGAGGATGTGATTCTCCTTCCTGGACACAACAACCGCCGCCTGGCTGTCTGTATGAGCGGATGCGGCGGATGCATGGGTGCCGGACGGAACGGTCGCGGTATTGGTATTATCGTTATTGTTGGTATTCTCGTTCAGACCGGCAAGGGTATTGTCGGTCTCAGCCTTAAGCTTGATGTTGGCGGTGGCGTAACGGGTGGCGGGCAGAATGTTGTCCTGCAGGTAGTTCCAGCTGTCGAGCTCCCGCAGCTTGGCCTCCTTGGCGTCGGCGCTGTCGTTGGAATCGATAATCGCGAGAATGCGGGATTTGGCCTCCGCATCAAGTCCGTTGTCGGATACGACATTCTCACGGAGTTCAGCCCAGTCTTCACCGCGAGAAACGAGGGTGATCTTACCCTTGTACTGCGGATAGTTGTTTTCAATCCACTCCTGGAGGGCGGCACCGCGCTGGCGGGCGACGCGCTCGTTGGCAGCGACGGAACCGTCGATGGAACCGCCGGCAATCACGACGACCGACTCAACCTGCTCGGGCAAGGTGCTTTCCAGCATGGCGGCGATGTTCTTGAGCGCGGCGTCGTTACCAGCGTGCGCGGGCTCGATGCTGGTGCTTCCCACGAGGAAGAGGATGTGGTTTTCTTTTCCGGCGATCCGGCTGGAAAGGATGCTGCCGTCAGAAGCGAGGCGGGCCGGCTTGCCGGACGGGTCAAGCAGGGCGACTTCGGCATAGCGGAAGCGACGGAAGTATTTGCGATAGAATGCCTTATAAGCATCGACCTCTTTCAGGCGCGATTCCTTGACATCGGGTTCGTCATTGGAATCCACAATCTCCAGCATGGACTTGCGGGCGCTTTCAGCGATGGACCTGTCGCTCACAAGAGCCTTGCGGAAGTCCTCCCATGCCTCACCACCTGCGGCGATGCGGATGCGGTTGCGAAGTTCTGGATGTCTGCTGACCATCAAATCGTTAAGGGCTTTTGCGCGCTTGGCCGAAAGGGCTTTGTTATAATAGAAGTTTCCTTCGGGAGAAGACCAGGACTTAATACAGATGCTGTAATTGTCGTCCTGCGCTGCAGCGGCTGCGATAAAATCGATCTTGGCGAGGTTAACGGCATTCTCGAGATAGTTCTCGCTGATGGCGGAATTGTCGAAGGGGTAGTGAATACGCATGCTGGCGCTGGTTTGAGCAGACGCGCTCACGCGTACAAAAAAAGCAGCGAGCAGGAAGACGACGAAAAGGGCAGGCTTCCTTCCGGAAACTGCGAGAATCGTACGTGCAAGTCTGTTCAAACTGTTTTTCAACTTTCCTTTTGCTCCTTCTTCTCAGCCTCTCACGCGTGTGTGTGTGTGCCGCGCGGAAAAAGATTTGCAAATGTATGGCAAGTTTTTGATATTTCCAAAACATTTGTAAATTTTTTACGATACAAATAAAAATAATTGTTGAATCTTGAATGGGCAAAAAATGCCGATTAGTGGTATAAAACATGCATTTTAAATACTCTATTCCAATTATTAAAAAACTTTATAAATATAATAAGTAAAAAAGGGCACAGAAGTGTCTGGGGGGGGTATGTATATTATAGGTATGATTTTTCAAGATTTAAAATAAATTTTGAAAATTAAAAAAATATGCTTTACTTTGCAGCAGAAAAGATTTAACGACAATTATAGAACCCTATGCGTAGCTCATTCAAGATTCTTCCTGATTGCCTTTTGGGGGCCTCCGTCCTGCTGATGCTGTCCCTCGCGTCCTGCGTGCAGATAGATGATGCCCGTGAGGCTCCGTCGGACAATCAGAAGAAGCTTTCCTTTGATATATCCGTAACGCGCGAGGGGCAGCCCATCCCCGGGGCAGCGGTCACGCGGTCGTCCGCACGGTCTGCAACGGTAGAGTCCGGAAGCCGCATCGCCACCATGAACACGGATCTTGCTTTCGGCCTGGTTGCCGTAGATCCTTCCTCTAAGACTTTGGTCCTTGACAACCATCCTGTGTATGGCGGCGGTCAGGGATATTCTTCCATGTTCAGTCTTTCCCTTTGGGAGATGCCGGAGCCGATCCTGTTCAGTGCCTATTATCCTTATGTGGACGCTGTGGGGTATTCCGAAGACTATGAATCTTACTCCATCCCTTATAAGGCTCAGGATACCGAGGCTGGCCCTCTTGTATCAAAAACAGTAGAGCGCGCCATCTCGCAACTTAATATGTTACCGCTTGTGTTTCAGCACATTACGAACGATATTGGGTATATGATCTCGGATGTTACGCCCGATCCGCAACTTCAAGGATTGATACATCTCCGTCGTCTTACCGCATACAATGTCGCCTCTGCCGGAGTGTTCACCCACGACATTGCAAACAGCTCCGGCCGCTGGAAACGTCAGGCTTTTTTCCGCGACATTACGGTATTCGAAGGTGACGCCCGCGTGGGCGTAGGTCTTGAGGGCGAGCGTTTCGTGGGCGCTTCTTCCCTTGTGGATTCTTTCTCCGAGAGCCGGCGTTATTATTCCATTCCCGATGAGATCAAGATTGGCAAGCAGTATGTAGAAGTAGAATACGACGTTGATTCCTTCACCGTCGGCGGCTACACCTACGATGCCTTGCACGGTCTTACTTCCAAATATATGTTATATGGCCTGCTTCCCGATAACGTGTTCGTTTACGGCCGGCAGTATACTTTCCACATAGGTCTTGACCTTTCCAAGGTGTATAATCAGATTACCTTTAATCCGACTGTAAGCGATTGGGAAACCAAGATCTACGAGAATAATGACGTTTTTTGATGCTGCACGACCTTATTCTCTATATTCCTTTTTTATTCTCCGTTTTCTGGCTTATGCTAAACGGAGTTCTGTCTTTTAAGACGCGTGGTTTCTGGCATTCGGAACTCCTCTTGCTTGTCTTAAGCCTGTTCCTGATGGTAGACGCATACTACAACACCCAGAATGGTACACCCCGATTTTATGTCTGGTTCAACTTGCTTTATCAGTTGGTTGCCCCAGCCATTGTGCCTCTGACCGTCTATTATTGCAAGAAACGGGCGTGGTTGCAATCTTTCCGTCCGTTCCACTTCCTCTTGATAACGATCCCTGTGGGTATGTTTATGGCCACGGGGATTCTCACAATTATCATCGGCACCCAGGACATCTGCGAATTCATGTCTGTGGCCAATGTCCGGGGCGTTTCCGCGCTTTTCCTGTTCAGGGGATTACCGGTATATGGTTATTACGTCTGGTCCACCATCGTCTTGAGAATCCTCCTTGGAGCGGATCTGATGTTCCTGATGGTCTTCTGCTTCGTGGTTGCAGCCCGTAAAGGATTCACCTTTGCCCGTTTGACCGGTTTTTTCAAGAAAGGCGAGCGGCTCGAACCGGTTGAGTTGCAACTGGTCCCGGCTTTTATTGTGTCGGCTGTTTTCCTGTTCAAGCAATTCCTGTTCAGGGACTATCTCAACGCTCATCCCGCTCTGGGGCCGATCCTTGCCATTATCATAACCCTGTGTCTTTTCGTCCTGTATTACCTCAATCTGTTTGGTGCTAAAAGTTCGATTACGCTTAAGGATCTCGCCGGCGTGATGCGTTACAATTATGCTACGCCTGTTCCGGAGAAAGTGGAAGAGGAGGTTGTCGAGGAGATTGGTGACAGTCCGGTGGCAGAAGCGGAGCATCGGGACCTGTCCCTTGCCGAGTCTATCTTTGCCAATGCACCCGAAGATACCGACGGTCTCATGGGACGTTTTCAACGCCTGATGCAGGAAGAGCATCTGTATCTGCAGCCCGGTCTCTCCCTGGACGATGTGGCCGAGCATCTCAACACCAACAAAACCTATGTTTCCAAGATGGTGAACACCGGGTACAACATGGGTTTCCCGGAGTTGCTCAATATTCTCCGTATCGACTATGCGCAGCACTATATCCTGCTGAATCGCGATGCAACACAGGATATCATCGCCCGCGATTGCGGTTTCTTTAGTGCATCATCGTTCAATACTGTATTTAAACGGATTACCGGCATGACGCCGAAACTGTGGGTAGCTTCTCACTTGCATATTTAATTTGAATATATTAAATTTGCAACATAAGCTTTCCTGTTTTGAAACAGTTCGCGCGCATAACCGTCCTGCTGGCCCTGGTTCTTGCCGTTTGCGGTTCACATTCCGTAAAGGCGGCTACCGCGGCTCCGGGAGCCGTTTCGCTTTTCTTCCGGATCAACTCTCCGGCGGTCGACCTGTCTTTCAGCAGTAACCCTTCTTTCTCTTCTGCGGCCGGGAATCTGCTCGGCAGAGGAATCTCCGACGGTGGTTACCGTGTACATATACGCGCGGCGGCGTCTCCTGACGGTCCGCTTTCCTTCAACCGTAAGCTTGCTGCCGAGCGGGCCTGGGCTGCGGTGGATCTGCTCAAGCACATCCATCCGACTCTGCCAGATTCGTTGATAGTGGTGTCTATGGTCGATGAAGACTGGGCCGGTCTTGCCGCCTATCTTCGCAAAAGCGACAAAGCCTGGGCGCGTGACGCTCTGCGTATCGTTGAATCGGGCAAGGATAACCGGGAGCAGCGCCTGCGTGAACTCTATGTGGGGGAGGCCTGGGACGACCTGGCCGCCAATTGTTTCCCGCGCCTGCGTCGCGCGGAGGTGTCCCTCGAGCCCAAGGCTTCGGCCTCGGCGCCTGTTCTGACGCTGGACGCCCGTCTTGAGCCAGAAACAGCGTCGAGCTGGACAGAACTTGCCTGCGCCTGCGGAGACGCGCCTGTTTCCGCTATGACCGCTCTTCCCGTTGCGGCGTATGTTTCCGCCTGTCCAGAAGGGGCGCTTCATTTCGCCCAAGCCGCCCGGAACGGAGCCAATGCTCCGCCCGGAATCCTTCTTGGCAGAATCTGCGGGCAACTGAGCCCCGCGCCTTTGCCTGGCTTGCCTTCCTTGCGAGCTGCCGGT
Source organism: Bacteroidales bacterium (assembly GCA_017453565.1). Classification (GTDB taxonomy): domain Bacteria; phylum Bacteroidota; class Bacteroidia; order Bacteroidales; family UBA932; genus Cryptobacteroides. The sequence goes on from JAFTEQ010000064.1 coordinate 5,057, forward strand.
CCGTGCGCCTGTCGCTCTTAAAGCCCTACGCTATGTTCAAACCAGCCATTCTTGTATTTTCGTCGCTGTTGGTGACGATCACTTCCTTTGCGGCCACTACGGCCAGCTATTACGACGGTTCGCTTTGGATGGCGGGGGAATATGGCATTGTCCGCGTGGGGCGCAACGGCCGAAGCATTCAGTATACGGGCAAGGAACTCGGTGTAGACCGTGTGCTGGATATTCTGGCCGACAGCTCGGAAAACATCTGGTATCTGGGCGATGACGGCGTGGTCAGGAGCTATTCGTTCCTCGATGGATTCGCCACCCACGAAACGCTTCCGATAGGCGTTGAAAGCCTCGCGTTCGATCCGGTTTCGGGCCGCGTTTTCGCCTCCACTAAGGCGGCGCTTTTCTCCTGGAAACCCGGCGCGGAAGCCTTGGTTCCCGTGCTCGAAATGGAGCTCGAAAACCGGCTCCTTCATTTGGATTTTTCGCCCGATGGAACTGTTTGGGTCGCCTGCGAAAAGAGCCTTTTCCGCCTCGACAATACCGTTGGTCCCAGCTTGGTCTCTGCCTCGGGAGGAGGAGTTGATATTTCGAATTCGATACCTATCAAAATTGAAACAAGCGCCACGAGAACGAGCTGGGTGGCCGTTTTTGTGGCTTTTCTTCTGGGTTTTTCCTTCTCGCTTTTGCTTAGAAAAAAGCGCTCGTCTAAGGCTCCGAAGGCCGTTCGTCCCAAAGAGTCCAAGGCATCGGATGCTCCGGCCAAAGAGAGTTCTGAAGTAGCTCCCGAACCTGTTCTCTTCCCGTCTGCACCGGTCGCTCAAGACGACTTTGTCGCACAGGTTGAGCGCATCATCCGGGAGAACATAGCCACCCAAAAATTCGGGGTTGATGAGATCGCCGCAATCACCGGGCTGAGCCGCATTCATCTCAACCGCAAGCTCAAGGCTGCCGGCTGTCCTTCGCCTTCCATCCTGCTCCGCAACGCCCGTATGGAATACGCCGCCACCCTTATCCGCCAGGGTGAACTCCCCATGCAGGAGATCGCGCTTCGTTGCGGTTTCTCCTCCGCTTCGTACTTCGCCACCGCCTTCCGTGACTACTACGGCGTCACTCCCACCGAGTACAACCCCTCCTCCTAGGCCGGGCCGCCAGGACTCCCGGAGGATGGCCAACCGGCGGCCCTCAGCCCTTCGGCAGAGGTATAAATTAAGAGGGTGACTATCCGTGTAGTCACCCTCTTGGTTTTTGCGCCGAAAAGGGGCGCTTAGTCGTTGAGCGAGAAGCGCTTGAACGTGAGCACGGCGGCCTCCTTGTCGGCAGCGGCGAGCGCCTCGCGGACGCTCTTCTTGTCGTCGGACATCTGGTACTCCTGCTCCAGAAGGGTGTTCTCCTTGAGGAACTTCTGTACGCGGCCGTTGGCGATGTTCTGAATCATCTGCTCCGGCAGGCTGGCAGCTTTCTGCTCACCCACGGTCTTGATGATCTCACGCGCCTGGGCAGCCTGTTCGGGCGTGATCCAACCCTTGGCGGTGTTGGACTCGATGTGGTCTTCGCTGTCCACGTGGGCCGGGTTGATGCCAACCTTCTTGAGGGCGGCGTCAACGGCCTTCTGCACCTGCTCGTCCTTGGTCTTCTGCACGGCCACGGCACGCTCGTTTTCGAGCACCGAGGCGGGGCAGTCTTCGGCCGAGACCGAAACGGGATTCATGGACGCGACCTGCATCACGATACCCTTGGCAAGCTCTGCGGGAATCTCCTTGTTGAAACCTACGAGCGCACCCAGTTTGCCGTTGAGCTTGTGGATGTACTCGGCAATGAACGGAGCCTCCAGAGCGGTGTAGTAAGCCAATACGTGCTTTTCACCGGTCTTGCCGGTCTGCACCTCGATGGCCTTTTCGACCGTCTGTCCGTCGCTCATGACGCAAGCCTTGAGGGCTTCGGCGTCGGCGGGGAAGTTGGCGATGGCCACGTCGGCGATGGCGTCGGCAAGCGCCTGGAAGTCGGAGTTGCGCGACACGAAGTCGGTTTCGCAACCCAGGCAGACCAGGATACCCTTTCCACCCTGGACACGGGCCTTCACGGCACCTTCGGTGGTCTCGCGGTCGGCGCGCTTGGCGGCGACGAGCTTACCCTTTTCACGGATGATATCCACGGCCTTCTGGAAATCGCCTTCAGCCTCTTCGAGGGCCTTCTTGCAATCCATCATACCTGCGGAAGTCATCTTGCGCAGTTTCATTACATCTGCTGCTGTGATAGCCATAATTCGATGGTTTTATTCGGTTAACAAATGGAACGTTACTCGGCGGGAGCCTCTTCGGCCTTTTCCTCAGCCTTCTCTTCGGCTGCGGGCTCAGCAACGGGCTCGGCGGCGGGAGCCTCTTCCGCAGCGGCCTTGGCCTTGCGCGGACGGAGTTTCTTCTCGGCTGCGGGCTTCGCCTCACCTTCGGCCTCAGCCGCGGCGGCGCCTTCCTTATCCTTTTCGAGCTTGCGCTCCTCGAGACCTTCCTGGATGGCGGCGCAAAGCACGTTCAGGATGCAGGAAATGCTCTTGGTGGCATCGTCGTTCGCCGGAATCACATAGTCAATGGACGTGGGATCGCAACAAGTATCAACCATTGCGAATACCGGGATGTTGAGACGATTGGCCTCCTTCACGGCGTTGGCCTCTTTCTGGACGTCCACCACGAACAGGGCGGCCGGCAGGCGGCTCATGTCCCTGATGGAGCCGAGGTTCTTCTCCAGTTTGGACCGCTGGCGGTCGACCTGGAGGCGCTCACGCTTGGCGAGTTTCTCGAAAGTACCATCCTCCTTCATCTTGTCGATGGTGCTCATCTTCTTGACGGCTTTGCGGATGGTGGGGAAGTTGGTGAGCATACCACCGGCCCACCTTTCGGTCACGAACGGCATATTGACCTCGGTCGCCTTCTCGGCCACGACGTCCTTAGCCTGTTTCTTGGTGGCGACGAAGAGGATCTTGCGGCCCGACTTGGCCAGGGCTTTCATCTCTTCAGCCGCTTCGTCGATCTTCACGACAGTCTTGTGCAGGTCGATGATGTGGATGCCGTTCTTCTGGTCGAAGATATACGGAGCCATCTTGGGGTTCCACTTCCGGGCGAGGTGGCCGAAGTGAACGCCTGCATCAAGCAGTTCTTGGAAATTTGTTCTGGACATTTTGTTGTTTCTCTTGTTTTTGTTTTTCCCCGCTCGGCGGGGCTCTTTTCTTCAAGGTCCGGGTAGCGGCCTGGCCGGTCCCGGCCTTTTCCGCAGCGCGGCACGCTCAAGCGGCGCCAAGGGCGCCCGTGGTCAGAGCGTTGTAACCACGCTGTGCGATAATAAGCGGCTTAACGCTTGCTGAACTGGAAGCGGCGGCGTGCACCCGGCTGACCCGGTTTCTTTCGCTCGACCTCGCGTGCATCGCGGGTGAGGAAACCGGCGGCCTTGAGCGCAGGACGGTATGCTTCCTTGTCAATCTCGCAGAGAGCGCGGGCGATACCCAGACGGATGGCCTCGGCCTGACCCTTGATACCACCGCCTGCGATGGTGATCTTGGCGTCGAACTGACCTTCCGTCGTGGTAACGGCGAAGGGCTGGTTCACGATGTAACGGAGGGCGTCTTCCTTGAAGTAGTCTTCGAGGGGACGGTCGTTGATCGTGATGTTGCCTTTCCCGGCCACGAGATAAACGCGAGCCACAGCTGCTTTACGTCTTCCAAGGGCGTGTGTCTGTTCCATTTGCTCTGTTTAAATTTCGTTCAACTTGATTTCTTTCGGGTTCTGGGCCTGGTGCGGATGCTCCGGACCTGCATAGACGAACAGGTTGTGGAGGATCTTGTCACCAAGACGGGTCTTCGGGAGCATACCCTTGACTGCTCTCCGAATGAGTTCGGCAGGCCTCTTTTCGAGGATCTCCTTGGGGGTGGTGAAACGCTGCCCGCCGGGATAACCGGTGTAGCGCGTATACACCCGGTTGGTCATTTTCTTACCCTTGAGGGCCACTTTCTCGGCGTTGATCACGATGACGTTGTCACCGCAGTCCACGTTGGGGGTGAAGCCGGGTTTGGTCTTGCCGCGGAGGACAAGGGCAATCCGGGAAGAAAGACGACCAAGCGCGAGATCCGTCGCGTCAATGACGACCCACTTCTTGTCAACGGTGGCCTTGTTGAGGGAAACCGTTTTGTAGCTTTGTGTGTCCACTGTCTTGATCTTTAATTAGTTAACAAAAATTGCGATCCCTACACAAAATAGGGGTCGCAAAGGTAAGAAAATATTCTGGATTTTCAAAAATTCGCCTGGACGAAGGCATTTACCGCCGTAGCGACGAAGAGCAGCATGATGAGCGATGCTACCACGATGCCGATCACGCGGGTGCGCTTGAGCCAGATCTGGTTGTTCCAGCCCACGGTCTGCAGCATGCTCCAGAAGCCGTGGCAAAGGTGGAACCAGATGGCCAGGAACCACAGCATATAGAGGGCGAGCCGCCACCAGGCGCCGAACGTGACGTTCAGGAGCAGGTAGGGGTTGTTCTCGAAATTGCCGATGCCGAACATCTCGGGCAGCTGCATCTTGGCCCAGAAGTGGCAGAGGTGGAAGCAGATGAAACCCAGGATGATGATGCCCAGCGCGAACATGTTGGTGGCCGACCAGGAATCGGCGGCCGCCCGGCTCGGGACCTCATAGCGCTTCACACCGCCGCGTGCGCGGATGTTCTTGAAGGTGAGCCAGCAGCCGTAGCCGATGTGCACCACGAAACCCAGCGCGAGGATGGGGACCATGATGTCGATGATGGGCAGGGACATGAAGTCGCAGCCCCATTTGAAAAGGCCGTCGCCCGCCGAGAAAAGGCTCTCGTCATTAGCCACGCTGCCATACTTGCCGGTGAACGTGTCGATGACCGAGAAGAAGTTGATGGTTCCGTGCAGCAGCAGGAACAGGATGAGGAAGGCGCCGCTGACTGCCTGGACGAATTTCTTTCCGATGGAGGAAGTCGATAACATAATCTTGGTTTTTGTTTCGATTTTGACTTGCAAATATAGGCTGAATCTTGCAAGTTTCATAATTTTCCGATATTTTTGTTTTCCCAAGAAAACCAGAGTCAAATGTATAAGAGAGTACTTCTGAAACTCAGCGGAGAGAGCCTGGGCGGCCCTTCCGGAAAAGGTCTCGACGAGGCCAGCCTTCAAAAATTCGCCGGAGAGATCGCGCAGGCCGTGCGTGCAGGATTCCAGATTGGGATCGTGAACGGCGGCGGCAACATCTTCCGGGGCATCCAGGGCATCGGGAAGGGGTACGACCGCGTTACCGGCGACCGCATGGGGATGTTGGCCACGGTCATCAACAGCCTCGCCCTCGCCTCGGCCTTGCGCAGTGAAGGCATCCGCGCCGAGGTCTTTACCGCCACGCCCATGGAGCCCATTGCCAAGGGTTATGTGCGTGAATCGGCGGTGAAGGTGCTGGAAGAGGGCGGTGTTGCGCTCATCGCGGGCGGCACGGGCAATCCCTTCTTCTCCACCGACTCCGGTGCGGCCCTGCGGGCCCTTGAAATCGGGGCGGACGCCCTCCTGAAGGGCACCCGGGTAGACGGTGTCTATACGGCCGATCCGGAGAAGGATCCCTCCGCCGTCAAATACGAGGAACTCAGCTTCGACGAGGCCCTCATCAAACACCTGAAGGTGATGGACGAGACCGCCTTCGCCCTATGCGCGCAGGGCCCCGTCCCTATCGTGGTATTCGACATCAACCGTCCCGGCAACCTGCTCCGCCTGCTTTCGGGCGAAGAGGTGGGGACTCGGGTACACGCATAATTCAATAACACGCAATATGCTTACAGACAGAGCAAAAGAACTCGTAAACGGGGCCGACGAAAAGATGCGCGGCTCCGTGTCCTATCTCGAAGAGGATCTCAAGACCTACCGGGTGGGCAAGGCCAATCCGTCCATTTTCAACGGAGTGATGGTGAACTACTACGGCACGCCCACGCCCCTCATGCAGGTTTCTTCCGTGACCACTCCGGACGCCAGGACCCTGGCCGTCCAGCCCTGGGAACGCAGCCTCATCCCCATCATAGAGAAGGCCATCATCGACGCCAACCTGGGCTTCACGCCCCAGAACAACGGCGAGATCATCCGCTGCACCGTGCCCGCCCTCACCGAGGAGCGCCGCCGTGAACTCATCAAGAAGGCCAAGGCCGCCGGCGAGAACGCCAAGGTCGGGGTGCGCAACGCCCGCCGCGATGCGGTGGAGGCGCTGAAGAAGGCCCAGAAGAACGAGGGCATGTCGGAAGACACCGAGAAAGAGGCCGAAGCCGAGGTGCAGAAACTTACCGACAAGCACGTGAAGGCCATCGATGAGGTCGTGGCTGCCAAGGAAAAGGAAATCCTTACCGTTTAGAAGGGTTGGAGAGCCGCGCCTCAAAGACGGCGCGCTCGTTTTCCGAAAGGAACTCCGCCCGGATGGGCAGTTGGAACATACGCTCCTTGAGCTGTGCAGGGAGCCCGTTACAGTCGAGGACGCGCACTGCGTCCTTTTCTGTTGTCACCACGGCCGCGGTGGGCCAGCGCTTCACGGCATGCTGGATGCGTTGGAAGTCGCTCCAGCCGAATTTATGGTGGTCGGGGAAGGAGAAACGCTTCACGATCTTGTAACTGCCGCCCAGGTAGGCGCGCAGTTGCGTGTCGCGGGCGATGCCCGAGAAAAGGATGATCCGTTTGGAGTAGATGTAGCGCTGGTCGGAGCAGTCGAACACAGGCTCCATCTGCCCGTAGGCGATGCGGGTGAAGAGCAGGGTCTGACGGCTGCCGTCGGGCCGTGCCCCGGAACAGTCGGAAGAGCGGAAATCGCTCAGGCCGAGCTGCTCGGCCCAGGTGGTGCGCTCCCAGTTGTCAAGCTCCTGCGGGCATTTGGTGACAATCACTACGTCGGCCTTGGAGACGCGCTCCGGCAGGTCGCGCAGACGCCCCAGCGGCAGGAGCCGGTCTTTGAACACGGGGCGCGAAAAGTCGATGAGCACGATGTCGAGGTCGGCCTTGAGGGCGCGGTACTGGAAGGCGTCGTCGAGCACGATGAAATGGGCCGGAGGGAAGTCCTTGTCCCAGCAGCGGCGGGTGCGGCGGCTGTCTTTCTGCAGCTTGTCGGGATGGCAGAGGAAGTCACAGCCCTCCACCCGGTCGGCGTCCACGGCCACGGTCACTACGGGGAATTTCTTCTTGATCTGCACGGGCTCATCGCCGAACATGGTGGCGCTGCCGTCACGCGTGACCTGCTGGAAACCCTTGCTTTCCCGTTTGTATCCGCGTGAGAGTACGGCGATGTTGGCGGCGCCCCAGCGGTCGCCCGCCAGCAGGCTGCGCAGGATCATCTCCACGTGCGGGGTCTTGCCGGTGCCGCCTACGGTCACATTGCCCACGCACACGGTGGGGACTTCGGCTTTGTGGACCTTGCGCACGCCCTTGTCGAAGAGGCGGTGGCGCCATTTGAGCGTGAGGTAATAGGGGAAAAGCAGGATTCGGTCGAGCGTCATAACAGGCAAAGATACGTAAAATAGCTCAATCCCGTTCGCCCCAGCGCGCATCAATCTCGTCGAGGATGCCGTAAAGTTCATCGAGGTCGAGGGTGGTGACCATGCGGATGCGCGTTTCCTTGAAATCGGGGAGGCCCTTGAAATAGCAGGAGAGGTGCCGGCGCATCTCATAGAGGCCGCGCGGCTGTCCCTTGGCCTCAACCGAGAGGGCGAGGTGCCGGCGGGCGAGGGCCACGCGCTCCCGGACGCCCAGGGGCGGCAGTTCTTCGCCCGTGGCGAGGTAATGCTTGATTTCCCGGAAGATCCAGGGGTGGCCGAAAGTGGCGCGCCCGATCATGATGCCGTCAACCCCGTAGTCGTCGAAGGCCCTTTTCGCGCTTGGGCCGTCGGTGATGTCGCCGTTGCCGATAATGGGAATGTGCATGCGGGGATTGCGTTTCACCGCGCCGATGAGCGTCCAGTCGGCCTGACCCTTGTACATCTGGCAGCGGGTGCGGCCGTGGATGGTGAGGGCGCTGATGCCCGCGTCCTGCAGGCGTTCGGCGAGTTCAACGATGATCTTGCTGCCCTCGTCCCAGCCCAGGCGTGTCTTCACGGTGACGGGTTTGTCCACGGCTTCCACCACGGCCCGGGTGATGGCCACCATCTTGTCGGGCTCGCGCATCATCCCCGAACCGGCGCCGCGGCCCGCGATCTTGCTCACGGGGCAGCCGAAGTTGATGTCGATGAGGTCGGCCCCGTGCCCGCCGGCGAGCTCCGCCGCGCGGTCAGCCATCCGGGCTGCCTCGACCATGGATTCGGGAATGTGCCCGTATATCTGGATGCCCACCGGCGCCTCGGCTTCGAGCGTGTGCATCTTGGCGATGGCCTTGGCGGCGTCGCGCACCAGCCCGTCGGAAGGGACGAACTCGGTGTAGACCATGTCGGCCCCCTGCTCGCGGCAGAGGATGCGGAACGACACGTCGGTGACGTCCTCCATGGGGGCCAGCAGGACCGGCCTTTCGCCCAGGTCGATGTTTCCGATCTTCATTTACGTCGCAAAAATACGAAAAGATCGGGAAACGCAATCCGGGATCAGTTGTACCTGATCGCTATGCTCCTGATATGGGCTTTGCCGATGACGTTGCAGATGAAATTGCAGCCTATGGAATAGGGGTCGAGGTCCAATGCAAGATCCTTGGTAGCCCCCGCCTCAAGGCCGGAAAGGTCGCAGATGCCGGAACCGTACGCCGCAGAGCTGCTGGTGATTCCTTCGCAAAGCCTGACCTCAGGGGTAGCGCTGTCTCCTTCCACTTTCACAAAGGTAAACACCAGTCTCGAAATCGGCTTGTACACCAGCGGGGAGACTTCAAATCCCGTACGGGTCCCGCCGCCACAGTTACAGAACAGGCTCGTGTTTGCTTCATCCCACCGGAAGGCGCTGGAATTTTGGGAAATGGTGATTTTTGCCCAAGCCGAACCTCCGATTTTGAAATACGGGGCAATCGTCGTCGTATTGCTTTCCGTCGGGAAGTCCGCCGTTGCAGTGACCGTGGCGCCGCTCACTGTCTTGTTGTAGGTCTTGCTCGCAAAACTGGCCGTGACATTGTTCGTGGTCAAACCTTTCCAGCCTGTCCAGCCGGTGCCGTCAGGAGCAAGCGTTCCACAGTCGTAGATGGTATTTCGATTCAGGGTCAATTTCGACGCACTTGACTTGTAGCTGTAATAACCGTTTTTATAGAGGATTGCCCTGGTTTTGTAGTCATACTGGGGCTGGCTGGCGCCACTGTATCCTCCCATCTTGGAAACCACCGCTGCGTAATAGGTCTTTCCCGTAGAGAACGTAGTCTCACCTTTGGGAGGCAGCACCACCACGCACTCCTTCCGCCCGGTGGAACCCAGGCACTGAAAGAAAGGCTCCCCGTCGCTGTGGGCGATGAACCGGGAAACGAGCCTTCCGCCCGCAAGGTATTTCTTCGACTCAGTCGAATTGAACACCACCATGTTTACGTCGCTGTCGGAAACCTGGAACTTCAGCAGGGACAGGAGGTTTTTCATGACAAAGGTCCCGTTGTTGGATTCCGCGAAACAGAAATTGAGGTACGGGTCGATATTGTTCTCGACGGCATGCTGCACATGGGAGAACGCGGCGCTGAATGAAGTTATCTTCTGACTGGAAACCGAGCCCCCGTACACCGCACCCGTCACCGTCCCGGAATAAAGCTTCAAACTATCAGGATGATAGGGGTAAAAGGCATAATACGTGTCGTCTGCCCCGTCCGGGCATTCTCCTGCGAATGTGGCGCTGGTAGTGCCTGCTCCGCTTGCAAGCGTAAACGGATAAATGGTCGTCTTGCCCTTGGGTACGATGGCGATCCGGTCGCCTTCCTGCCATACGACGGAAGTGCCGTTCAGCACGGCACGGCCGTCCTGCCGGTCAGGATTGACGGGTTGATTCATCTGGGCGCCGAAGGTCCGGAAAACCATTTCCGGTGCAGGGGACGAGGTCTTGCTGCAGGAGGCAAGAACAAACAGGGGCAGCAGCGCTGCGAAAATATGCAAGTGTTTCATAAGGCTGTCGGATTTAGAAAAGACTGGAAATGTCCGTTTCGTTGTATTCTTGTGTGGTGGCACCGGGGCTGGTGCAGATGAGATCCGCCGCACACAGTTCAAGCAGTGTGCAGGCGGGGGCGGCATAAACTGCCGCTTGTGCTGCTGTGTTCTTCATAATAATGGTCAACGTGTTATCGTGCAAATGTACGAACGGTGGGGCAATAATCCAATTTTGACGGAGAAAAAAACTATCTTTGTGAAAAACTTGCCATGGACAATCTCTACGCCGGGCGCATGGAAGCCCTCCGTGAAATGATGCGCAGCCGCGGTTGGGATGCGGTACTGATTACGGGGTCCGACCCGCACGACAGCGAATATCCTGCCGAACGCTGGAAACAGGTGGCCTGGTTTTCCGGGTTTACCGGAGAAGCCGGCGACCTGGTGGTAACCTTGGACCATGCCGGCCTGTGGACTGATACCCGGTATTTCATCCAGGCGGAACAGCAACTCTCCGGAACGGGTATTGCGCTGCACAAGACACGTGTCCCCGGGCAGGTCCTGATCCCTGAATGGCTGGCCGGACAAGGCGGGGACGGCGAGTTCATCCTCGCGACGGACGGCCTCTGCGTAAGCGCCCGCACGGTGGACGGGATCCGCAGCAGCTTTCTCGCGGCAGGACGCGTGTGTCAGGTCGTGAGCGTTCCGAACCTGGCGGATTTCCTCTGGAAAGACCGTCCGGACATCCCCCAGACCCCTGTTTCCCTGGTCGATCCTGGGGAAAGCAGGTGGCAGCGCCTCGACCGGGTCAGGTCTTTTCTCCGGGAAAACGGCTGCAACCACATCCTCATTTCCACACTGGACGATATTGCCTGGACGCTCAACATCAGGGCTTCCGACATCGAATACAACCCGCTCGCCATCTCCTACCTGATCATATCGGAGGATGAGGCCCGGTGGTTCATCCTTAAGGGACAGGTGGAAGACGGACAGACCGAGGCCGCGTTTGATGCCGTAGGTGGAGACGGCGTAGAGCTTTGCGACTATGCCGACATCGAGATGGCCGTGCGCGAGCTCCAGGGAGAGGTCGCGGCGGACGGATCACGCCTCAACGCGCACCTGTGGGACATCCTGCAAGATGCAGGCATTCCGGTGCATGATCTCCCATCCCCCACGGCCCTGTGGAAAGCCGTGAAGAACCCGACTGAGATCGAGGGGATGCGCCGAGCCCATCTGCTGGACGGAGTGGCGGTGGAACGTTTTCTTTACTGGCTGGAAAAATCGATGGAGAACGAGCGCAGGATCAGCGAATGGGACGCTGCGCTGCGCCTGCAACGCTACCGGGAAGAAGAGCCGGAGTTTCTGTACGAGAGTTTCGAAACCATCTCCGCATATGGTCCCGGGGCCGCTTTGCCGCACTATGTCACCCCGCGTACGGACGCTCCGCTGCTCGCCCCGCACGGTCTCTACCTGTGTGACTCCGGCGGACAGTACCGTTTCGGCACGACCGACATCACCCGCACCGTCCCGCTGGGACCATGCAGCCCCCTGGAACAGGAGGACTACACCCTGGTGATCAAAGGCCACATCGCCCTGGCCCGTGCCACCTTCCCCGCCGGCACGCCGGGTTGCCGCCTGGATGCCCTGGCCCGCGCTCCGCTCTGGGCGCACTACCGCAACTTCGGTCACGGGACGGGGCACGGCGTGGGGTGGTTCCTGGGCGTGCATGAAGGCCCGCAGGACATCCGTCAGAACCTGAATCCGCAGGCGCTGCTGCCCGGTATGGTGGTGTCGGACGAACCGGGCATCTACCGCGAAGGCCTGCACGGCGTGCGTCACGAGAACCTGCTGCTCTGCCGCGAGGCGGGCCACAACGATTTCGGTGCCTGGCTGCGCTTTGAAACCCTCACGCTCTGCCATTATGATACTTCGATTCTGGTGACGGAACTGCTCGACCGCGACGAAGTGATCTGGCTCAACGAGTATAACCGCAGGGTGTTCGAGACGCTTGCGCCGCTGCTGCCCGCTGAAGTGGCGGCCTGGCTGGAAGAAAAGACGCAGCCTGTAGTGCTTTAAAGCAGGTCGGCGATCAATCCGTCCGACACGAACCAGAGTCGCTCCGGAATGCGCTGGCGCCCTTCCGGCGTGGTTTCCAGCAGGCCCTCTTTCTGTTTTTTCGCTGCTATTTCTCCGGAAAGCAGACCCTGCTCGATGCCCGCTGCGGTACGAAGGCCCAGCATGAGGCTTTCTTCCCGAATCTGTCCGGCCGTGAGCCATTCTTCCCCGGCGCCCGGAAGGGGCTTCTCTTGCGCTTCGAGCCAGCGCAGGGCTTCCGCGTTCCAGGATCGACGCTGTCGCCCGTCCGGAAAGATTTGGAAAGAGTGGGCGGCCGGGCCCAGCCCCACATAGGGCGTGCGGTTCCAGTAAGCGGCGTTGTGCCGGGCTTCGCGTCCGGGCAGGGCCCAGTTGGAGATCTCATAGTGCCGGTAGCCCGCTTCGGCGAGGGTAGTGCAGATGCGGCTGTACTGCCGGGCGCACTGCTCTTCCGGCGCGATACGGCCGCTCCCGCCCCCTTGCTCTTCCGCCCAGGCGCAACCGCTCTCCACGCTCAGTTGATAGGCCGAGATGTGCTCGGGCCGCCATTTCAGAAAACCCGCGAGGGTTTGGTCCAGAACATCGTTTGACAGTTCCGCAAGGCCGAAGATGAGGTCGACGCTGATGTTTTCCGCCCCCGCTTCGCGCAAGGTCCGGAAGGCCTGCCGTGCACGGGCGGCGGTATGGCGGCGCCGCATGGAAAGAAGCAGCGGGTCGGAGAGCGACTGTACCCCCATGCTGAAGCGGTTCACGCCAAGGGCCAGCAGGCTGCGCACATAATCGGGCCCCCGCCCGGCCACGTCTTCCGGGTTGAGTTCCAGGGTGAACTCCTCAAAGCCGTCGGCCCTGGCCTCCCGCAGCGCCTGAAGCAATTCTTCCAGCACGGGCAGCGGCAGGAGCGAGGGCGTGCCTCCACCAATATATAAGGTGGGCAGGGCCCGGTGCGAAACGACAATCTCCGCCCCACGGACGGAGATTTCCCGTTTAAGCTGTTCGAGCCAGGAGCGGAGGGCCGGCCCTTCCGCCTCCCCGGGCAGACGTTCCGAATAGAAACTGCAGTAGGCACAGAAGCTCCTGCAGAAGGGAACGTGTACGTAGAGCATCAGCGCAGCAGCACTTCGGCCTTGCCCAGCATGGCCTGCAGGGTGTAGACCTCGGCGGTGTAGACACCCTTGCTGTAGGAGGGGATGTTGTTGATGTAGATGCTCATCTCCACGTCGCGCCCTTCGTAGTCCACTTCACGCGAGGCGGTGGCCGAAAGGGCCTCTCCCGCATAGGTGAACGAGGCCTGCGAGCCGTCCTGGAGCAGGAAGCCCTCCGGATCCTTCACCCGCACGTAGACCCGCACGGGGCCGGTGGGGGCGAGTTCGTTCTCGGAAAGGGTGAGCGAGACCATCATGCGCACCACGCGGCTGCTGCGGTCGGTGACCTTGTCGGAGGCGTTGTAGGCCTCGAGCCGGATGCCGCGCCCCTTGATGACCGAACCCACGGCCACGCGGCCGGTGAGGTCCTGCACCTGCTCGGAGAGCTGGGCGTTGCGTTTCTTGCTCTCGGCCGCTTCCTTGCGGGCCTCGGCCGCCTGCACCGTGAGCTGGTGGTTGAGGTTGTTGAGCGAGTCGATCTGCACGATGTAACCGCGCATGATGCTGCGCAGCGTGCCGAGTTCCTTCTCGTACTGGCGCATCTTGGCGCGGTTGGTGGCGTCGGTCTTCTTGATGCGGTCTACCAGCTGGGCGATCTCCTCGCGCGAGGAGTCGAGCTGTGCGTTGATGGTGTCGTAGTCTGACGAGAGATGCTCGTAGTCGCCCTGCAGGGCCACGATCTGCGCCGTGAGTTCCTTCTTTTCGGTATTGAGGTCGCGCACCAGGCTGCTCTTGCTCAGCCAGACGTAGGCAAGGGCCACGGCCAGCACGGCCGCCACGGCCGCCAGCACGTACATGGTGGTCTTGAGCCCCCCGTTCTGAGCCTTTTCCTGCTCCATGCGGGCAATGCGCTCCAGCGGATCTTCTTTCTGCATAATAGGTCTGTTTTCTGATTCCCCCGCAAAAATAGCAAAATTCGTGCACAAATCTGTTTATCTTTGTACCTATGAAACATTTCGTGCGTTCCGTCAAGTACTGCATCTATCTGGCAGTCATCCTGTGTCTGGTCATTGCGGCCCTCTCGGTGGCGGGCTGGGTGGGTAACTCGGTAGAAAGCGTATTCCGCAACGGCTGGCGGTCCATCGGCCAGATTGGCCTTATCCTCGCCGCTTTCTCGGCGCTCTATCCGCTGTTTGGCTTCGGCAGCCGCGAGCTCATTATGCCTGGTGCGTACGAGGAAGTACGGCCCGTGGTATTGGCGTTCATGGAGGGTCGGGGCTACCGTCTGGAGCGGGAAGAAGGGGAGAATCTCTATTTCCGCCTGCGGAATCCGCTGAACCGGCTCACCCGTATGTTTGAAGACCGCATCTCGTTCACCCGCGGCATCACGGGTTTCAGCGTGGAAGGACCTTCGAAAGACGTCGTGCGCGTGCTCAGCGGGCTCGACCGCCGCGAAGTCTGAAGCAGCAGGTGCACTCCTGAGCGTCGCCTGCGTAGTACTCCACCACCACAGCCCGCGGGGAAACCCGCAGTTTGTAGGACCCCGCCGACCGGTCGTGCAGGTAGCGCTGCAGGCCGGGACGGTATTCGTCGAACAGGGGCGTCTCGTCCTGGATGGGTTTTCCGTTGGGCATGGCCTTCAGGCGCCCGCGCAGCATGCCGTACTGCGCCGCTCCTGAAGCGTCGGGCGCGAAACGGGCAAGCTCTTCGCGGGCCCAGACGCTGTTCATGGTCATCTGGGTGATGCGTCCGCCGTCGCCGTACCAGTCGGCCAGTTCCGTGCAGTGCGTGTGCCCGCAGAGCACGATGGCGTGCCGCCGGGCGAATTCGCTGCGGAAATGCAGCCGGGCCCGGGTGTCCTCCGGCGTGTTCTTCCCGTGGAAGAACCAGCGGCAGTTGGCGCTGTCTATGGGGAAAACCGGGCCGTGCACCACAACGAAGGTGTATCGGGCGCCTTCCGTTTCGCGCAGCAGCCGCTCCAGTTCGGCGTCGTCAGGGTCGTTGAAATCTACCACCAGGAAGGCATCGGGACCCACGGTAAAGGAGAAGGTCGTTTTGGTGATGCTCTTGCCCAGTTCCTGGGACATGCGCAGGGGCATGTATTCGTGATAGACCTTTTTGGCATCGGTGCCCCGGATGTCATGGTTGCCCACCACCGTCACAAAGGGCAGGCCGCCCAACTTGGCCTTGAAGGCATCCAGGACGTCGGAGAGCATCTTGCGGTGCACATCGCCGCTGCCGCAGTCGCCCTGGATGAGGTCGCCCATCTGCAGGACCATCCGTGTATCGGGGGTGATGAGTCCCGACGCCCGCTCCAGCAGCCTGGGACAGCGTTCGCGCCACATCTCCCCGTTTCGGGCGAATTCGGCGCGCTGCACCCGGTTGAGCCACTCCACGGGCTCGTTGTAGTGCGAATGATACACGCTGGCGGGCTCAGTGTCGTAGTGGGTATCGCCCAGGATTACCATGGTGTATTTCTCCCCTTTGCGGTGCGGCACGGCCGCCAGCAGCGGCGAAAAGGCAGAGGAGAGGCCGGCCCCGGCAAGCGTGGCGGCGGAAACGGCAAGGAATTGTCTGCGGTCCATACTACTTATTAAGTATATGCTCGGCGCCGGCACAGAGGGCGTCATAAAACTCGTCGCCGAAGGCGCTGCGGAGTGGTTTCTCCAGGAATTGCCAGACGCGGACCCCTTCTTTCTCTCCTTTCTCGAAGGCGGGCCGGCAGATGTCCCAGCGGTGCAGGTTGAGGGCCTGTCCACCCCCTGTGAGCCGGGTGACCCTGATGGGATAGAGGCTGCAGGAAACGGGTTTTGTGCAGCCCGCCAGTTCTATGGCGCAAAGGCAGGAGCCCTCCGGTGAAAAGTGGCAGAACGCGCATTCGCGCGTGTCGCGCACGAGCGGGGTCACCATGTCGCCTTCTATGTCGATCTCAAAGAAGCCCTTTTCCGCCACGGCATCCCGGCCCCCGGCCTGAATCAGGGACTCGTAGCGCGGATAGTCGCGCTCCAGGCGCTCCGCTTCGGGCTCGTCGAGCGGCGCCCCGCTGTCGCCTTCGATGCAGCAGCGGCCGCGGCAGGCCTCGTAATCGCAGCTGAAGAAGGTCTCGATCACGTCTTCCGAAACGAGGATGTCGCCAATCTGGAGGATGGTCCCGAACGCCCCGTGCCCCATATCACTTGATGATGTATTCCACCTTGCTGCCCCGGTCGAGAGTGCGGAGCACCTCGGTCACGTCCTTGGCGGTCACCGCCTTGATGTGCTCCTGGTAGCGGGAAACCAGGTCTTTGCCTTCCGCATTGCGCACCAGTACGGTTTCGATGAGTCGTTCGGGCCGGGCGAGCTCGGACGCCATCTCGTTGGAGAGGGCCGCCTTGTAGCCCTTCAGGTCGGTTTCAGTGACGGGCGTGGAGCAAACCCGGTTAAGGGCGGCGCGCACGGCACCCAGGGCGGTAAGCGGGTCGGCAGGGAGTATCCCCTCGGGCAGGCCGTCCGGCGCACAGGGCCGGCAGTTGATGAAGACCGAGATCTCCTCGGCCGGGAAAATGCGGATGCGTCCCTTCACCTCGGCGTAGAGACCCGATCCGGCCAGTTCGCGCATGATTTCCTTCTTGAGGGCTACGCGGGCAATCCGGCAGGCGATGTAGGCGTTCATGTCGAAAGGCTTCAGGGCCGACATGGCCACGCTCACACAGGTTTCCCCGCTGCCCACCAGGCTCCGTTCGGCGTCAATGGTGTAGGTGGACCAGCCCGTGCGCAGCCGGTAGGGAACCTTGGGCCTGACAGAAAAACGGTTTCCTGTGCTGAACCCGCCCAGAAGCCGGCAGAGGGTCTTCTGGAGCGTGGTCTCGTCCACGTCACCCACAATCACCAGGACCCCGTCGTTCACCTTGGCGAACTGTGCGGCGAAATACTGTTCGGCGCGCTCCTGCAGGTCGGGCTGCAGGAAGGCGAGGGTCTTGGTCTCCGGATAGAAGTAGCTGGGACACATGATGCTGTCCATCACGGCGTTGATGCCCTGCTGTGAAAGCCGGACACGTTCCTGCCGGAGTCCCTCCTCAATCCGGTAACGCTCGAACGCGGCCCTGTCGGGTTTGCGTTCGCCGGCTACGGCGAGGAGCGAAAGCAGCAGCAGGCGCAGTTTCTCGCGGGGAGCCGAACCGGTGATGCGCATGTCGGGGAGCGAGACCTTGCAGTCCATGGTGATGCCGTTGGCCTCGAGCATGTTGCGGAAGTCCATGGGGGCCATGCCGGCCACTTCGTTGAGGGAGAGCATATCGCCCACGAAGGCGCTTTCGCCCTGTCCGAGTCCGGGTACGGAAGAGTATCCGCCCTTGAGCATGAGGGCGTAGCTGAACTCGCCCCGGTTGCCCATATTCTTATAGATAACTTTGATGCCGTTGGAGAAAGTCCACATCTTTCCTTTGGTGATGGGCTCGTCGGTCGAAACTTTGAGCCGGACCCCTTTCGGACGGATACGTCCCAGGGAAAGGGTGTCACCGTAGGAGATACGGTAGGAGGAATCGGGGCTGGCTGCGGCGACCGCCCTCCAGGTGGAGTCGAAGGCCGATATGAGGCGCTGGCGCGGAAGACTGTCGGCCGGAGTGTCGTAGCGGAGGGTCAGGGCGCGCTGCGGGTCGAGCAGGGCGGCGACGAAACGGTTGAACAGTTCGAGTTCCCGCTCGAGGCTGATCTTGCGGTTCTGGAAGAACTCGTAGTTGGCCGACACGGGTGCGAGGTTCGAGCCGTAGAGATAGGCTGAAATGCATTGCTGCACGTACTCGCGGTTGGTCATGTCGCGCCGGCCGGCGGTCTTGCGCGATTCCGACATGAAGCGGTCTTTGGCGTCCTGGAATTCCTCAACGGTGGCTCCGTGGGCGTCGAGTGCGGAAAGGACATGGGCCAGGGTCACCGTGGCTTCGGGAAGGCAGTCGCGGTCGGTGAAGGCGGTGAAGCGGTACTTCTCGTCCGAGGGCGACTCGGCGCTGTCGGAATAATGGTAGCGGGTAGCCGAGAGGGGAATGCCCGCCTTGAGGAAGGCCTGCTCGGTGCGCTTGCGCAGGATATACCCCAGTTCGGTGGCAAAGATGCGCGTCACGAGCGGCTGGGGCGTATTCATCTGGGCGCGGGGCGTGCGTGGTGAGGAGTAAGTGACCGACACGGAGGCAGCCCGTTTGGAGGCGTTCTGTGCGTAGACGAAACGCAGACGGTTGGACGGATCCCAGATGTAATCGGGGATGGCGGCCGTGCGGGAACGGGGCGTGATGGAAAGGGAAAAGACGCTCATCCGGTCGCGCAGACTCTTGAGTTCGATGTCACCGCTGATGACCAGCGCCTGCTCGCCGGGACAGGTGCCCATGAGGTCGAACATGAGCAAAAGCGTGGAGTCCGATGCAGCGGAATCGAAGATTGGAACATCTTCAAAACGAAAGACGGTGGCCCCCTTGGGATAGGAGACGTAGCCTTGACGGCGGTAGCCTATGCCTTTGGAAGCGAGGAATTCGTAGGGTTTCGGGGAGGTGAAGTGCGGAAGATGCACCAGTGCGGAACGCGCCGCATCGATGTTTCGCTGCCCCTTTTGGACCAGGGCGAAATCGGCATAGCCTTTGTTGTTGGGATTGGTCACCAGATAGTACGAAACCCCGTTGGGCAACTTCCCGGTGGTGATTTCGGGCGCCTTCTTCAAGGTGGGAAGACCCTGGGCGGAAAGACCGTCAGGAAGGGCGAAGAGGAACGCCAGAAGCAGGAAAATGAAGAAACGACGCATGGGTTTCGTTTTGACAAGGACAAAATTAAAACAAATTTTTACTACTTTTGTAGTTCAGTGAATCAAAGAAACTGTTACGATGATGAAAAAAGTGATTTCTACCTTGATTGCGGCAGCCCTCTGCATGGGTTTCGCCTTCGCACAGGATCTCAACCAGGCTACTGACACCTACAACAATGGGGCCACGGCGCTCTCGACCGGTGACAAGGCCGGCGCGCTGAACTATTTCACCCAGGCCCTCGAGATTGCCTCCAAACTTGGAGAGCCGGGTGTCGAGATTGCCAACAATTGCAAGAACGTCATTCCCAATATCCATCTTGAGATTGCCAAGGACTTCGCCCGTGAGGCCCAGTACGACCAGGCTGTGGCGAAGCTTAAGGAGACCGTGTCCGTGGCCGGCCAGTTCGGCGACGAGGGCGTGGCCGCTTCCGCCAAGGAACTGATTCCCCAGATCCTCATGCAGAAAGGCAGCTCGCTCCTGGGTGCCAAGGATTTCGCCGGTGCCGCCGAGGCCTACAAGGCCGTGCTCGCCGAGAACCCGGCCAACGCCCAGGCCGCCCTTCGTCTGGGGCAGGCCCTGAACGGTGCGGGTGACGCGGAAGGCGCCATCGCCGCGTTCGAGCAGGCTGCCGCCAACGGACAGGAGAAGGCTGCGCACAAGCAGATTTCGGTGATTCACCTCCGCAAGGCTGCCGGCGCCCTCAAGGCAAAGGATCCCAAGGCGGCCGTGGAGTCGGCGAACAAGGCCATTGAGTTCGACGAGAACGCAACCCAGGCCTACTACATTGCCGGAAACGCTTCCAGCATCCTGAAGAAGAACAACGACGCCATCGGCTACTTCGAGAAGTATCTCTCCCTGGCGCCCAATGCCAAGAACGCTGCGCAGATCGCTTTCACCGTGGCTGCGCTTTACCAGCAGAACGGCAACAAGGAGAAGGCCAAGGAGTATTACCAGAAGGTGCTCACCGACCCGAAGCTCGGCCCCGAAGCCCAGAAGCAGGTGGCCGCGCTCAAATAGGTCCATGACCGACCTGGAGTTACTGGCTCCGGCCAGAAATGCAGACATCGGCATCGCAGCAGTTGATTGCGGTGCCGATGCCGTGTATATTGCGGGGCCCGATTTCGGGGCGCGCAAGGCGGCTGGTAACCCCATCGAAGAGATAGAGCGGCTCTGCGCCCATGCACACCGCTTTGGCGTGCGGGTGTTCGTGACCTTCAATATCTCGGTGCGCGACGTCGAACTGCCCGTCCTGCACGCCCAGATGCTGCAGGCACAGGCGGCGGGGGCCGACGCGTTCATCGTGCGCGACCCGCGCATCTGTTCGTGGACCGACATCACCGTTCCCCTGCACGCCTCCACCCAGTGCGGCATCCGCGACCTTGCGCAGGCCCGGCATTACGAGGCCCTGGGCTGCGGCCGTATTGTGCTGGAGCGGCAGCTTTCGCTCCGGGAAATACGGGAAATCTGCCAGTCGGTGCAGTGTGAGGTGGAGTGTTTCGTGCACGGAGCCCTGTGCACGGGCTACAGCGGGGCCTGCCGCCTTTCGGCCTGGCTCGACGGGCGGAGCGCCGACCGGGGCGATTGCATCCAGGCCTGCCGTTCCCGGTACGATCTGGTGGATGCCGGCGGCCGGGTCCTGCGGCGCGACGCCACGCTCCTTTCGCTCAAGGACCTGTGCCTGATCGACCGGCTGGAAGACCTGGCCGGGGCCGGGGTTACTTCTTTCAAGATTGAAGGCCGGCTCAAGGGCATTTCCTATGTGCGCAATGCCGTGCGGGCCTATTCCGAGGCGCTGGACGCCCTGGTGGCGAAGGCGCCGGACCGCTGGCGCCGTGCGTCCTTCGGGCGTGTGAGCGGAGCTTTTACGCCCAATCTGGAGAAGACCTTCAACCGGGGGTATACCCAGTTGTGGCTGGACGGGAGGCGGGGCGGATGGGCCTCCGAGGAGGCCGCATCGCCGCTCGGCGAGCCGGCGGGCAGCGTCGCGACGCTGCGCCCCGCCCCCGGCGGTTCCGTGGAAATCCGCCTGCGCCCTGCGCAGAACGCGCTTACCCTGCACAACGGCGACGGTTTCTCCTTCGCCACGCCACGCGGCGTGGCCGGTTTCCGGGCCGACGTCTGCGAGGGTTTCCTTATCCGCTGCAAGGCCGTGGAGGGCTTGTGCCCGGGTGTACGCCTCTACCGGAACTACGACGCCGCTTTCGAGCGGGAAATGGAAGCCCGGCCCGGCCGGCGTGAAATCGCTGTGCGCCTGTGGGTCAAGGTAGGACAGCGCTTCTCCATAGATATCCACGCGGAAAGCGAAGACGGCCGGGTACTTGACTGCCCCTTCAAAACCGACCTGGAGCGGGCCGAGAACCGCGAAAGGGCCGAAGCGCTCATTTGCGAGCAGCTATCCAAGCGCAGCCTGCACTACATTTTCTCGGTAGTGGAAGTGGTTTCGGAAGCTTCCGGAGGGGCGTTGCCGCTGCTGAGTGCCGCCACGCTCAACGCCGTGCGGCGGCTGATCGCTTCGGACCTGGACACACTTCCCTGCGGTCGCAGGGCCATGCTGGCGGGTTCCCGCATCGCAGCGGAGACCGCTGCGCAGGCGGCTGCAGCCTCGGTGTCCGGGCTGGACCCGTCGCCGGATGAGCCACTTATGCGCTCGCGCCATTGCATCCGCTTTGAGGAAGGCCTCTGCCCGGTGTATCAGGGCGCGAAAAACGGCGGCCCGCTGTTCCTGCTGAACAATGGCCGCCGCATCGAACTGCGTTTCGACTGCAAACGCTGCGAAATGCTCCTCCTCCGCTCTTAGGGGACCAAGACCCTGTCCAGGAAGTCCTTCACATCCATCACCTCCATCCCCCTGACGGGTCCGAGGCCTTTGTCGCGCGTGACAAACACGTCGCAGGCTTCGGACAGGGCGCAGGCAACCTGAGCCGCGTCCTCATAGTCTTTTATGGCACTGACGTTAGCTGCGGCGATATCAGCCTGCGAGATGCTGACAATACGGACCTGTGTCATCAGCCGACCGATCAGGGAACGGAATTCGGAGACAAGGGCCTTTTCCTTTGCCGTATGGATATAGGCGGCATCGATAATCGACTGCGTGGAAATGAGCGCATGGCAGCCGGCGGTCCTGATTGCTTGAAACAAGCGCACGGATTCGTCGTGCCCCTTTCGATGCTGTTCCAGAAGGTCCAGCAGGATATTCGTGTCAATAAAGACGTTCATCATTCGTTACCGTATTTAGACAAAAGGTAGGCTGCGCGCGGGTCGTGTTTTGCCGCGTCTTTCGCCATTTCCGTAACGTGTCTCCGGGTTCCGAATGAGGCCAGGTCGGAATCGATCTTAAAACTTTTCCGGTCAATTACCGGCCACTCCAGGCCGGCTCCCCTTTCCAGGGCAGAGACCATATAAGTGTTGAGGGATACATGCTCTTTCCGGGCCTTGAGACGGAGTTTGTCCAGAAGCGTCGCCTTCATCCTGATGCCGGTCTGAATCATGCCTTCTTTCTTCATAGTGGTAGCATTTTTGCAAAAATAGTAACAAATTACCATTTTGCAAAAACGCTACCTGCGGGGATCAGATGGTGGTGCCGTCGGTGACGGAGACGGTTTCGTAGTCCTGGATGACGATAGTGAAATCCTGATTGTCGAAGACCACCGGGTTGGCCGGGTCCGTGGAACCGTATCGGGTGATGGTAGCCGTGGCAATCTCATAGCTCTTGCCCGCCACAAGCGTGGGCAGCGGAATGTGGTAGTAGAAGTCCTGCGTGCCGTTGCTGCGCGTCTTGGCCCAGATCACGAGTTTGGCGGCCGTAGCTCCCGGGGGTACGAAGAAATATTGGTTCAGGCTGAGGCTTCCGCCTATCTGGATGCGGTCCGCCGCGTTGTCGTTGTAGCTGCGGGTGGCGCGCAGGTGTTTGGTCCAGGAGCTGCTGTCATCGGTTTGCGTCTCGGTGGCATCGGTCACGTTCACGTAGAAATAGGGGTTTTCCATGCCGCCGCAGATGACGTCGTCGAACCCGGGCACTGTGAGGCTGTACTGGCTGGAGGGTTCGTTCCCGTTCCATGTGACCGTACCGTAATGGGCGGTGTAGCCCTGGTTTCCGTACTCGTTGTTGCTATCGGTGAACAGGCTGGGCGGACCGGGGTAGGAGGCCGAGAAATCCTGCACATACACACCGCAAATCTCAAAACGGTCGAGCGCGACCAGGCGGTTGCCACTGTTGTTGACGGCGATGTTCCCGATCTTGATCCGGCTGTTTTGCGGTGAGACGGTTACCGACACGGCGACCGCCTGCGGAACCGATACCGAAAGGGCCGAGCCGGAATAGACCTGCGTGAGGGTAGGGCCTGCAATGGGGTCGGTGGTGTATGTAAAGGTGGCGCTCACGTAGATGTCCTTGGCTCCGGCCGTGAGGGAAAGGGTGCGCGAAGCGCTGCCCCAGGCGGAGTTGTCGCTGTACTCCACGATCTCGGTCCCGCTGCGTTTGATGGTAACCTGTACGCTTTGGGCCTGGGTGATGGAAGTGGCGCTGCCCGAGAGGGCCGAACGGCTTTCGGCCGGGCCGGAAAGCTGGAGGGTGAGCGGGTAAAGGGTCTCGTCTTCGGGGGCAGAAAGCACGCGCTGTTTGTCGCACCCGGCAAGGGCCGCCAGGGCGAGACAGAAGGGAATCAATAAAGAAGTTCGTTTCATAGTAAATAGGTTTATGATAATGAATGTTCATTCGAGTTCGAAGCCCACGATTACGTCGCCGAAGCGAGCCGACACCGTGTCTTCCTTTTGGAAAAAGGAGGCGTCGAGCTGGCCGCGCCAGACGATATCGTCCTTGTCGCGGTAGGGAATGTCCACGTCGAAACCATAGCTTTTGGAATTGACCTTGACCGTTGCGGAACATTTCCAGGAGGTCCAGGTTCCGCCGTCGTCTTCGGTGATGAGGAAGGCGAGTTTTTCGAGCTGGTTGGTGAAGTCGGTGAGCAGGACGGCCCGGAGGGGCAGTTCCAGCCCCATTTCCTTGCGCCGCACCACCACCATGAAATCGGTGACGCTGGGTGAATAGAGTTTGAGTTCCGCCTCGGTGGTGGCTTTGAAACCCTGCACCGAGCCGCATTTGATAAAGAATTCAGAGGCGCCGGCAAACCAGGAATCGTAGTTGCGCAGCATCTGGAAGTGCTTCAGGTAGAGCACGCGGCTGCCGCCCCGCGTGGCGGCTTTCCCGGCGGGCGCATCGCGCGGGCGGACGAGTTCCACCGGGGTGAAGGCGGAGTCGTCGTTGCGATTGATGACCCAGACCGGGCGGCTGCGGGCCACGTTTTCGTCGACATAGACCGAATCTACGACCACCAGGGCGTCCCCGTCGCGCCGGATTTCGTAGGCATAGTTCGACTGCGCTCCGTAGCCCGGATCGTAGGTGATGAGGGGAAAGCGTTCGCCGTCCCAGTCTTCGGAATAGGGCCAGTAGATCTGGATGTCCGATTCGCTGAGCGCGTCCAGGCAGGCCTGCACATCGGCCGCTCCGTCGCGGGTGGAGAAGCGCTGGAGCAGGGGCGAGCCCGGACTGGAGGCAAGGTATTCGGCAATGAGGCTGCGCAGCGGCTGACGGTAGCGGCTTGCGGCCGCCGCACGGGCAGCCGGAGCGTCACCCACCCCGGATCCTGGGGCTTCGAGCAGGTTTTTCATGGTGTACTCTTCGTCGTAGCCGTTGCCCGACGAGGCGCCCACGGCGTCGTACACCTCATGCAGCTGCTCGTTCTGCAGGGGCAGGGCCGAGAGCATGCGGGCCACCTGTTCCAGCGGGAGTGCGGTCGCTGCCGGGGCGTCGGGCCCGGTATCGGCGGGCGCGGGGTCCGCATAGGCGCAGGAGCGTGCGCATACGAGGAGGAGGGATGCTGCAAGGAGCGAAAGGATGAGGCGGACGGGCGCCGCCTGGAGGGAGACGTTTTTCATAGCTCAATTCGTTTGTGCAAAGTGAGCCATTATTATCCGTTTTCCTTCCCAAGAAAACGGCTATTTGCAGAAAACGGCCTCCGAGGGACGTAGAATTAGGAATGGAAACCGCGGACGAAGCGATTTTTCCCGAAAATGTCGCGCAAGACCTCCACCTGCAGCAGGCCCGCTTCCTGCAGGACAGCCGCCGTTTCGGGGCCCAGGGCCTCGTTGATCTCCAGCACGAAGGCGCCGCCGGGCACGAGGAATGAGGCGCAGATGCGGGCCAGGGCCCGGTAGAAGCGCAGCGGGTCGGAATCGGGTACGAAGAGCGCCAGGGCCGGTTCGTGCTTCAGCACGTTGGGATGCATGGCCGCCCGTTCCTTATCCATAATATAAGGGGGGTTCGATACGATGAGCTCCGCTCCGGACCAGCCGCTCAGCGCCGCCGCGTCGAAGGAGGGATCGAGGATATCGGCCTGCGCGAAACGGGGCCGCAGGGCTCCGGCCGGGATGGCGAATTCCTGCTGTCGCGCCACGCAGAGGGCCTCTTTCGAGAGGTCGACACCCAGGGCGTCCGTACCCGGGCAGTCGAGCGCCAGGCTCCAGGCAATGCAGCCGCTGCCGGTGCAGAGGTCGAGTACGCGGGTACCGCCCGAGCGGGCCCGGACAAGGCGGACAGCCTCCGCCACCAGTTCCTCGGTTTCGGGGCGGGGGATGAGCACGCGCGGGTCTACACGGAAGCGACGGCCGCAGAAATCGGCTACGCCCAGGACATACTGCAGCGGGGTCCCGCCGGCGAGCAGTTCGAGGTCACGGAGCAGCCCGGGCAGCCGCTCTTCCGGAATGGGGGTATCCGGTTCGGTAATGTGGAGGTAGGAAGGCACGCCCAGACGCCCCTGTACCAGCCGGAGCACGAGATTGCCTGCTTCCTGCGGAGGATAGAGCGCTTCCAGCCGGGCGGAAGCGTCGCGAATGAAACGGACCAGCAGCAAGGGGCCTCTACTTCTTGCCGAGTTTCCCCGTCTTTGCACCCTGGCCCAGGTGCTTGAAGATGTTGCCGCCGAAGTCGGTGACCTTGAATCCGGCCTCACGGCTGCGGGCGAAGGCCTGGTCGATGAGCCGGTCTACCAGGGCCGGGAACGGCACGCCGCTGAAGTCCCAGAGGTAGTTGGAGAGCGAGCCCGGAATGGTGTTGATCTCGTTCACGTAGATGCGGCGGTCTTCTTCGTCCTTGATGAAGTCGATGCGGGCCACGCCGTCGCAGGCAAGCACGCGGAAGGTCTTGCAGGCCAGTTCCTTGATGAGCGAGGTCTCTTCGTCCGAAATCTTGGCCGGGAGTTCGCGTTTGGTCGACTGCATACCCTTCGATTTGCCACCTCCGCGCATGTATTTGTCGTCGTAGGTGAGGATCTCGCCGCTGCGCATGGGCACTTCGCAGGCCGAGGCTTCGCAGTCCTCGTAGTTGCCCAGGACCGAGCAGTTCACTTCCTTGAGTTTCTCTACCAGTTTCTCCACGATTACGCGGGTGGTGAAGGTGCAGGCGTAGTCTACGGCTTCGATGAGTTCGGCCCTGTCGTGGGCGGGGCGGATGCCCACGCTCGAACCCGAATTGGCCGGCTTCACGATGACGGGGTAGCGGAGTCGTTTCTCCACCGCATCTAGCACCGCGTCGCGGTCGGCATACCAGGCTTTGTCGTTGAACCAGTGGTAGTCCACTACCGGAATTCCGCTGCCCTGAAGGATAAGTTTCATGGTGATCTTGTCCATGCCGTTGGCCGAGGCGAGCACGTCGCAGCCCACGAAGGGGATGCCGATGCAGGCCAGCACGCCCTGAAGGGTGCCGTCTTCGCAGTTGGTGCCGTGCAGGGTGGGCAGGATCACGTCGAGTGAGGCTACGACCTTCCTGCCGAACAGCCCCGGACGGGTTTCGTAAAGGCAGTGGTCGCCGTAGACGGGGCGCATATACACCTCGGTGCAGGCTGCGAGCTGCGCTTTCATGTCTTTGTAGTTGGACAGTTCCAGCAGGCGCGCGCCGGTGTACCAGTGCCCGGTCTTGGCAATGTAGATGGGAATGATCTCGTATTTGTCGCGGTTCATGGACTCCATGGTCTGGAGCGCGGTGACCACCGAAATCTCGTTTTCTACAGAACGTCCTCCAAACAGGACTCCCACTTTGATTTTCATATCGCTTGTCTATTTAAACATATCGGGTAAATCGTTCTCGTACAGCACGGCGTCGCCGCTTTTCGCACGGACGCCCAGTTCGCGGACGGCCAGTTCGAGCGAGTCGGTGCAGATGAGCCGCTGCTCGTCCATCCCGGCTTCGCGGGCCCCTTCCGTGATGGCCGCCCGGTTGAGGCGGTTCACCACAATGAGGAAATCGGCCGCACGGGCGGCGCGGCTGCCCAGCCGTCGGTTCTCCTCTTCCTGCTTTGCGCCCAGTTCCACGAAGCCCGGCGTAATCACGAAGCGCTGCGCCCCCTCGCCCAGGCGCAGGTCGTGCAGGACGTCGAGGGCCATGGCGGCGCCTTCCGGATTGGCGTTGTAGGCATCGTCCAGCACGGTAAGGCCACCCTGTACGCGCACGCTCAGGCGGTGTTCCACCTGCTGGAGTTTGGCCACGGCCACGCGGATCTGCTGCGGGCTTACGCCCAGATGCCCGGCCACCACGGCGGCGCCGGCGATGTCGAGCAGGTTGCCGCGTCCGAGGAGGCGGGTCTGCAGTTGCAGCGGGGCTCCGGGGCCGATGAGCTCGAATTCCGTCCCTTCCGCGCTGTAGCGGATACCGGCTGCCCGGACATCGGCGCGGTGCGCGTCAATCCCGTACCGCACAATCTTGCAGTGCTCGGGAATGCCGGCGTAGGAGGCGATGCCTTCCGAGTCTGCGTTGATCACGCCCAGCCCGTCGGAAGGCAGGGCCTCGATGAGTTCGAATTTGGTTTTCTGAATGTTCTCGCGCGAGCCGAAGGTCTCCAGATGCATGTCGCCCACGGCGGTTACGATGCCCAGCGTGGGATGCACCAGTTCGCAGATTTCGCGGATGTCGCCCCGCTGCTTGGCGCCCATCTCCACGATGAACACCTGGTGATAGGGTTTGAGTTGTTCGCGCACTGTGCGCACCACGCCCAGGGTGGTGTTGAAGTTGCCGGGTGTGACGAGGGTGTTGTACTTCTCGGAGAGCATCCGGTAGAGGTAGTTCTTGGTGGAGGTCTTTCCGAAACTGCCGGTCACACCCACGATGATGAGGTCGGGCCGGGCGCGTAGCATGCGGGCGGCATCGTTGTTGTACCAGCGGCGGATGAGGATCTCGACGGGTTCGAGCAGCAGCCCGGCAAGGACCAGCAGGGCTTTGTCGAGCAACAGCAGGAGGGGAGAGAGGAGGATGGCGGTGTCCAGGCCCAGGAAGTGCCAGACGGCCGCAAACGCGGCGAGTCCGAGCAGGAGGGTGAGCGCGAACAGGCGCAGGACCCGTTTCGTCCACACGAGTTTCACCTTGTACTGCGTGCCGAATTCCCGTCTTGCCTCCCAGAAGAGTACGATGGCCGCGATGGGCAGCAGGGCGGTCTTCCAGCAGAGCATGGGCAGCAGCAGGTAGACATAACGGCGGTGTCCCAGCAGCACGGGCCTCAGCCAGGTCCAGTAGCGCCCGGGCATGTAGGAGTTCTGCTGGTACATCTGCAGGTCGTAACGGAGGACCGCCGCCCAGGCGAACAGGAAGGTGAGCGCGAAGAAGATTTGGATGAGGAGGGTGATCATTGGACGCCGAAGAAACTTTCAAGAACCGAGGAAAAGAGCGCCGGAGCTTCGAGGAAAGCATAGTGCGTCCCGCCGGGCACTTGTACCAGGCCCGCGTCGGGGATGAGGCGTTCCATTTTGCGGCCGTCGGCGATGGGGGTCGCCGTGTCGGCCGTGCCCCAGAAGAGGAGCGTAGGCGCCGCGATGCGGGGGAGGAGTGCGGAGAGATCCTCGTTCACCGTGCGCGAGAGGATGGCCTTCATGCGGGGCGAGGCGTTGCGGTAGTCGGCCGAACCGGCCTGTCCGCGATAGCGTTCGAACAACTTCTGCGCGCGCAGGACCTTGAGCAGGAGGAACTTCACCGTCTTGTACGACCACACTTTGACATAATAGGACAGGCTGCGGCGGGGTTTGATGCCGGCCGCGCCGGTGAAGACCAGCCGTTCCACCTTGCGGCGCGCGGCGAAGGCGATGGCGATGCGGCAGCCGAAGGAATGGCCTACGATGGCGGGATTCTCCAGGCCGAGCGCATCGCAGAAGGCCTCCAGGAAGCGGGTGTAATCCTCCACGCCCCAGACCTCATCGGGCTCTTCGGAGGCGCCGAATCCGGGCAGGTCGGGTGCGATGAGGCGGCGCCGTCCTTCCAGCACGGGGAAGAATCCGGCGAATTCGCTGCAGTCGCAACCCCAGCCGTGCAGGAAGAGGACGGGAGCGCCCTGCCCCCGGTCTTCATAGTGCACGCTGCGTCCCAGATACTGCCACTCCATAGGGTCTATTCAAAATAGTATTCTTCGCTGGTACGACCCGTCTCCTGCGTGTCGTCGATGTCGCCGCCCGAACAGCTCAGGTCGAGGGTGACGCCTGCCGGAGCCACGAAGCGGTCGTCTTCGCTCAGACCGACCGACGGGTCGGCCAGGCATTTCTTCATGAAGATGCCCCAGATGGGAAGGGCCATGTTGGAACCGCTGCCCAGCGCAAGCGACTGGAAATGGACCTGACGGTCCTCTCCGCCCACCCAGATGCCGGCCGTGATGGAGGGCGTGTAGCCGATGAACCAGCCGTCGGAGTTGTCGTTGGTGGTTCCGGTCTTGCCGGCGATCTGCCCCTTGAGTCCGTAGACGGAGCGCAGGCGGGAGCCGGTACCCTGGTTGATGACGCCCTGCATGAGGTTCACCATGAGGAAGGCGGTGCGCTCTCCGATGGCCTCGCGTTTGCGGCCCGTGAATTCACCCAGCACGTTCCCCATATTGTCCTCGATGCGGGTGACGTACATGGGGGAGACGTACACCCCGCGGGACGGGAAGGTGTTGTAGGCCGACACCATCTCGTAGAGGGCGATGTCGGCCGGACCGGTGCAGAGGGCGTAGACTTCGTCCACGTGGCTCGCCACGCCCATCCGGTGCATCATCTCCACCATGGCGTGGGGGCCGAACTGCTTCATGAGGTAGGCCGAGATGTTGTTGGAACTGTGGGTAAGACCCCATTTGAGGGTCACGGTCTTCCCGATCCACTCCTCCTTGTCGGTGGAACGGGGGGTCCAGTCGGTGCCGTCGCCCGCAAGGAACGACTGCGGCACGTTCACCACCTTGTCGCAGGGCGACATCCCCTCCTGCATGGCAAGGGTGTAGAGGAAGGGTTTGATGGTGGATCCCACCTGCCGTTTGCCCTGGCGGACGTTATCGTATTTGAAATAGCGGTAGTTGGGGCCGCCCACATAGGCTTTTACGTGTCCGGTCACGGGTTCCACGGCCACGAAGCCCGCCCGCAGGATCCCCTTGTAGTAGCGGATGGAGTCGTCGGGCGTCATAGTGGTGTCGATGTGTCCCTTTTGGTTCCAGGCGAAAACGCGCATGGGGACCGGTTTGTCGAACTCGGCGAGGATGTCGGCCTCGCTGCGGCCGGCTTTCTTCTGCAGGCGGAAGCGGTCGCTCCAGCGGCGCGCCTGCGCCATGAGGAGGTCGGTAGTCTTGCGGTCCACGTCGGGCGCGAAGGGACGGTTCTTCTTCCATTTGAGCTCGTTGTTGAACGCTTTCTGAAGGTTCTTCCCCAGATGTTCGGCCACGGCTTCCTCGGCGTATTTCTGCATGCGCGCGTCGATGGTGGTATAGATGCGCAGGCCGTCCTTGTCGAGGTTGTATTCGCTTCCGTCGGGTTTCTTGTTCTTGTTCAGCCAGCCATAGAGATCGTCGGCCGCCCAGCGGAGCGAATCGGCCGAGAAGTCCTCGGGGTTGTGGTAGTCGGAGCGGCGCGGTTTGCGGGCGTTCATGTCGCGGCGGAGCATGTCGCGGAAATAGGGGGCCAGGCCGGCGTTGTGGTCCTGCACCTGGTAGGAAAGGACGATGGGCACCTGTTTGATGCTGTCGGCATCGTGCTTCGAGATGAATCCCGCCTTGGCCATACGCCCGATCACGAACTTGCGGCGCACCAGGGCCCGTTCGGGGTTGATGGCGGGGGTGTAGCGGGTGGGTTTGTTGACCATCCCGATGAGGGTGGCCGCCTCTTCCACGGTGAGGTCGGCGGGCTGCTTGGCGAAGAAGGTCTCCGACGCGGCGCGCACTCCGTAGGCGTTGCTGCCGAAGAAGATGGAGTTGAGATACATGTCGATGATCTCCTCCTTGGTGTAGTTCCGCTCCAGTTTGACGGCGGTGATCCATTCCTTGAGTTTGGTCCAGACCATTACCACCTTGGACCAGCCGGGAATGCGGCTGTTCACCTCGCGGCGCGGGTAGAGCGTCTTGGCCAGCTGCTGGGTGATGGTGGAGCCGCCGCCCTGGCTGCTGTCGCGCAGGAGCAGGGTCTTCACCGCTACGCGTGCAAGGCCCTTGGTGTCGATGCCCGAATGCCGGTAGAAGCGGGCGTCTTCCGTGGCCACAGCCGCATGCACGAGGTGCTGTGAGAGGTCGTCATAAGCCACGTAGGTGCGGTTCTCAATATGGAAGGTGGTGAGGATTTCCCCGCCTGCGGCGATGACCTGGGTGGCCAGTTTGTTGTCGGGGTGCTCCAACTCCTCGAAAGAGGGGATGCGGGCGAAAAGCCAGACCAGCAACAGGAGCCCGAGAATGAGCACGAAGGGAGCCGTCACTACAATCCAGAACCATTTGATTATCTTCTTGCGCGTTGCGTCTGTCATACCGGAATTGACTCGATGATTACAAGAGGCAAATTTAACAAAAATCTCGTCTTTTTTTGAAAAATTGCGAGTTTGTGGCTTACTTTGCAGAACGAATTACAAAATGTAAGCAGAAATGGAGGGGAATCTGATTATTGTCGAGTCACCGACCAAAGCCCGGGAGATTGGTGAGTTTCTGAAAAAGGAGCCGGTTGGTTACAAAGTGGTCTCTTCGCTGGGCCATATCCGCGATTTGCCGGAGAAAAGCCTGAGTGTGGACGTCGCGGGAGGATTCGTTCCGCAATATGAGATTCCTG
Organism: Bacteroidales bacterium; assembly: GCA_017453565.1. Taxonomy (GTDB): domain Bacteria; phylum Bacteroidota; class Bacteroidia; order Bacteroidales; family UBA932; genus Cryptobacteroides. Next base: position 37,110 of record JAFTEQ010000064.1, read on the forward strand.
CCGGGAAACGCAAGCTGGTGGCCGAGTTGAAGGCTGCCGCCGACAAGGCCGCCACGGTCTATCTGGCGTCCGATCCCGACCGGGAAGGGGAGGCGATTGCCTGGCATCTGGCGCAGACCCTGGCCCTCGACCCCGCCAAAACCCGCCGCATCACCTATCAGGAAGTGACCCGGAAAGCGGTGCTCGACGCCCTGCAGCAACCCCGTGGCATCGATATGAACCTGGTGAACGCCCAGCAGGCCCGGCGTGTGCTTGACCGTCTGGTGGGTTTCGAACTGTCACCCATCCTCTGGCGCAAGATCAACCGGGGCCTGTCGGCCGGACGGGTACAGAGCGTGGCGCTCCGCCTGGTGGTGGACCGCGAACGCGAGGTGCTTGCTTTCAAACCGGAAGCATTTTACAAGGTAACGGCCGAATTTTTCACTGAAAGCGGGAAATCGGCCCTGGGTACGCTCGGCAAACGTTTCTCCACCCTGGAGGAGGCGCGCCGTTTCCTCCTCGACAGCGTGGGCGCCCGTTACACCGTGGAAGGGATCGAGGAAAAAGAGGCGGTCCGCAAACCCGCGCCGCCCTTCACCACCGCCACCCTCCAGCAGGAGGCGGCCCGCAAGCTGCATTTCTCCGTGAGTCAGACCATGCGCGTGGCGCAGGCCCTCTTCGAGCGCGGACACATCACCTATATGCGTACCGACTCCACCAACCTTTCTGCCCTGGCCATCGGTACGGCGAAGACCTTCATCACGGAGCGCTACGGTGCGGAATACCTGCACACGCGGCAGTACAAGACCAAGTCGAAGAACGCGCAGGAAGCCCACGAGGCCATCCGACCCACCTTCATCGACCGCACTTCCGTGGGCGGGACCGCGCAGGAACAGAAACTTTACGACCTCATCTGGAAGCGCACCGTCGCCTCGCAGATGGCCGAGGCCCGGCTGCTGGAGACCGACGTGACCGTGTCGTCCGACCGGCGGCCCGAGCGTTTCGAGATCCAGGCTGCGCGGGTGCTGTTCGACGGCTTCCTCAAACTCTATACGGAAAGTTTCGACGAGGATGAGGCCACGGAAGGGTATAAGGTACTTCCCGCCCTTGCCGTGGGTGAAAAGCTGCGGAGCGGCGTCCTGCGGGCCGAGTGCAAGTTCACCCGTCCGCCGGCACGTTATACCGAAGCTTCGTTCGTGGGGAAACTCACCGAGCTGGAAATCGGCCGTCCGTCCACCCTCGCTACCATCATCTCCACCCTCACCACGGGCCGGGGCTATCTGGCCATTGGTGACAAGGAAGGCGTGAAGATGCCTGTGACGAACCTGGAACTCGAAGGAGATCGAATCTCGGAGAGCCATAAGGTTGAGGTCGTGGGCGCCGAAAAGAGAAGGCTTCTCCCGCAGGAAGTGGGCATCATCGTGTCCGACTATCTGGTGGCGAACTTCGCCGACATCCTCGACTATGCCTTCACGGCGAATGTGGAAAAGGATTTCGACGAGATTGCGCAGGGCCGGAAATCGTGGAACGGTGTCATCTCCGAATTCTACGGTCCCTTCCACCACGAGGTGGAGCGGAACATGAACGACGGACAGTTCAAGCACGTGACCCGTGAACTGGGCGTGGCGCCCGACGGAGACCTGCTGGTGGCGAAATACGGCCAGTACGGGGCTTACGTACAGAAGGGCGACGCGCAGAAAAAGCAGTTCGCGAGTCTTCAGAAGGGGCAGCTTATCGAGAGCATCACGCTCGAGGAGGCGCTTCGTCTGTTTGAACTTCCGCGCCGCGTGGGGGAATACGAGGGTGTTGAAATCGTGGTCACCAAGGGCCGTTTCGGTCCCTATCTGAAATACGGTGCGCGCAACGTTTCGCTGCCGCGCGGCAAGGACCCGCTCAAAGTCGGCCTCGAAGAATGCATCGCCTTGCTGCGGGCGGCCGAAGCCCCCGTTCCCGCCGGCCCCATCCGGGAGTTCGGCGACATCTCCGTGCTGAGCGGCCGCTATGGTCCCTATATCAAATATGGCGGATCCAATTTCAAGATTCCCAAGGGGACCGATCCCGCTTCCCTCACCGAGGCGGCCTGCCGGGCCATCATCGCGGCGGGAGAGCCCACGGGCCCATCGAAAAGACGATTCAAAAAGACTAAAATGAAATAACCATGGGAAAATATCTTATCGACGACATCGACAGGAAGATCCTGTTCTCGCTCATCAACGATGCGCGCAAGGCGTATCTGGAAATCGCCCGCGACTGCGGCGTATCCGGTGCGGCCATCCATCAGCGGGTGCGCAAGCTTGAGGAAAACGGCGTGATCACGGGTTCCCGCCTGTTGGTGAAGCCCAGCGCCATCGGGCTCAATGTCTGCGCGTTCATCAGCATTGCCATCTCGGAAGCCAACAAGTATCCTGAAGTCATCAAAGCCCTGAGGGAGATCCCTGAAGTGGTGGAGTGCCATTTCGTGACCGGCCGCGCGGCCCTGCTCGTGAAACTCTACTGCCTCGACAACGACCACCTGATGGATGTGCTGCTCAACACCATCCAGAACATTCCCTTTATCCAGAGCACCGACACGATGATCTCGCTCGACGAAGCGTTCGAGCGTCAGGTCTGGGTGAAAGACTACAAGACTTCACGTAAGAAATCAGCCGCGAAGTGACAGGATGGCCGCGGCCAGTTCCAGGTCGTACGGCGTGGTGATCTTGATGTTGTTTCGCTCTCCTGCGATGTAGGAGAGCGAAATTCCGTATGCGCGGGCCACCGACGCGTCGTCGGTGAAAGACAGCTCGTAGGCCCGGGAATAGGCCGCCCGCAGTTCTTCGGAACGGAACATCTGCGGGGTCTGGGCGCCGTATAGCAGGCTCCGGTCGGGGGCGTCGCCGACTTCGTGCAGGACCCCTTCCTTGTCGGGCTGCAGGCATTTGAGCGTATCGGTGACGGGACACACGGGAATGAGGGCCCGGCAGTCCTGCATGCGGGCGAACATCTCCTGCAGGAAGGCCTTGCTCACGAGGGGCCGCACCCCGTCGTGGATGGCGACCACCGCACCGTCCGGCACTTTCTCGAGGGCACGCTGTACCGAGTGGAATCGGGTGAGGCCGCCCGTTACCAGCTGCTGCCTGCAGTCGAGGGCGTGCTCGTTGCAGAGACTGCGCCAGCGCTCCCGCATTCCGGCAGGCAGGACGGTGATGACGGAGATGTCGGGACAGGCCTCCAGGAAGGCTTCGATACTCCGCTGCAGGACGGGGATTCCGTTCAGGAGGAGGAACTGTTTGGGCACCGGAGCGCCCATACGCGTGCCGCTTCCGCCCGAGGCGAAGATTACATATTTTTTTCTGTCCATATCGCCGGAATAATGGGACAAAATTAACGATTTTTATCTACATTTGTAAGAAACCAATAGAAGCGAAAGAATAATGGCTTTTTCTTTTCTGAACCAGGAACTGGCTATCGACCTCGGGACCGCCAACACCGTCATCTATCAGAATGACCAGATCGTGCTGGACGAGCCGAGCATCGTGGCCGTCGACAACAATAGCGGCAAGTGCATCGCCTACGGGCAGAAAGCCAAGCTGATGCACGAGCGCAACAACCCCAGCATCCGCACCGTCCGTCCGCTCAAGGACGGAGTGATCGCCGACTTCAACGCCGCCGAAATGATGATCCGCAGTTTCATCCGCCAGGTGAATGAGAAGCGGCGCAGCCTTTTCCAGCCCAACCTCAAGATTGTGGTGGGCATCCCGTCCGGTTCCACGGAAGTGGAGATCAGGGCCGTGCGTGACTCGGCCGAGCACGCCGGCGGACGCGATGTCTTCCTCATCTACGAACCTATGGCGGCGGCTCTTGGTATCGGACTCGACGTGCTGGCGCCCAAGGGCAACATGGTGGTCGACATCGGTGGCGGCACCGCCGAAATCGCCGTCATCTCGCTGGGCGGCATCGTGGAACAGGAGAGCATCAAGACCGCAGGCGACGAGTTCACCAACGACATCCAGTTTTACCTGCGTCAGCAGCACAACATCCGCGTGGGAGAGATTACGGCCGAGAAGATCAAGATCGGCGTGGGCGCCGTCATCGCCGACCTGGACGAGGAGCCGGAACCCTACATCGTGCGGGGCCCCAACATCATGACCGCGCATCCCGTGGAGGCCACCATCCGCCACGAGGAGATCGCCCACTGTCTCGACAAGTCCATCGCCAAGATAGAGAACTCCATCCTTCAGGTGCTGGAACGCACTCCGCCGGAACTCTACTCGGATATTGTGGAGAACGGTATCTTCCTGTCCGGAGGCGGCGCCCTGCTCCGCGGGCTCGACAAACGCCTCACCGACCGGGTGAACATCCAGTTCCACGTGTCGGAAGATCCGCTGCACGCCGTGGCGCGCGGCACTTGTGAGGCCCTCAAGCATACCGAGCGCTATTCCACTTTCCTGATGCGCTAGATGCCCCGGGGAAAGGCTTATACGGGCGCATTGACGGCAGCAATCTTCATTCTATTGGAGGTTGCTGCCCTTGCTATGCTGCACGGAAGCCGGAGCCTGCAGAGCCTGTGGCTGAACCGTCTCTCGCACCGCACCATGGCCGCACTCTGGGGCGGGGGCGAGCGGCTGAGGAGCTATTTCTCCCTGGACCGGGAGAACCGCGAACTCGCCCGCGAGAACTTCGAACTCTCGGAGGCCCTGCGCCGCTACCGGGAGCAGGAGCTCCGTCTGGAGGAGCAGGCGGCCGAGGCCGATTTCGGCCGGGGTTTCCGCTATATCCCGGCCAGTATCGTGAAACTCAGCCGCAACAGCCAGCACAACTACATCATCATCAACAAGGGCAGCGCCGACGGCGTGCGTCCCCGTTCGGGTATCATCACGGGCGAGGGCGTAGTGGGCATTGTGGATGCGGTCGACCGGCACTATGCCTACGGAATCACCCTGCTCAACCCGCTGCTGAGCGTAAGCGCCCGGGTGGGACGTGACGGGATGGTGGCTCCGCTCGAGTGGAACGGCCGCCAGAGCGACCGGGCCGTGCTGCGGGAACTGCCCGCCCACTATGAGGTGCAGCCGGGCGACACGGTCTGGACCAGCGGCTTCTCGTCCATCTTCCCGTCCGACATCCCCCTCGGCATTGCCGGGAAGACACGGCTCATGAGCGGCTCCACCAACGAGGTGGAAGTGCAGCTCTTCATCGACTTCGGGGCGCTGCGTTACGTGACGGTGGTGGACAACCCCGTGAAGGAAGAAATCGAACGCCTGGAACAGGCTGAAAACAGGGAAGAGCCATGAGATCCGGACGCCGACTGATCGTATATCTGCTGCTGCTCGTGGTGCAGGTGCTTCTATGGAACTACCTGAACCTCTCGCAGTACGTGCTGCTCTGTTTCCTGCCGGCCATGATCCTGTGCCTGCCCGTGCGTCTGGGAACCGTGCCCTCCCTGTGCATCGCGTTCGCCATCGGTCTGGTCGTCGACTTTTTCGCCCAGGGCGTACTGGGGCTCAGCTCCTTTGCCCTCGTGCCCGTGGCGCTCGCCCGCCGGCCCATTATCTCGCTGATCTATGGCAGCGAACTGTTCTCGCGCGGGGAAGACCCGTCGGTGCGGCGTCAGGGCGTGTTCAAGATGTCCCTGCTGCTCCTGCTGGGAACAGCCCTCTTCCTACTGCTCTATATCTGGATGGACGGTGCCGGAACCCGTCCCCTGTGGTTCAATCTGCTCCGTTTCGCCTGTTCGCTCCTGCTGAGTACGGCCCTTTCGGTATTTGTGGCCGACCAGATTACCCGTGAGGAGGACGAGCGATGGAGATAAACCGGCGCAGCGGAAAACTCCTCCTGGGTCTGTGGGTGGTGGCGGCCATCCTGGTGGTCAAGCTGTTCTATATCCAGATCATAGACAGCCGCTATAAGCAGGACGCCTCCAACAACTCCATGATCTACGATGTCATCTACCCTCCGCGCGGGATCATCTACGACCGGAACGGAGAGATCCTGGTGGGCAACAAGGTGTGCTACGACATCCTGGTGACCCCGCGTGAGGTGGGGCCGTTCGATACCTTGTCCCTGGCCGCCGTACTGGGCGTGGAACCCGATTTCATCCGCGAGCGGATGGCCTATTACCGGACCTACCGCCGGAAAATCGGCTTCCAGACCCTTCCTTTCGTGAAACAGCTGCCGGCCGAGACCTACAACAAGTTCGCCGAACTCCGCTATGCCTTCCCGGGTTTCCGGGGTCAGGTGCGCACCATCCGGGAGTACCCCTTCAATGCGGGCGGAAACCTTCTGGGTTATGTTTCTGAGGTAGACGCGGCCTTCCTCAAGAAGCACCCAGACGAATACCGGAGCGGCGATTATGCCGGCCGCACAGGCCTGGAGGCTGCACGTGAGGAAGAGCTCCGCGGCAGCAAGGGCTATCACATCCTGCTGCGCGACAATCGCGGCCGCATCCAGTCGCGCTACAAGGGCGGAGAGGAAGACCGGGCGGCCGTCCCCGGCCACGACATCGTGACTACCATCGACGCGCCGCTGCAGCAGTACGGACAGCGGCTGATGGAGGGGAAGCGGGGGAGCCTCATCGCCATCGAACCCGCCACGGGAGAGATCCTCACCATGGTGTCGAGTCCCGGCATCGACGTGGACGTGCTCACGGAGATCGGGAAGCATTACGAGGCCCTTGTGCAGGACAAGAACCGTCCCATGTTCAACCGCACCGTGCAGGCTTCCTATCCGCCGGGCTCGGTGTTCAAGCTCATCAACGGGCTCATCGGCCTGCAGGAAGGCGTGCTGAAGCCCGAATACCAGTATCCCTGCAGCAAGGGGTACGCCTACGCCAAGAACCACAAACTGGGCTGCCACAACCACCGCTCGCCGCTCAATCTGGAGGAAGCGGTGATGATGTCGTGCAACGCCTATTTCTGTTACGTGCTCAAAAACCTGCTGGAGAATCCGGCCTACAAGAATACCGGCGAGGCCTTCGACCGCTGGCGCGACTATGTGCTGAGTTTCGGTTTCGGGCATCCGCTGGGGACCGACGTGCCCTCCGAACTGGGCGGCAACGTGCCCACATCCAAGTTCTACGACCGTCATTACGGCAAGGGCCGCTGGAAGTTCTCCAACATCGTTTCGCTTTCCATCGGTCAGGGTGAGATCGGGGCCACGCCGCTGCAGATCGCCAATCTGGCCGCCATCGTGGCCAACCGGGGCTTCTTTTACACCCCGCATATCGTGAAAGATTCGGACGGGGTCCGGATCGATGACAAATTCCGCGAACGGCACTACACACTGGTAGATACCACCCATTTCCACAAGGTGATCGGAGGGATGTGGCGGGCTGTGAACGGAGGTCCGGGATCCGGGGGGACGGCCACCGCGGCCGCCGTTCCGGGCCTGGATATCTGCGGCAAGACGGGCACGGCGCAGAACCCGCACGGCGCCGACAACTCGGTGTTCATCTGCTTCGCTCCGCGTGAGCATCCCCGCATCGCCGTGGTGGGCTATGTGGAGAACGCCGGCTGGGGCGGCAGTTATGCGGCGCCCATCGCTTCCCTGCTGGTGGAGCGCTATCTCACCGGGACCATCCGCGAAGAGCGCAAGCCCCTGGAACAACGTATGATGCAAACCCGGTTCATCCCATGAAAAGCGGCGTAGGAAGAAGTTTGGGGCAATCGCTCGACTGGAAGCTGGTGGTCATCTACCTGCTGCTGGTCCTCATTGGCTGGCTCAATATCTACGCCTCGGTCTACTCTTCCGATCCGTCGTCCATCTTCGACTGGTCGGTGCGCAGCGGCAAGCAGTTCGTCTGGATCCTGACGGCCTTCGGACTTGCCCTGCTGGTCCTCTTTGCCATCAATCCCCGGCTCTGGGAGGTGTTGTCCCCTTACGGCTACCTGCTGGTGCTGGTCCTGCTGGTGGCGGTCATCTTCCTGAGCCGCGACGTGAAGGGCTCGCACTCCTGGTTCGAGTTCGGACCCATCAAGTTCCAACCGGCCGAAATATCCAAGATCACCACGTCCCTGCTTCTGGCAGCCGTCCTCAGCCGGCCGGGTTTCCACATGAACGTGCGGAAGGACTTCCTGATGGCGGCAGCCATCATCGCCCTGCCCATGCTGGTGATTGTGGGGGAGAGTGAAACCGGTTCGGCCCTTGTCTATGTGGGTTTCCTGTTCGTGCTCTACCGTGAAGGTCTTTCCGGCTGGTTCCTGGGCGTGATCGGCGCGGCTATCATCCTCTTTATCGTAACGCTCAAGACCTCCCCCCTCGTCTCGGGCCTGGTACTGGCGGCGCTCCTGCTCGCGGGGCTGATCTATGTGCTGCGCAGAACCCGGCGCTATTCGCGTGACCGGCGCTTCGGTCTGCGCCTCTTGCTGGCCGGGGCCATCCTGGGCGGGTTGTTCATTGTGAGTACGGGCTTCGCCTTCGATCATCTTCTGGCCGAGCACCAGCGTCTGCGCATCGAGGTCCTGCTCGGTATCCGGGAAGATCCGGCCGGAGTGGGATACAACGTGCGTCAGTCCATGATTGCCATCGGCTCGGGCGGTTTCTGGGGCAAGGGATTCCTGCAGGGGACGCAGACCACCTTCGGTTTCGTTCCCGAGCAGAGTACCGATTTCATCTTCTGTACGGTCGGGGAAGAATGGGGCTTTGTGGGTTGCCTGCTGGTCATCCTGCTCTACGTTCTTCTCATCCGTCGCATCATCTACGACGCGGAAGAGAGCCGTGAGGCCTTCACGCGCATCTACGGACTGTGCCTTGCCTCCTGCCTGTTCATGCACCTGTTCATCAACATAGGCATGACCATCGGACTCATGCCTGTGATCGGCATCCCCTTGCCTTTCCTGAGTTACGGTGGGTCCTCGCTGTGGGCGTTCACGCTGATGCTGTTCATCTTCGTGGCGCTCCACAGGCAGGAGAACAAGTATTTCTAGGCGTCTGTCCTATCGGCCGGCGGCCACGATAATGGAGAGGCCTGCTACGAAGAAGCAGAACATGAGGGCCAGCAGGCAGTAGACCTTGCGTGGGGACCCCTTGAATTCCTTCCAGACGAACACGCCCCAGATGGCGGCGATCATGGGTGCGCCCTGTCCCAGGGCGTAGGATACGGCGGGGCCGGCCTTTTCGGCGGTGATGTAGCTGAGCGCCGTACCCAGGCACCAGATGCATCCGCCGAGCACGCCCACGAGATGGGTTTTCATGTTCCCCTTGAAGTACTGGTCGTAGCCCACGGGTTCTCCCACGAAGGGCTTGCGCATGGCGAGGGTGTTCCAGACGAAGTTGCTCAGCAGGATGCCCAGCGCGAACAGGACCATGGCGGTGTAGGGCGTTACCTTGCCCGCTTCGGGCGACGCGAAATTGGCGGTATCCATGGCGCGCATCACGAAGGACGAGAAGAACGACATGATGACGCCGGCAGCGAGGGCCAGTATGATGCCTTTCTTGCGCCCGGAACCATCGTCGCCGCCCTTCCCGGCGGAGGCTAGTCCGTTGAACACAATGGCGCAGACCACCAGGGCCACGCCCAGGATAAGCAGCAGCGGTTCACCCGTCTTGGCGCCCTGCTGGACGGCAACGCGATAGTTGTTAACCACGCCCAGCACAAGGGCGAGTCCCACGCCCAGCGGGAAGGCCACCGACATGCCGGCCAGCGAGATGGAGGCCGACAGGAGGATGTTGGAGAGATTGAAGATGATGCCTCCCACCAGAATCCACCCGATGCTGGCGCCGGCCGCCTGCCTGAGGTCGGCGAGGAAAGGACGTCCTTCCGCACCGATGCTGCCGGCCGTGAAGGCGAGCAGCAGGGAGAAGAGGACGATCCCAATGACATAGTCCCAATAGAAGAGTTCGTAGCGCCAGCTCTTGGCGGCGAGTTTCTGGGTGTTGCCCCAGGAACCCCAGCAGAGCATGATTACAAAGCAGAGAACGACTGCCAGGGCGTAACTGTTGACAATGAACATATCCTTTATTGATTATTGTATTTCGTGACGATAGGGGATGGCGTCCTGCGCGCCGGGCCGCTGGACGGTGAGGGCCGCTGCGCGGGTAGCGAAACGGGCGGCTTCTTCCAGGGTCTGGCCTTCAGAGAGGGCCACGCACAGCGCTCCGCAGAACGTATCTCCGGCCGCCGTGGCGTCCACGGCCTTCACCTTGCAGGCGGGGATGTGGATGGAGTGGCCGTCCGAGACGACAAGCGCTCCCTTGGAACCGAGCGTCACCACGAAATCGCGCACACCGTAGCCGTGCAGCGCTTCCACCGCGCGGGCGAGCTCTTCCTCGTTCCCCACCGGCAGGCCGCTCATGAAGGCGGTTTCGGTCTGGTTGGGGGTCATGAGAGAAACGTAGCGGAAGAGTTCCCGCGGCACTTCGCGGGCGGGTGCGGGGTTGAGGATGACCGTCACGCCCGCCTCGGCGGCGATCTGCGCCGCGCGCAGCACGCTCTCTACCGGGGTCTCCAGCTGCAGGATGAGGAAGCCCGCCGAGCGGATGACATCGGCCACCGATTCGATATCGGCCGGGCTGAGGTCTGCGTTGGCGCCGGAGGCCACCGAGATGCAGTTTTCGCCGTGTTCGTCCACCAGGATGAGGGCGGTGCCGGAGGCCTTGTCGGAGCGGAGGGCGTGCGAGACGTCGATGCCCTCGCGCTCATAGCCCGCCAGGGCGTTGTCGCCGAAAAGGTCGCGTCCCACCTTGCAGATGAAGGTCACGTCGCCGCCCAGGCGGCGCGCCGCGACGGCCTGGTTGGCCCCTTTCCCGCCGGGCCCCATATAGAAGGTGCCGCCGGTTACGGTTTCGCCCGGGACGGGCAGGCGCTGCCCCCGGATGGTCATGTCGGTGTTGCTGCTGCCAATGACTATAATCTTTCGGTTCATGCTGGCGGTATCGGTCCTAGTGTTCGGTTTATGCAAATATAGCGATTTTTCGTATCTTTGCCTCACTCCAAAGCCTTGGTGGTGAAATGGTAGACACGAGGGACTTAAAATCCCTTGGCCAGTAATGGCCGTGCGGGTTCGATTCCCGCCCGGGGCACCGAAACAGTCTTTAGAGCGAGTTCTACGGGCTGTTTTTCGTTAGTTGGACAACATTTGGACAACAGCTATGGGTGTGTCTACCTTTTGCTAATCGGGACATAGGAAGAATCGGAACACGGGCGTTTCATTATTTACAATTCGTAATCTTTGAGGTTCAGGCGGCCCAGGATGTCCATGTGCATGTAATGGTCGCGGCGCTGTGGGGCTTTCCCAGCTATGAGGCTCTCCGCGAACAGTGACAC
>JAFTEQ010000065.1 GCA_017453565.1 Bacteroidales bacterium
CATAAACAAATAATGCCCCCAAAGTGCCCCAAAAATGAGGGGAGTCATTTAACTCCACCTGCAAAAATACGCAATAGAAATCATTAAAACAAGGGTTCCTGGAGGGTTTTGTATTTTTAATTCGAATCCGACTACCTCCACTTCAATCCGTTTTGCGTACTAAAGGGATAATGACTATGTTTGCGATATGAAACAGGTCATTATCCCCTTTCTTTTTTCTCTGATGCTCTGCGCCTGCGGGCCTGCGCCCGAGCAGGCCGAGATCGTGATCGTGGGCGCCACGCCCGGAGGCATCGCGGCGGCCGTCACGGCGGCGCGCGCGGGCCACAGTTGCATCATCCTTGAGCGTTCCTCCGTGCCGGGCGGACTTCCCGCCAACGGACTGGGGGCCACCGATATCGCAACGCGCGGCGCCACTGCCGGTTTCTTCACCGAATTCGTGGGCCGGGTGCGCGACCACTATGCCGCGAAATACGGCACGGAGTCTCCCGAATACCAGTTGTGCAGCGACGGCTACCACTTCGAGCCGCACGTGGCACAGGAAGTGTTCGAGACGCTCCTTTCCGAATGCGGAGACAAGGTGCAGCTCCGTACCCTCCGACAGTTCGACGCCCGCCCCGAATCCATCAGGATGCAGGACGGACGCATCGGCGCCATCCGCATCACGCAGCGCGAAACGGGCAAACAGGAGTGGTACAAGGCCAAAGTCTTCATCGACGCCACCTACGAGGGCGACCTCGGCGCAGCGGCGGGGGCACCGTTCGTGATCGGGCGGGAAGCGGCTTCCGAGTACGGCGAGAAAGGCGCCGGCAAGATCTACAAGTATTGGGAGGGTGCCGAGGATTCGGGCTCTACGGCACGCACCGCCACCGAACTCCCGCTCGGGGAGGGATCGACCGGCGAGGCCGACGACGCGGTGCAGGCCTACAACTACCGCCTGTGCCTGACCGACCGCAAGGACAATCAGATCCCCTTCTACAAGCCGGAGCGCTACGATCGGGAAGAGTATGTCAGTCTTGTGGACGACGTCCTGTCGGGCCGGAACACCAACCATACCATGGCCTTCGTGACCGCCCCCCAGATGGAGCGCAACCGGCGCATCGTGGCGGCCGGGGGCGAGACCACGATTCCCGGCGACCGCTGGGGCATTGCCAAGATTACCAATATGGTACGGCTCCCCAACGACAAGACCGACGCCAACAACCAGCACCTCGCCCTCATCTCCACCGACCTGCCGGAAGAGAACTGGCCCTGGCCCACGGCCGACTGGGCCTGGCGTGACGCCTTCGCCCGGCGCCTGCGCGACTACACCCTGGGGCTGCTCTGGTTCGCCGCCACCGACGAGGCCCTGCCCGCACAGTTCCGCGCGGCCGTATCGGAATGGGGTTTTGCCGCCGACGAGTACCCCGACAACGGCGGTTTCCCCCGACAGATCTACGTGCGTGAGGGCCGCCGTTTCAAGGGCGACTGGTTCTTCATCGCGGCGGACGCCACCCCCGTCGCCCCGGGCGCCCGTCCCCCGCTCCACCCCGACAGCATCACCTCGAGCCACTACGCCCTCGACTCGCACGGCGTGCGCAAGCGCGAGCCGGGACGCATCCACCTGGACGGCTTCCTGAGCTATCCTTCCGCCCCCTACACCGTTCCCTACGGGGTCATCACCTCGCCCGAGCTGAAGAACCTGCTGCTGCCCGTACCCGTATCGGGCTCGCACATGGGCTTCTCGACCCTGCGTATGGAGCCCTGCTGGATGGCGCTCGGCCAAGCGGCCGGTACCGCGGCGGTCCTGGCCCTGGAAGGCGGGAGCGACGTGCACGACATCGACCTTGCGCAGTTGCAGCAACGCCTGCTCGATGCGGGCGCCTGCCTCATCTATTTCAAGGACCTGCCCGCCGGAGGAGACGATTATGCGCTCGCCGCGAAGGCCGCCCTGAAGGGCTATATCCCGGAGTGGGAAGCCCGTCTGGACGAGGCGCCCTCGGAAGGGGACCTCAGCCTGTGGAGCCGCATCGCCGCCCGGACCGTCCAACCCACCCCACCGCGGCGCGAAGCGCTTCGCGCCCTCCTCTCCGAATAAAACTGCCGCAGTTGTTTCATCTTTCCCGGCGTTTTTGTATATTTGTGGATAAACCAAAAACTCCGACAATATGAAAAAGTACGTTTGCGACATCTGCGGTTATGTATATGACCCCGAGGTGGGCGATCCCGACAGCGGCATCGCGCCCGGCACTGCGTTTGAAGACATCCCCGACGACTGGGTCTGCCCCGTCTGCGGCGTAGGCAAATCCGACTTTTCCGAAGAATAAACCTTAAAATTTCAATATCACTATGGCCAATCCTTTTTCCCTTGAAGGCAAGAATGCCTGGATTACCGGCGCCTCTTACGGCATCGGGTTCAACATTGCCAAGGCCTTTGTCGCCGCCGGCATCAAGAACATCATCTTCAATGACATCAACGAGGCGGCCCTCGAAAGAGGTCTGAACAACTACAAGGAAGCCGGCATCAAGAATGTGTACGGCTATGTCTGCGACGTCACCAAGGAAGACGACGTGAAAGCCCTCGTGGAGCGCATCCACAAGGAAGTGGGCCAGATCGACATCCTGGTGAACAACGCCGGTATCATCAAGCGCATACCCATGCACGAGATGAAGCG
>JAFTEQ010000007.1 GCA_017453565.1 Bacteroidales bacterium
AATCCGCCTTACCGATAGGCCTTCTCTGTAATACAGATCAACTGCCTTTTCGTAATACTGATCTCTTAACGAGGTTTGATAAATAAACATTGTTAACTCGTGTTTGCGAGTCAACTTTTTTCAGGGAAAGACATCTCCGACGTTTTTGGGCCATTTTTGACCGAGACGTCCCGGTTTTTGGGACGTCTCCGACACTTTGGAGAGCGAGGGTGCTCGTAACCTGCAAATAGCTGACAGGTTGCGAGCAAAAAGTGGCCAAAATGCTCGTGACCTGCTGCGAAATAACAGGTTGCGAGCAGTCAGGATGTCGAATCTTTTGCTAGGGCGTAGGACTGGGCGATTAGAGGATGATTTCCTCGAGGGTGTTGACGCGGGCGGGATCGAAGGGACGGGAGACGCGGATGTAGTTGTCGGTGTAGCCGCCCATGGTGCCGTCTTTTTCGCGGGATTCCCACAGCACGGTGGCGCGCATGCCCCTGCAGCGGGCCGCGAAGTCGGCGTGGAGGCGGCTGGAAAGCTCTTCCAGCCGCGCGGCCCGCTCTGTCTTCACTTCCGGCGGAACCTGTCCCGGCATCACAGCGGCTGGAGTGCCCGGGCGCTTGGAGTAGGGGAACACGTGAAGGAATGCCGGGCGCAACTCTTCCAGGAACCGATAGGTCTTTTCAAACAGCTCCGGAGTTTCGCCCGGAAGCCCCACCATGACGTCAATCCCGAAAAATACCGGTAGCCGCCCCGCGCAGTTCTGGCAGGCCTGAGCAATGGCGGCACCTTGCTGGGGAGCCACGGGGTCCGCACCAGGCTGGGTGGCGACTGGATTTGCTTCGGTTTCTTCCATCGCCCGCCTCACATACGCAATCTTGGCGGCGAAGTCGGCAGTGGTGTATTTGCGTCCCATGGCGGCGAGGAGTTCGTCGCAACCGGTCTGGAGGGGGATGTGGAAATGGGGCTGGAACTTGGTGCCAGAGGCGATCCAGTCGATGATTTCCTCGGTGAGGAGATTCGGTTCGATGCTGGAAATGCGGTAGCGGTCGATGCCGTCGACCTCGTTCAGCGCCTTGAGCAAATCCAGGAAACTCTCCCCGGTTGTGCGTCCGAAGTCGCCGGTGTTCACTCCGGTGAGAACGATCTCGCGGATCCCGGCGGCAGCGATTTCCCGAGCCATGCGCACTGCTTCGCAAATTGGAATGTTGCGGCTGCGACCGCGGGCGTAGGGCACGGTGCAATAGCGGCAGAAGTTGTCGCAGCCGTCCTGCACCTTTAAAAAAGACCTGGTCCGTTCACCGGAAGAGTAGGCCCCGAAGATTCCTGCTTCCGTGCCGCGGGTGGCACGTCCCTCAGGGGGCACTGCCCCACGCTGCGCACGCGATAATGCCTCTCGCTGTATTCCCAGCCTTGCCAGCGTCTCCGGCACAACCGCAGCTTTTTCGGAGGAGCGGAAGACGCGAACTACGCCCTCGATCGCGGCCACTTCGTCAGACTTCAATTCAGCGTAGCAGCCGGTGACGAAGATGGGCGCGGAGGGGTTCTGGCGATGGAGTTTGCGGATTTCGCTGCGACATTTGCGGTTGGCGGTTTCGGTGACGGTGCAGGTATTCACAAGGAAGACGTCGGCGCCATCCCGCCAGCCAACGGGTTCCAAGCCCGCCGCGACGAAACCCCGCTCATACGTGGAGGTCTCCGCGTAGTTGAGCTTGCAGCCCAGCGTCACAAAGGCGATCCTCAGCGGCGTTTTCGGCTCCAGTGTCTTTTGCATATCCTTCCGCTCCGTCATATAGCGAAATCAGGCTACTTGGCCGCAGAATCCGCCTTGCCTCCCTCCACCGTGACTCGCGACCATTCGGCGCGGCCTTGGACAGGGGGATTCTGCTTGGAGACGGTTACGGCGAACCATACGATTTCGGGATGCTCGGCGGAAATCCGCGCAGCTATCCGACCAGCGACGTGCTCCAGCAATTTGGAGGGCACGGCCATTTCTTCCGCCACGATGGCGTGGATGTTGCCATAGTCCAGGGTGTCGGCAAGGTCGTCCGAGGCCATAGCCCGGGAGATGTCGTAGGTGCACTTGAAGTCGACGAGAAAGAGGTTCCCGGTCTCGCGCTCTTCGGGCAGCACGCCGTGATAAGCCATGAACTGCATGGCCTCGAGGCTTATCGTGCCAAGATTAGAAATACGCATGGTCTTTTTCCAATTGTGAAACCCGCCTTCACCGCCTTCCGACGCCACTCCTCGACCGACATACTCACCACGGTTTCAGTGGGAAGCGTGAGGTCGGCGGCGATGCAGAGCCGAGTCCCGGGGGCAAGCCCGGAAAGAAGATCCGCAAGGAGCGAATCGTTACGGTATGGGGTTTCGATGAATATCTGTGTCTGCCGCAGCGCGGCGGAATCTTTCTCGGAGCGGTGGATGGCGGCGCGCCTTTCGGGAGTCTTTGCGGGCAGATACCCGCGGAAGGCGAAGCTCTGGCCGTCGAGTCCGGAAGCCATAAGCGCGAGCATTAGAGACGACGGCCCGACGAGCGGGACGACAGGAACTCCGAGCCGATGGCAAAGTGCTACCAATCCGGCACCGGGATCCGCGACGGCGGGCAGGCCGGCCTCGCTGAAAAGTCCCACATCACCCCGCTGGAACAAGGCGCCAAGCGCCTCCAGCTCGGCCGGCGTCGTGTGCTCGTTCAGCACATGCAGCTCCAGCTCTTCAACCCTTCCGCGGAACCCTGCGGCGCTGAGAAACCTGCGAGCGCTCCGCAGTTCTTCCACCACAAACACGCGCAGTCCGCGCAGCACATCCAACGTCGCCGCCGGAAGCGTAACCTCCGGTGCAACGTCTCCCAGGGGAGTGGGGATAAGGTAAAGTTTACTCATCGGCCTTCTTTTTCTTTCTCTTGAATATGCTGCGGAAGAAGTCTCCCCAGGTGTTGAATTCCTTCTGGAAGGTGATGCCGCCGCCGTTACGCTGGGTGTTGTCCAGGTAGGCGGTGTATTCATCGGCGGAGTGCGAGAAGAGGTTCAGTCGCACCTGGCCCTGCTTGTCGAGCTTCACGTCGATGTCGAGGTCGCCCACAACATCGCCGTAAGTGGTGGTTCCGGTGGTGCTCTGACGGTTGCCCACGCTGCCGTTCACCTCCACGCGGTTGTTGAAGAGCTCGGTGCTCACCGCAACGTCAAACAAATCGGTGCCCATGCTGTTCTGCTGGTATCCCAGACCCATGTCGAGCGGGATTTCCAGCCTCGAAAGAATATTGCTCAACTGCCGCGACATTATCTCGGACACGTTGGAATACAGGATGTTAGGATTGTTCACAACACCCGACTGCTCGTTTGGGATGAACGATCCCGTGACCAGCAGCGCGATGAACTGCTTCTGAACCTTGTCTTCCGTATTCAGCGCGCCGTCCACCTCGGACTTGGTAATCGGGTCGAGGTCGGGAACGTCTATGCTGAACGCCACGGAAGGAGCGGCCAGACGGTCGGAGATATGTATGCCGCAGTTCACCGGGCGGCGTGTGGAAACCGAGGTGGTATCGGCCAGCAGCCTGTTCAGCGAAGTGCGCAGCGAATAGGTTGCGCCGATGTCGAGGATACTCTCCATGATGTCACCGGTGAACGATATCGAGCTGCCGTTGTCGATGCTGAAGTCCTTGCTCACGATGCCAGGCACGGCGAAGCGGTAGCTACCCTCGCTGATGCTGTAGTCGCCGGTGATTTCAAGCAGGTCCTTGGAAGGCCTGAAGTTCACGTTCACGGCGCCGTCGCCGCTAAACTTAAGTAAATTGTCTCCGGTGTTATCCAGCTCGATGGCCGCCTGCAGGCCGGGATTGGCGCTCACCCTCAGACGAGCGATGAAGTCGCTTCCCGAATTCTCCTCCTCGACCGCCTTGCGCCTCTGCTCAAGGAGCTGTGCGAGCACGTCGTCATAAGGATCCTTGTACACCGGCTCGTGGCTGGTGAAGGTGAGCAGGTCGCTGCGGCTGGCAGAGATGGCGCTGGTGAGCGGAACGTGCAGGTTACCGGTGCCGGCGGTGGAGAGGTCGGCGTCGAGCAGCAACGCTTCGGGCGGACCGGACACATACACCTGACCGTCGGCAAAGAGCTTGCCGCGCAATCCTTCGCTGCCACCCAGATTCAGCACTTCGAGCCTGCGCAGACGCATTCCTACGGCAAGCATGATCTTATTCAGATTGCGCAGGCCGACACCGCCGAAGATAGTACCACTGCCGCCTCCGTCGCCCGTAACCGTTATGTCGTCGAAATGCAGGCCGTCGTTGTCGATATGGAAGGGACCGTTGATGCCGTAGGTGACGCCGGTGGCCGCTATGCCCATGCGGGCGTGGTCGATGGCGGCGCCGCGGCTCGAAAGGGTGAGGCTGTCGAGCGGGCCCGATGCCGTGAGGGTGCCACGCATGCCGCCGGAGATGTCGGTCAGGAAGCCGCTCACGAATGGTTTGGCGATGACGAGGTTGATGCCGTCGAGGTCGGCCCCAAGTTCAACGGTGTTCGCCTTTGGATGATAGGTTCCGGAGGCGCTGAGCACTTCGCTGCCGTTAAGGTTGTTGCGCAGCACCACATTCAGCTTGTCTTCGGCGTCGTTCCAATATGCCCCGGCGCGCAGCGTTCCTGCGTTCACGCCACCGATCTGCAGGGAATCGCAGTCGAGGGAGGCTATCGCCTTGATGCCGTCGGAGAGGGGAGACGTCAGCAGCGCCCTTCCTCCGGTGCGGCCGTGGATGTCGTAATTGTCTTTCAGGAAATAGTTTATGACCGACATGTCCACGTCTTCCAGCTTCACCCGCAGGGTGTCGGCTTTTGCCTGAGAGACGCCGCCGTCG
This sequence comes from Bacteroidales bacterium, assembly GCA_017453565.1. Classification (GTDB taxonomy): domain Bacteria; phylum Bacteroidota; class Bacteroidia; order Bacteroidales; family UBA932; genus Cryptobacteroides. The sequence goes on from JAFTEQ010000007.1 coordinate 4,826, forward strand.
ATGCTGATGCTCTGGCTGCCGTTGTGCAGACGGAAGCCGTCCACACGCGCGAGGCCGCTCTGCAGCGTGATGAGCGATTCGTCCAGATCCCACTGTTCGCCGTCGAAACGGATGAAGGACGACAGCGGCCTGGCGGTGATCTGAAGGGTGTCGCCGGGAGTGCGGGCGACCTGACCGTCGAGATAGATTTCGCCGACGTTGTCGAGCCCGCGGATGCCATCGTAGGAGAAGCCGGCGAAGAAGGAGTCGTCGTGGGCGTAACCGGTGAGGGCGGCGTTGGAGAAGCCGATGCCGGCGACGCTCGTTTCGTCGCTGAGCACGAGGGCGTTGAGGCTGCCGTCGCGGTTATCGAAGCTGAGATCGAGCCCTTTGAGATAGTCGGTCTTCCAGGCAAGACGCGAGCTCACGAGGCTGGCGTCCAGCAGGCCGGCGCGGTTCACATTCACGCGCAGGGCCGTGGAGTCGGCGATGTAGAGGCCCGGCATGAGGTAGGAGAGAAGGTCGCGGGTGTCGTGCAGATCCACCTTAGCGTTACCCCATGCGTATGTGGACTTGCTGCGGCGGGCTTCCTTGAAGAGCGACGGGAGCTCGCGTTTCACAGTGACTTCCAGCAGATCGGCCAGCAGCGACTGCACGTCCTTTTCGCCTTCGTAGGAGGCGTCGGCAAAGCCGGAATGCATGGAGATGGAATGGCGGCCCGGGGTGTCGGCGGCCTTCACGGAGATGTTGCCCAGTTCCTTGCGGCCGAGGGCGTTCTCCACGCAGAGGTCTTCAATGGCCACGTCTGCGTTGCCGCCTGCCACGCTTGCATTCACGCCGGCGGAAACGAGGCTCTTGCCGCGCTTGTCTATGCCCATGGCCTGAAGGTCGGCGTAGCCTATGTTGCCGCTGAGATTAATGCTCTTCGCGCTTATGTCGCCTTTCGCTTCAAGCGCCGCATTGAGGGCAGGATCGCCGCAGAGCACGCGGGCGTTCCAGGAGTTGCCGCCCCAGTCGCCCACGGCCTTCATACCGGTGTAGTCATAACCGAAGAGGCCGAGGCGGTCGACCAGCAGCGAATCGAGGGAGGCGGTGAACTTCTGCCCTTTCGAAGTGAGCTTGAAGCCCGCCTCGGCCGTGCACTCGCCGATCTGCGGGTTGCCGATGAATTCGCCGATGTTAAGGTTGCGGGTACCGACGGTGCCCTGAACCTGGAGGGGCCGTTTGGAGTCGGCAAGATTTCGGACCGATGCGTTGAAGGACGCGCGACCCATGCGCGAGCCGAGCTTGCCGCTTGTCTGCAGACGGTTAAGCGGACCCTTGGCGCGGCCGCTGAAGGAGAAGACGCGGCCAGGGGCGATGCCCTTTATGTCGGCCTTGACTCCTAACTTGGCGAGCAGGCCCTGGAGGCCCTTCGTGGTGAAAGTGAGGTTGTTCACCTTTGCGTCCAGAAGCAGGCCCGCCGGTTCGCCTGCGCCCGTGAGGGTGCCGGAGAAGTCGGTTGCAACTCCGCTGCTGCGCTCTTTCACTTTCAGGTGTTCGAGCGAGAAGTCGTTGATATAGCCGGCGAAGCGGCCGCCCTGAAGGTCGAGGTCGAGGGAGGGGAGACCGGCGCTGCTGAAGGCGTTGATGGTGCGGAGGTCCAGATTGCCGCCGTCGACCTTCAGCTCAAGACGCACCTTCTCGGTGAAGTCGTTGAAGTCTTCCTTGACGTCTTTCCAGCCCATTGAATAGAGGGGGATGGAGGCGTCGGACCAGGCGTCTTTGAAGCGGATGTGGTCGATGGTGGCCTTGCCCATTCCCACGCGGGCGCGTCCGGTGAGGTTTTCCACGGAGTAGCCGCACTTTTCGTCTATCGTGAGCATGTCCACGATTCCGGACATTCGGCCGCCGGTGTATTTGAGGTTGCGGATGCGGGCGTCGGCTGTGAGGTCGAGGTCGTCCCAGTCGATGCAACCCTTCTTCGCCTCGAACGGCAGGGTGTAGTTGACCATACGGTAGCGGAAGCGGTTCACCGTGGCCTGCTCGATTTCGAAAAGATCGGGCGTGGCCTTGTACTCCTTTGTATCGGGTTCCGGCATGCCGAAGATGCGCTCCATGTTGGTGATGATGCGATGGGTGCGGATGCTGTCTGGCTCGATGGCAATGGCCAGCATAGAATCGTCGACCTGCAGGCGGCTGATTCTCACGCCCTTTCCGGAAAGGATGCTCCCGAGGGAGATTTTACCGGAGACGCTTTCGGCGCAGAAGAGGGTATCGAGCCCGTCTTCCGGGTTGTACGGGTTGGTGTCCAGAATGGCCAAGTGCTTCAAGGTGAAGGAATTCACCGGCTCGATGGAGATTTCGCCGAAACGAATGCTGCCGCTGAAGTCGCCGGCAACTTTGTCCAGCAACTTCTCGGCGAGGCCGGTCTGCACCTGGGGAGTCTGGAGTGCCAGCCACCCGCTGCCGAGCAGGGTGACGACGAATCCCAGAATCCGGGCAGCTATGTCGTGATTTCTTCCGGCCATGTAGTTTGATTAAACCAATCTATATGCAATCTACAAAAATATGAAATATTTTGTAAATTTGCCACTGTAAATTTGCCACCGCAAACATGTCAGATATCATTTTGGGCATAGAGTCGTCGTGCGACGACACCTCGGCTGCCGTCATCCGCGACGGGTGGCTTCTTTCGAATGTGATCGCTTCTCAGGAAGTCCACAGGGCTTTCGGAGGAGTGGTTCCTGAACTGGCTTCCAGGGCTCACGAACAGAACATCGTTCCGGTGGTCTCGGAAGCATTGTCGCGCGCCGGGGTTTCCGCCTCTGAACTAACTGCTATCGCCTTCACCCGCGGCCCTGGTTTGCTGGGTTCGCTGCTGGTGGGAACATCGTTTGCAAAGGCCCTCGGATTGGCCCTGGACGTGCCTCTGGTGATGGTTAATCACCTTCAGGGGCATATCCTGGCGGGCTTTGTGAAGGAACCCGGTCAGCCTGTGGTGCAGCCTTCGTTCCCGTATCTCTGCCTGTTGGTTTCGGGCGGTAATTCCCAGATTGTCCGCGTGGATTCCCCGACTGAGTTTACGATACTCGGACAGACCATCGACGACGCCGTTGGCGAGGCCTTCGACAAGTGCTCCAAGATGATGGGCCTTGGCTATCCCGGCGGTCCTATAATCGATAAACTAGCCGCCCAGGGAGATGCCTCGCGCTTCAAGTTCGCGAAACCGCATATACCGGGGCTGGATTATTCCTTCAGCGGGGTTAAGACTTCACTGCTCTATTTCGTACGCGACGAAATGGCCCGCGATCCCGAGTTCATGGAGAAGAACAAGGCAGACATCTGCGCCTCTTTCCAGAAGACCCTGATCGACATCCTTATGGACAAGCTGGTGAAGGCCGCGAAGCAGACGGGCATACGCGAGATCGCGATAGGCGGCGGCGTGTCGGCCAACAGCGGCCTGCGTGCGCGCATCGTGGAAGAAGGCCGCCGCCGTGGCTGGAAGACCTACCTGCCGGCGTTCAAGTTCACCACCGACAACGCCGCCATGATAGCCATCGCCGGCTGGTACCACTACCTCGCCGGAGAGCGCACCGGGCTCGACGTCGCCCCGGTGTCCCGCATGGCGGATTTCTAAACCTGGCGTCTGGGCTGCGTTAGTCGTTCAGTGGGGTCTCGGGCGGTGGCGCGCAACTCA
>JAFTEQ010000066.1 GCA_017453565.1 Bacteroidales bacterium
CATTTCGACAGGATGCGATAGAATGCGCTAAAATGAGGATGGGCGCCATTCGTCAAAATGGCACCCATCCGCGTTAAATTGCTTATTTTCAGGTAGTTAAGCCCCTAATACTCCTCCTCATTAAAAAAGAAATCTTCTTTCGTGGGGTAATCGGGCCAGATGTCTTCGATGGTCTCGTAAATCTCCCCGTCATCCTCCAGTTCGTGGAGGTTCTCAATCACGTCTTCCGGAGCGCCGGAACGGTTGGCATAGTCTATCAGTTCGTCTTTTGTGGCCGGCCATGGCGCATCGTCCAGGCTACTGGCTAATTCCAAAGTCCAAAACATAATTCAAGTCGTTAAATTCGGGCGCTAATATAGACAAAAAAAATATACTACCATATTATTTCTTATTTTTGTGGAAAACTATTGCGCCATGGCCTTCAGAAGAGACGACAGCTACGACCCCGCCACCACCGGAAAGATTGCCGCACACGTGCGGGAAATCCTTGAATTACTGGGAGAAGACCCGGATCGCTCCGGATTGGTGAAGACCCCGGAACGCGTGGCCAAGTCGCTCCAGTTCCTCACCAAGGGCTACGCCGAAGACGGGGTGGAGATCATCCGCAGCGCCGTGTTCGAGGAGCCCTACTCCCAGATGGTCCTGGTGAAGGATATCGAACTCTGCTCCACCTGCGAGCACCACCTGCTGCCCTTCGTGGGCCGCTGCCACATCGCCTATCTTCCCAACGGGCAGATTACGGGCCTGAGCAAACTCGCCCGGGTGGTGGAGACCTATGCCCGGCGTCTGCAGGTGCAGGAACGGCTTACCGAACAGATCCGCGACTGCATCGACGAGGCCTTGCATCCCTTCGGCGTGGCCGTGGTGATCGAAGCCGCCCACACTTGCATGCAGGTGCGCGGCGTGGAGAAGCACAACGCCATCACCACCACCTCGGCCTTTTCGGGCGCGTTCCTCAAATCGGACCGCACCCGCAACGAATTCCTGAATCTGATTAAATAGCGCGCCCCTAGCGCGAAGAGGCGGCCAGCCGGGCCAGGTCGTCCTCAGCCTTGATCTTGTCGATGATGGCCGTAACGATCCGGTACATCCGCGAACCCTTGGTGTAGTCGGCCTCGGTTACGAAGTTCACGCGCCCCTGCCGTTTGAGTTTGCGGGCGGTATCCCGCTTTTTCGCGTCGGCGGGATTGTAGACCGCTATGGGGTTGCCGCCGAACATGCCCACGATCTTCATGCAGGGCACGTCGGTCTCCCCGTCGCCGAAGTAGATCATGTGCGGGAAGGGGATGCGTTTCTTGTCGTCGGCAATGCTGTCGTTGACCCGCTGCGTGTCGCGGGCACTGAAGATACCCTTGCTGATCTTGAACAGGAACTGGGTCTTGGCCGTGTGGTCCACGGCAATGCCGGGCCATTCGGCGTCACCGTTGGCATCGTAGATGAAGGTGCCGGCGAAGATGTGCTTGAACTCCCCCGCGATGGGGCATCCCTCAATGATCTCCTTCAGGCCCGAGGAATTGATGTAGTGCTCCACCTGCACCCCGTGGGCATAACCGTAGTCGTTGATCATGCGGAACCATTCGCGCACTCCGTCGTAGAGTTCGATGTGTTTGCCGAAGTCTTTGAATGAGGAGCGGCGCAGGCGGATGCCCTTCGCCCGGGCCTCGTCGAACATCAGCTTCATATAGGCGAGCACGTTGCTCGCGTCCTGTCCGCGGGCAATATTGTCGCTCATGCGCCAGAACTCGTCTGCAGTCTTGCCAACTGCCTGAATGAAACCGGATTCCTGCATGTTTCCGGGCGACAGGGTCCCGTCGAAATCGTAAATCAACGCAACGATTGGTCTTTTCATATTCACCCCTACATTTGGATTTTCGCCCCAAATATCGTATTTTTTCGCCACAAAACCCAAAAGGCCCTTGCGCGTGTGTGCGCGGCGCCGTACTTTTGACGGATTTTTTTACAACATACAACTAATGGCAAATTATCCGCACTACCTCGAAAGGCTCCAGGCCGCCACCCGGAAATACTGGGACAAGGCCGCCCTCAACAACATTGACGGAGAGTCTTTTACCTATGGCCAGATGGCCACCCAGATTGAGAAATTTCACCTGGTCTTCGAAGCACTGGGGTTCAAACCCGGAGAGAAGATTGCCCTCTGCGCCCGCAACGGTGCCCGCTGGGGCATGACCTACCTCGCCGTGAACACCTACGAGACCGTCATCGTTCCCATCCTCCCCGACTTCACACCCGACAGCGTCAACTTCCTCGTTCACCACTCCGAGGCAATCGCCCTCTTCACCAATGAAGACAAGTGGAAGGCTCTCGACATCAGCAAGATGCCCAACCTGAGGATTGTCATCAACATTGACGACTGGGGTCTTCTCTACGCCGCCGACAAGAAATACGCCGACACCTACGCCCAAATGGACGCCCTCTTCGCGGAGAAATGGTCCGACGGCTACGGCCCCGAGGACGTGGTCTTCCCCACCGACAACTGGGACAATCTCTCCACCATCAACTACACCTCCGGTTCGAGCGGCGACCCCAAGGGCGTGATGCTCACCTACCGGAATTTCAGCGCCAACGTAGACTTCAGCCAGCGCAACGTGCCGGCCGGCGACCGCATCGTCTCCATGCTCCCCATGGCCCACATGTACGGCCTGGTGATCGAGTTCATCTATCCGCTCTGCAACGGCACGGCCATCTACTGGCTGGGCAAGGCCCCCACTCCGGCCTCGCTCCTGAAGGCCTTCGCCGACGTGAAGCCCTATCTGCTCGTCACCGTTCCGCTTGTGATGGAGAAGATCTACAAGTCGAAGATCAAGCCCACCCTCGACAAGCCCGCCATCCGCTTCGCCCTCAAGGTTCCCGGACTCAACCGCATCATCTACAAGAAGGTGCGCGAAGGCCTCGAGCAGGCCTTCGGCGGCAATGTGTCGGAGTTCATCATGGGTGGCGCCGCCCTCAATCCCGAGGTGGAACGCATCTTCAAGAAGATCAAATTCCCCTACCTCGTGGGGTATGGCATGACCGAAGCCTGCCCGCTGCTGGCCTATGAGCACTGGAGCAAATACGTGCCCGGCTCCTGCGGCAAACCCGTAGACTGCGCCGACGTGCGCATCGACTCCGAGGACCCGCTCCACATCGCCGGCGAGATCCAGGCCAAGGGCGAGAACATCACGATTGGCTATTTCAACAACCCCGAAGCCTCGGCCAACGCCTTCACCGATGACGGCTACCTGCGTACCGGCGACCTCGGCATCATGGACAAGGACGGAAACATCTTCATCAAGGGCCGCTCCAAGTGCATGATCCTCACCGCCAACGGACAGAACGTCTATCCCGAAGAAGTGGAGGCCGTGGTGAACAACCAGCCCTACGTGGCCGAGTCGGTCGTGGTAGACCGCAGCGGCAAGATCGTGGCGCTGGTCTATCTCGACAAGGACGCCATCAAGCGCGACGCCCTCGACGACGAGGCCGTCTCGGACATCCCCGAGAAGATCCGCGTCGGTGCCAACCGCAAACTGCCCGCCTACAGCCAGCTGGCCAAGGTGGAAGTGGTGCTCGTCCCCTTCGAGAAGACGCCCAAAATGAGCATCAAACGTTTCCTTTACAAATAATTATGAACAGAATCCTGCTTTCCGCTGCCCTGCTGCTTCTTTGCGCCGGTTTTTCCGCAAGCGCTCAGGAGGAGGTCGGACCCGTCCGCGTGGGGGTTCGCGTCGGCTATGCCTTCAAACCCCTCACCGCGTCCGACTACTTCTTCGGATCCTTCTCCGGAGTCCAGATCGGCGACACCCGCCTGGAGGCCATCTACCACGATTACCACGGCCCCATCTGGAGCACGGGCACCATCACCGCAACGGCCGACATCTACATCAACTCCTGGTTCTTCGTCGGTGTGAACGGCGGCTGGGCCAAGTTCCGCGCCGACACCTTCAACGGCGTCACCGATGCCAAGACGGGCACCCAGGAGGGCAGCGTCTGCTATGTGCTCCCCATGGCGAACTTCCGCTACCTCAACCGCGGCTGGCTTCGCCTCTACGGCGGTCTCGGATTCGGCCTTGGCTTCTACAGTGAATTTTTCCAGAAGAAGGTCCGGATAGAGCCCCAGTTCACCCCCGTGGGCGTGGAAGTGGGCGGAAAGCTTTTCGGTTTCCTGGAAGCGGGCTACGGCGCCCTTTTCTGCGGGGTCCGTGGCGGAATCGGTTTTAATTTTTAGGAGGAGAGAAGTATGAAAAAGTATTGCATCCTTTTCCTGGCAGCCCTCATGGGCATGGCCTGCACGGTAGATTCCACCTACACCTCTTCCCGGAGCAAAGCGAACCTGGCCGACCTCGGCTATGTGATCAACGGCTGGGCGACCGACGGCGTGGTGCGTCTCATGAACGAATATGCCCTCGACGACAAAGTGGACATCTTCGCGCCCGGTTTCGACAAGACGGCCGATACGCAGAACAAGCTGTCGGTCCGCATCATCATCGACCCCTCCGAAGACAGCCTCTGGACCATCTCCAACGCCGACCCGGCCAGTGTCGTCCGCTTCGACGCCCAGCTCAAGATGCTCCCCTCCGACAAGAAGGAGAAACCCACCGATATTGAGCGGCACCGCTGGCGCTACACCGTGGTGGGCCAGTATGTGGAACCGGGCGGCAACGGCGTCGATTTCTGCGACCTTTCCGGCCTGGAGTTCTACTGGTTCCCCTACATCGTCAGCGTCCTCGAAGGCACCGAGTATATGCTCATGGAATCCGGCAAGTTCCGCCTCGAGACCTTCATGGGCACCAACCGCCTCGACTGGTGCGAACTCCGTTTCCAGGGCGAGAAGGGGTACGACTACAACGCGGGCACGCTGTAGTGACAATTTGTCAATGGAACACGATTTGAACAGGAAAGAGCCGGACCGCAATCCGGCTCTTTCCCTTTTGCGGCGCACCCAAGGAAACAAAAGCACAAGCATATGGCAACACAGAAACTCAAGGGCAAGATTGGCGTAACCACCGAGAACATCTTTCCCGTAATCAAGCAATTCCTTTATTCAGACCACGAAATCTTCCTGCGCGAACTCGTCGCCAACGCCGTCGACGCCACCCGCAAGCTCCAGACCCTCGCCTCGAACGGCGAAGTGAAGGACGACGTGTCGGGCCTCAAGGTGCGGATTGAACTCGACGAGAAGAAGAAGGTGCTGCGCATCAGCGACAGCGGCATCGGTATGACCGAAGACGAGGTAGACCGTTTCATCAACCAGATCGCCTTCTCCTCGGCCGGAGAGTTCCTCGAGAAATACAAGGACCAGACCGGCATCATCGGCCACTTCGGACTGGGATTCTACTCCGCATTCATGGTGGCGAAGAAGGTGACCATCGACACCCTCTCCTGGCAGGAGGGCGCCAAGCCGGTGCAGTGGGTCTGCGACGGCAGCCCCGAGTACAGCATGGGCGCCGGCAAACGCAGCGAGCGCGGCACCACCGTGAGCCTCGAACTCGACGCCGATTCCGAGGAATTCGCGTCGAAGGCCCGCATCGAAAGCCTCCTGGGCAAGTACTGCAAGTTCATGCCCGTGCCCGTAGTGTTCGGCAAGAAGACCGAATGGAAGGATGGCAAGAGCGTGGAGACCGATGAGGACAACGTGGTCAACGACATCGACCCCATCTGGACCAAGGCGCCCGCCGATCTGAAGGAAGAAGACTACAAGAAGTTCTACAAGGCCCTCTATCCCATGGAGGCGGAGCCCATGTTCTGGATCCACCTCAACGTGGACTACCCCTTCACCCTCACCGGCATCCTCTACTTCCCCAAGATCAAGGAGCGGATGGCCATCGACAAGCACAAGATCCAGCTCTACTGCAACCAGATGTTCGTGACCGACCACGTCGACAACATCGTGCCCGATTTCCTCACCCTGCTGCATGGCGTGATCGACTCGCCCGACATTCCGCTGAATGTGAGCCGCAGCTACCTGCAGAGCGACGCCAACGTAAAGAAGATCAGCACCTACATCACCAAGAAGGTGGCCGACCGCCTGGAAGAGATCTTCAAGGAGCAGCGCGAACAGTACGAGAGCAAGTGGGACAACCTCAAGCTCTTCATCGAATACGGCATGCTCTCAGACGAGAAGTTCTGCGAGCGCGCCCTGGGCTTCGCCCTCCTCAAGAAC
>JAFTEQ010000067.1 GCA_017453565.1 Bacteroidales bacterium
AATCCAAAAATATAGCCTCAAATCGGACAATAGACTTCTTGAGAATCGAAAAAAATCGAAGGATACCGAACTAACTCGATATCCTTCGATTGTCTTAATTGTCAGAGGACTTTAGTTTGGGCACCTTTTTCAGTGCCCTCCTATTCGAGGGCCTCTCCTTTTTCATTCAGAAACTCATATTGCAGGATGCTGTGGTCGGTCACTTCGACCAGCCGCAGATGGCAACGGTACTTGCGTTTCCAGCGGCGCAGGTAGGAATTGAACCCGCGCGTGAGGTAGGCGCCCAGGATGGGGCTCACGTTGAGCGTGAGACGGCTGAGGCCTTTCTCGATCACGTAGTAGGCGAGCTTGCGCTCCACCTGCTCGTCGATCACCACCGTAGAGGCGATCTTGCCGCTGCCGTGGCAGAGCGGGCACTGCTCCGTGGTGTTGATCTCGGTGACCGGGCGGATGCGCTGACGCGTGATCTGCATGAGACCGAACTTGGTGAGCGGCAGCACGTTGTGTTTGGCCCGATCGGGTTCCATGAGCGAGACCATGTACTTGAAGAGTTCGTTGCGGTGCTCCTGGGAGTCCATGTCGATGAAATCCACGATGACGATACCACCCATGTCGCGCAGGCGCAGTTGCCGCGCAATCTCTTCGGCGGCCAGTTTGTTGACCTCGAAGGTGTTTTCTTCCTGGTCGGTGGTCTTGGCCCGGATGCCGCTGTTCACGTCGATGACGTTGAGGGCTTCCGTGGTTTCGATGACCAGGTAGGTTCCCTGCCGCATGGGCACGATCTTCCCGAAGGAACTCTTGATCTGCCGCGTTACCTCGAAGTGGTCGAAGATAGGCTCCCGCCCCTCGTATCGGTGTACGATCTTCTCCTGCTCGGGTGAAATGAGGGAAATGTACTTTCTAGTTTCCTCGAAGACCTTGTCGTCGTTCACGTAGACAGACGTGAACGTCTCGTTGAGCAGGTCCCTGAGGACGGTGGTCGTCTTGGAGTATTCCGTGAACAGCAGGCCCACGCCCTTGTTGCGGGCGATCCGCGGCCACGACCCCTCCCATTTCTCGATGAGGGACTGCACCTCCGCCACGAGCACCGCGGCTTTCTTGCCTTCGGCCGCCGTGCGGATGATGGCCCCGTAGTTGGGAGGAAGGATGCTCTTCATGAGGGTCTCCAACCTCTTTTTCTCCTCTTTCGAAGAGATTTTCTGGGAAACGCTTACCTTCCCCGCAAAGGGAAGGAGCACGATGTTGCGTCCTGCCAATGAGATTTCCGCGGTGAGTCGCGACCCCTTTGTGGAAATCGGTTCCTTGGTGATCTGCACCACCACCATCTGTCCCGGTTTGAGGTGATCCTCAATCCGGCCCTCTTTCGCGAGCGCCTCTCCGAGCCGCATGCCCGAATAGAGTTTGCGCAGGTCCCTGTTCGGATTGCTCTCCCGCACGAACGAGTCGAAAGCGGTGAAATACAATCCCAGGTCGAGGTAATGGAGGAAGGCTTCCTTCTTGTCACCGATATCCACGAAAGCGGCGTTCATGGCGGGGAGAATCTTCTTTACCTTTCCCAGGTAAACGTCCCCCACGGAGAAGCTGTGCCCCTGGGTAGACTCGCGGTTGAGTTCAATCAACCGGTGATTCTCCATGAGTGCGATACGGACCTCGGACGGCGAAACGTCGACCACCAGGTCTTTCTCGGCTTTCTGCTCTTCCATTGGAAATCGATTGGTGAACGGTGATTATACTTGAAGAGGCCCGCCGGATCCCCCGTCGAGCCTCTTCCGACTACTTCTTCTTGTGTCTGTTGAGGCGCAAGCGTTTTTTCCGCTTGTGCGTCGCCATTTTATGTCTTTTTCTCTTTTTTCCGCTAGGCATAAGCTTGCGTTTTGATTACTTCTTGAGCGCGGAGATAAAGACCTTGGCCGGCTTGAAGGCGGGGATGTCGTGCGCCGGGATAATCATGGTGGTCTTCTTGGTGATATTGCGCGCAGCCTTCTTGGCGCGGTGCTTGATGATGAAGCTGCCAAAACCACGGAGGTACACGGGGTTACCCTTGGTCACGGAGCCTTTTACGCTCTCCATAAAAGCCTCGACAACAGTCTGGACGGCCACTTTCTCGATACCGGTTGCCTTTGCAACTTCATTCACAATGTCTGCTTTAGTCATAACGTTAATGGTTTAGTTCTCAAATTTGGACTGCAAAAATAGATTTAATTTTTTATTATTCAAAATCTTCTGCCAAGTTTTTTTGCGTTTTTTCAAGCCTGCGCGTCACTGTCCGGAAGGTGCGGACGATCCGCCGCGAACGAGTTCGGGCGGCAGCACCACGGTACGGGCAGCATCCTTATCCTCAATCATTTCCACCAGCATCGAAAAAGATTCCTCGCCTAAGGCCCTTACGGGTTGGACGATATGACTTACCGACGGCTCGGCGATACTGAAGGCCGGAGACTCGTCGAACCCCAGTACGGCCATATCTCCCGGCACGTTCATGCGCAAGCGTTTCAAGGCCTGCAGGGCCAGGAGGGAGATGGTGTTCGTGGTGAGGTAGACGGCCTCGCAGCCCCGGTCGGCAGCGTTCCTGAGGAGCCGGGCCATCGCGTCCACATCGGCGCCATACTCCAGGTAATGGACCTTAGCACAGTCCCCCAGCCCCATTCCTTCCATGGCACGGCGGTAACCCTCGATGCGGGAACGGATGGTACTGACATCCATGTTGTAGGCCACCAGTTCAATGCGCCGGTAGCCTCCTCGGACGAATTCCTCTACGGCCAGCCTGTCGGCGGATGCATTGTCGAGCAGGACCCTTCCGGCCGCCTCAACCCCTTCGATATCACGCTCCAGCAGCACGATAGGGATGTTCATGGCCGAAATCTTCCCGATGGCCACTTCGCTGTGCGGCGGGGGAACGATGATCATGCCGTCCACACCCAGGCGAAGGGTGGAATCGAGCACCTGCGTGAACTTCGTGGGATTCTCGTCCGAACTGGCAAAAATGACGTTGTAGCCCTGGTCATAGGCCAGGTTCTCGACGTGCCGGCAGATCCTCGAAAAGAAGCTGTTCGAGATGTCCGAAGTGATGACGGCGATGGAATACGAACGCCCCGAACGGATAGCCGCGGCGGCACGGTTGGGGATGTAGCCCAGTTTCTGCACGGCGTCGAAGATGCGCCGCGCCGTTTCCCGACGCACGCTGCACACGGGATTCCCCTCGGCATCCAGCCGGGCATGGAGAACCAGGGAAACCAGGGCGATGGATACGCCGGCTTCCCTTGCTACATCCTTGATGGTAACCCTTTTTGCCATTCCGAGGCAAAAGTAAGAAAAAAAACAACGGGAAAGGACATTTTTTGAAACGTTTCAATCATTTATTTTCCTTATATTTGTACCATGTTTGCACTCGACTACATCGTCATCGTCCTTTATTTCATCGGACTCATCGCCGTGAGCCTGGTGATGTCCCGCAGGATCAAGTCTTCGGAAGACCTGTTCATCGCCGGCCGGAACTCCTCCTGGTGGCTTTCCGGCGTGTCCTCCTATATGACCGTCTTCTCCGCCAGCACCTTCGTGGTGTGGGGCGGCGTGGCCTACAAATCGGGCCTCGTGGCGGTCGTGATCGCCATGACCCTCGGGGTCGTCTCGCTCATTTGCGGGAAGTGGATCTCCGGCCGCTGGAGGCAGTTGCGCATCAAGTCGCCCGGTGAGTTCCTGAACGTCCGCTTCGGGCACGAAACCGTCAGTTTCTATACCGTTTCCGGCATCGTCGCCCGGGCCGTACACACCGCGGTGGCCCTTTATGCCGTGGCCGTGGTGGTGTGCGGTGTCATCGACCTCAACATCTGGTGGACGCTGCTCATCCTGGGCGGAATCGCCCTCATCTATACGGTTGCAGGCGGTTTCCTCGCCGTACTCATGACCGATGTCATCCAGTTCGGCGTACTCCTGGCCGTGGTGGTCTTCATGATTCCCCTTTCCCTCCACGAACTGGGCGGTGCGGGCGTATTTATGGAGCGCGCGCAACAGATTCCCGGTTTCCTGTCCGGAACCTCCCCCACCTACACCTGGGTCTGGCTCGCACTCTGGCTCGTCCTCAACATCGGCATGATCGGGGGCGACTGGCCCTTCGTGCAGCGCTACATCAGCGTGCCCACCGTGAAGGACGCCCGCAGGAGCACCTACCTCATCGGCATCCTCTACTTCCTCACGCCCATTATCTGGTACCTCCCCACCATGATCTGCCGCCTCATGGAACCGGGCCTCGGGCTCGACGCCGACCCGGCCACCATGACCTTCAACGGAGAACACGCCTACATCAACATGAGCAAGACCGTGCTCATGCAAGGCATGGTGGGCATGATGCTGGCGGCCATGCTCTCGGCCACCCTGAGCAACTTCTCCGGCATCCTCAACGTATTCGCCAACGTCTATACCTATGAGATATGGGGCCGGCGCGAGAAGAATCGCTCGGCCGACGAGCAGACGCGCATCCGCGTGGGGCGCATCTTCACCCTCTGCTTCGGCCTCACCATCCTGGGCCTGTCGATGCTCATCCCCTTCGCCGGCGGCGCCGAGAAAGTGGTGGTAACCCTGCTCACGCTGGTGCTTTGCCCGCTCTACCTCCCCTCCATCTGGGGCCTTTTCTCCAAGCGGCTGAGCGGGAGCCAGCTCATCTGGACCATGCTCGCCAGCTGGGCCGTGGGCATTGCCGCACATCTGCTCGTTCCCTCCGACGTGCTTTCCACGAGCCTTGTGGACTCCATTTCCGGAGGCGTGCTCCCCATCGCCATCCTGGGGGTGCTGGAACTGGTTTCCAGGGCCCGGGGTGTCATCCGTCCCGAAGCAGAGAAGCTGGCGGGATACATCGATCCCGACGCCTCGAAGGAACCCGACGCCCGCATGAAAAGGGCCACGAAGACCTATTCCCACATGGCTGTGAGCTGCTTCTGCATCACCCTGGGCGTCATCGCCCTGCTGCTCGGCGGCCTGCTGGTCCTGGGCGACCCCAAGACCCTGGCGGTAAAAGGCATCGTACTGAGCTTTATCGCGTCTATCGTCGCGATTATTGTCGTATATTTGTGTTACAGATTCTTAGATAAAAGAAAGAATGAGTGTAGATGAGATCCTGCTGCGCAGCCGCTACCAGCCTCTGGAGCGGGTCCTGAGCTATGACGTGTTCAACAACGGCTTCAACGGTTGGATGACCCTGATGCCCAACTTTACCGAGTATCCCGATTTCGACGTACCCAAAACCCTGGTGAACAAGGACCAGTGGCCTCCGGTCATGCTGAGTTCGGCCACCTACCGCTATCCCGGCACGCACGGGGCCATGTCGGGCACCTATTCGCTCAAGCTGTCCACCCGTCCCAAGGCAGCGCCCTACACGGAGATTCCTGCCGAAGGCTGCCTGGGCCATGCCATCAAGCGCCTTTCGTTCTACCGTCCGGGCAGCCGCTTCCTGCAGATTGAATGCTGGTTCAGCTACACCGCCGAACAGGACCGCATGGATCCGGACGACCGGCCGCAACCCGGCCTGCACGAGAACTCCATCCGTGACTTCGGCATGGGCTTCGACGTACAGGAAGGCGGGAAGCGCTACCACGTGGGCATCCGCTACCTCAACGCCGTGGACGGAAAGATGATGCAGAAATGGCAGTACGAGCACTCCCGCGAGGGCGTCACCGACAAGGAATGGGCCTACGGGCTCGACGGTGACTGGTGTAAGAAGGGGGTCGACCCCTGGTGGTTCGGACGCCGCTATCCCAACGGCGACCACGACGGCTTCGCCGACCTGCCGGACGGACACCAGAAGCTCATCTACAACGAAACCGACTGCAAGCTCAACTGGCAGTATATGCGCCTCAAACTCGACACGCAGAAGCGTGAATATGTGGAATTCCAGTGCCAGGACCGTATCTGGGACATGCGGGGCATCGCGGCCGACGCCATCGACGGCTACAACCGCATTGACAACCTCATCAACCCGCTCTTCTGGGTGGGCACCGACACCGACCGCCGGGTTTTTCTCTATATCGATTCCGTAGTAGTCTCCCAAGAATGATGAAACAGTTCAACGATTCCCATCTGGAGGTGAAGAAGTTCTTCACCGGCCGTTTTGAGACCCATCCCTATGAGGTCGGTTGGGCCGACGAGGCCATTTTCTTCGTCCTGGTAGAGAAAACCGAGGGCGACCCCGTGTTCACCGCCCAGGTGCAGATTTCCCAGGACGGCGTACACTGGGCCCCGGACGGCAGCGAACCCGTCTCGTTCAAAGGCGAAGGGCAGCACGCCATCAAGGTGCAGCCCAATTTCGGGAACTGGCTTCGGCTCGCCGTGAAGATCGAGGGCGGCAGCATGTTCCTCAACCTGCACATCGCCTGCAAGGGATGAAAAAGATCGTCGCCATCGGAGAGGTCGTGTGGGATGTGCTTCCCTCCGGCCGGAAACTGGGCGGCGCGCCCGTGAACTTCGCCTATTTCGCCGCTCAGCTGGGTGTGGAGGCTTTCCCCATCACGGCCGTGGGCCGCGACGAACTGGGAGACGAGACGCTGGAAGCGCTGGAAGCGACAGGCCTCGACCTTTCGCTCCTGCAGCGCAACGCCCTTCCCACCAGCCGGGTGCTGGTGACGCTCGACGCCGCCGGCGTCCCGCAGTATGAGATTGTGGAGAACGTAGCCTGGGATGCGATGGAATGCACGCCCGCCGCCCTGGATCTGCTTTCCCACGCAGACGCCGTGTGCTGGGGATCCCTCTCCCAGCGCAGCGCCGCTTCCAAGGCCGCCGTACTGCAGATGCTCGACGCCGTCCCCGCCGGGGCGGTAAAGGTGTTCGACATCAACATCCGCCAGCACTATTACGACCGCGACACCCTCTCGGAGTCGCTGCGCCGGGCCGACATTCTCAAACTCAACGAAGACGAACTGCCGCTGCTGCGCTCGCTCTTCGCGCTTCCGGAGTCCGACACCGGGGCCATCGCGGAGCTCATCGGGCGCTTCGCCCTGCAGCAGGTCATCCTTACCAGGGGTGCCGACTGCAGCGAGGTGTACGGTCCTGAAGGCCTCCTCTCCCACCTCGACACCCCGAAGGTACAGGTGGCCGACACCGTGGGTGCGGGCGATTCCTTCACCGCCGCCTATGTGGCTTCCCGACTGCAGGGTCGCCCTGTTGCAGAGGCCCATGCCCTGGCCGTACGCATCTCCGCCTGGGTCTGCACGCAGGCCGGTGCCATCAATCCCCTCCCGCAAGACTTTTTGCAATGAAAACCTATACCTACGACAGGTCCCGGATTACCCCGGGCATCGTCCATTTCGGCGTAGGCAACTTCCACCGCGCCCATCTGGAATACTACCAGAACCTGCTGCTCGAACACGAAGATCAGTGCTGCTGGGGCGTGTCGGGCGCCATGGTGCTCCCCTCCGACGAACGGCTCTACAAGGCGCTCAAGGCCGATGCGGGCGAGTATGAACTCACGGTCTGCAGCCCGGACGGAAGCCGCGAAAGCTGGCGCATCGGGTCCCTGGTGGAACTCAACTGGGGCTGCGAAGACCCGGAAGCCATCGTACGCCGCATCGCGGATCCCGCCTCACGCATCGTCACCCTTACCATCACCGAGGGCGGCTACAAGGTGGACCCGGCACGTCCGGGCGTTTTCCGCTATGTGGCCGAGGCCCTGCTGCGCCGCAAGGAGGCCGGCCTTCCGCTCACCATCCTGTCCTGCGACAACCTCCAGCACAACGGCGACACCGCCGCCCGGGCCTTCCTGGGCTATTTCGACGCGGCTTATCCGCAGCTTTCCGCCTGGGCCCGGGAGAACGTCTCCTTTCCCAACTCCATGGTAGACCGCATCACCCCGGCCACGAAGGAAGGAAAGATTACCGACGTGCACTGCGAAGATTTCATCCAATGGGTGGTGGAAGACAGGTTCGTGGCGGGCCGCCCCGCATGGGAACGGGTGGGCGTGCAGTTCACCGGCGACGTCACGCCCTACGAAAACATGAAACTGAGCCTGCTGAACGCCTCGCACACCCTGCTCAGCTACCCTTCCTTCCTGGAAGGCTTCCGCAAGGTGGACGCGGTGCTCGCCGACAGGCGCTACCGGCGTTTGCTCCAGGTATTCATGGACCGGGACGTGACGCCCTACGTGCCCGCTCCGGAAGGAGTCGACCTTGAAGGATACAAACGCACCCTTCTTGCACGCTTCTCCAACGCGGCCATCAGCGACCAGGTCGCCCGTCTCTGCGGAGACGGGGTGGCCAAGTTTGAAGTCTATGTGGTCCCCACCCTGCAGAAGATGCTCCGCGACGGAAGGGACTGCAGCATAGAGGCTTTCCTGCTCGCCTCCTACTACAAATACCTCTCGGGCAAGCGCGACGAGGCGGGCGAGCCCATCGAGATCTTCGAACCGCACCTGAAAACAGAAGACGGCATCCTGCTCGAAGCCGGCTCGCCGGAATCGTTCCTGGGCCTCTCGCCCTTCGCCGGCCTGCCCCTGCGGCAGGATCCGGCTTTTATGGAAGCATACCTCGGCTTCGCGGGCCTCTCCGTAGCCGAAGGACTTGAAAAACTATCCCTATGAGACAAGCAGTTTTGACAGAGCCCCGGCACCTCGAATTCCGGGACGTTCCGGCACCCGAGGCTTCGGCACTCGAAGCCCATCAGGTATTGTTGCATATCAAACGCATCGGCATCTGCGGCAGTGAAATCCATTCCTGGCACGGACAGCACCCCGCCACCTTCTACCCGGTGGTGCAGGGGCACGAGTACTCGGCCGAAGTGGTGGCCGTGGGAAAGGACGTATCTGTCTGCAAACCAGGAGACTTTGTCACCGGTCGGCCGCAGCTGGTCTGCGGCACGTGCAACCCCTGCAAACGGGGGCAGTACAATGTGTGCGAACACCTGCGCGTGCAGGCCTTCCAGGCTGACGGCACGGCCCAGGACTTCTTTGTGATCGACGACGACCGGGTGGTCGTGCTGCCGGAAGGGATGTCGCTCGACTTCGGCGCCATGGTGGAACCCGCCGCCGTGGGTGCACACGCCACAGCCCGCGCGGGCGACCTGCGCGGCAAGAATGTGGTGGTCTCTGGGGCCGGTGCCATCGGCAACCTCGTAGCCCAGTTCGCCCTGGCCCGCGGAGCCCGGAAGGTTCTCATCACCGACGTGTCCGACCTGCGGCTCGACATTGCCCGCCAGTGCGGGATAGCCGACACCCTGAACGTGACCAAAACCCCGCTGAAAGAGGGCGTGAAGGCCGTTTTCGGAGAGGAGGGTTTCCAGGTCGGCTTCGAAGTGGCCGGCGTGGAATCTTCCATCCGCTCGCTCATGGAGACCATCGAGAAAGGCAGCACCATCGTAGTGGTGGCCGTCTTTGCCAAAGATCCTGCTCTGAGCATGTTCTACCTGGGCGAGCACGAACTCTCACTGGTGGGCACCATGATGTACCGGCACGAAGACTATCTCACCGCCGTGGACATGATCGCGGGGGGCCGCATCCGGCTCCAGCCGCTCATCTCCAACCGCTTCCCCTTCGAGCAGTACGCCCAGGCCTACGACTACATCGACGCGCACCGCGCTGAAACCATGAAGGTGCTGATTGAACTCTGACAAGGTGTCTGCCGTCATTTTTGGCGATGGCACGGAGATTGACTATATTAGCACCCGGGTAAAACCATCCCCATATACTGACAATTTGGCAGACACTATGAGAAAAGACAATAAATATACCCTTTCTCCCGGTGCCGAAGTGAGCATCATCCCGGTCCTGCAGGGCGAGAACCTACAGAAGATCGACGAATCGCTGCTCCCCGACACCCTCCCCATCCTGGCCCTGCGCAACGCGGTCCTCTTCCCGGGCACCGTGTTCCCCGTGACCATCGGCCGCGACAAGTCGATCCGCCTCATCCACGACGCGGAGAAGAACGACCTCTTCATCGGTTGCGTGCCGCAGACCGACGTGACGGTGGAGGAGCCCCGGCAGGAAGACCTCAACCCCTACGGAACCGTCGCCAAGGTCCTGAAAGCCATTGAAATGCCCGACGGGACCATTACGGCCATCATCCAGGGGTTCAAACGCCTGAGCGTAGACGCCATCCTGGGCGACGACCCCTACCTCATGGCCCGCGTGCACTATCTCGACGACCTGCTGCTCGATGCCGACAGCAACTCGGTGAAGGTCCTTGCGGGTTCGCTCAAGGAAGCCGCCGGACAGATTATCCGCTCCTCTTCCATCGCTTCCAAGGAGGCGGTGGAGGCCCTGCGCAGCATAGACAGTTTCCCCTTCCTGGTGAACTTCATCGCCACCACGGTGGAGGTGGACGAATTCGCCGACAAGGTGGACCTGCTCCGCTACGACGACCTGCGGGCCCGCGCCCTCAAGCTTCTGAGCATCCTCAACCTCCAGATCGAGCTGTCGAAGATCAAACAGGACATCAATCAGAAGGTGAAGAGCGAGATAGACCAGCAGCAGCGCGAATACTTCCTGAACAACCAGCTCCGGACCATCCAGGAAGAGCTGGGCATGGACGGCACCGACGACATCGACGGGTTCCGCGCCAGGGCCGAGAAGAAGAAATGGCCCGCCTACGCCAAGGAAGCCTTCGAGAAGGAACTCGGCAAGCTGGAGAAGCACAACCCCAATTCGCCCGACTACAGCGTGCAGTACAACTATCTCGACTTCATGCTGAACCTGCCCTGGGACGAATTGTCGGAAGACAACCTCGACCTGAAGAACGCCCAGAAGGTGCTGGACGAGGATCATTTCGGGCTGGAGCTGGTGAAAGACCGCATTGTGGAGTACCTGGCCGTGCTCAAGCTCAAGGGCAACATGAAATCGCCCATCCTCTGCATCTACGGGCCTCCGGGCGTGGGCAAGACGAGTCTCGGCAAGTCGGTCGCACGGGCCCTGGGACGCAAATACGTGCGCATTTCCCTGGGCGGCCTGCACGACGAGGCAGAGATCCGCGGGCACCGCAAAACCTATGTGGGCGCCCTTCCCGGCCGCATCCTGAACGGTATTGCCAAGGCGGGCACCTCCAATCCGGTGATCGTGCTCGACGAAATCGACAAGGTGGGCGCCGACTTCAAGGGCGACCCCTCCTCGGCCCTGCTGGAAGCGCTCGACCCCGAGCAGAACACCACCTTCCACGACAATTACCTCGACCTCGACTACGACCTCTCGAACGTGCTCTTCATGACCACGGCCAACACCATCTCCTCCATCCAGCCCGCCCTGCTCGACCGTATGGAACTCATCAACGTGACGGGTTATCTGGCCGAGGAGAAGGCGCAGATCGCCCGGCAGTTCCTGGTGCCCAAGCAGTTGCGGGAACACGGCATTGGGGAATCCGGGCTGCGCATTGACGCGGCGGCCCTGTGTGCCATCATCGACGAGTACACCCACGAGTCGGGCGTGCGCGGCCTCGAGAAGCAGATCGCCAAGATTGCGCGCGTGACGGCCAAGAAGATCGCCCTGGGACAGGAATGGCCCAAGGTCATCAAGAAGGAACACCTCAAGGAATACCTGGGACTGCCTACCGCTTTCCACGACCGTCAGAAAGGGAACGAGGGACCCGGTATCGTCACCGGCCTCGCCTGGACCCAGATGGGCGGCGAGATTCTCTTCGTGGAGAGTTCCGTGAGCGGTGGCAAGGGCGTCATGACCATGACCGGCAACCTGGGCGACGTCATGAAGGAGTCAGCCACCATCGCCTACCAATACATCAAGGCGCATCCTTCCCTGGCCGGCCTCACCACGGAGGAATTTATGGGCAAGGACATCCACATCCACGTTCCGGAGGGCGCCGTGCCCAAGGACGGTCCTTCGGCCGGCATCA
>JAFTEQ010000068.1 GCA_017453565.1 Bacteroidales bacterium
CGCTGCGGACGGGCTTCACCGGTGGCGAAGGGCGGGAAGTTGTAGTGGAGCACGAACTGCTGGTCCTCCTGGATGAGCACCTCGTCCATCTCCTTCATATCCATCTTGGTTCCCAGGGTAACGGAGGCCAGGCTCTGGGTCTCGCCGCGGGTGAAGATGGCGCTGCCGTGGGCGCAGGGCAGATAGTCTACCTCGCACCAGATGGGACGCACCTCGTCGGTGCGGCGGCCGTCCAGGCGGCGGCCTTCATCGAGCACCATGTTGCGCATGGCCTCTTTCTCCACGTCGTGGTAGTAGCGCTCCACGAGCGGGGTCTTCTCTTCGAGTTCTTCCTCGGGCAGGGTTGCCAGGAAGGCTTCCTTGATGGCCTTGAAGCCGTCTTCACGCTCGTGCTTGGGCTTCGCCGACTTGGCGTGGGCATAGCACTTGTCGTAGCAGAAATCGCGCACGGCGGCCTTGAGGGCCTCGTCTTCCACATCGTGCGGATAGTCGCGCTTGTTCACGTCGGTACCGAGCTCGTGCATGAGTTCCTTCTGCACGCGGCAGTGGCGCTTGATTTCCTCGTGGGCGAACTTGATGGCTTCGAGCATGTCGTGCTCGGACACCTCGTTCATCTCGCCTTCCACCATCATGATGTTCTCTTCGGTAGCGGCGACCATGAGGTCGATGTCGGCGCCGGCCATCTCACTGAAACCGGGATTGATCTTGAACTGTCCGTCGATGCGCGCCACGCGCACCTCGGAGACGGGACCGCCGAAAGGCAGGTTGGAAGAAGCCAGGGCGGCGGAGGCGGCAAGGCCGGCCAGCGCGTCGGGCTGGATGTCCTTCTCAGCGGAAATGAGGCTCAGGTTCACAAAGACCTCCAGATGGAAGTCGGAGGGCCAAAGCGGACGGATGGGCCGGTCCACCAGGCGGGCGATGAGCACCTCATAGTCGGAGGGTTTGCTCTCGCGTTTCATGAAACCACCGGGGAAACGCCCGGCGGAATAGTACTTCTCACGGTAATCCACGGTCAGGGGCATGAAGTCGGTGCCTTCCTTGACCTCTTCGGCGCATGTGACGGTGGCGAGGATCATGGTGCCTCCCATTTTGACCACCGCGGAGCCGGCCGCCTGCTTGGCGAGTTTGCCGGTCTCGATCTCGATCACGCGGCCGTCCGCGAGTTCGATCTTCTTGTTGATCACATTCATTACTGTTTTCCTTAACGTCTTTTATACTCATCTTCCGGGACCGTCCCGGAAGCCATCTTTTTACAAAAAACGGGGATGGGTCCACGGATGGATCCATCCCCTCAAGCGTTCCTATCTTTTATCGGCGCAGACCAAGGTCCTTGACGATCTTTCTGTATCTCTCGATGTCGATCTCCTTGAGGTAGTCGAGGAGCTGACGCCTCTTGCCGACGAGCCGGAGCAGGGAACGACGCGTAACCACGTCCTTCTTGTTCTTCTTCACGTGCTCGGTGAGGTGATTGATACGGTAGGAAAATAGAGCAACTTGACTCTCAGGTGAGCCGGTGTCAGTATTAGACTTCCCGTACTTCGCGAAAATCTCTTGCTTTTTCTCAGGCTGTAGATACTCTGCCATTTCGCAAATAATAATAGGTTAATAAAATCGGGCGCAAAGATAATGATTTTTTTGATATTCTTCTTACATTTATACCATGAAAAAGTTAACTATCCCCGCTCCCGGTTTCGGGACGTTCAAGATTCCCGACGACGGGACGGCCGAAGCCTCCGTACGGGAAGCCCTCCGTGCCGGTTACCGCCACGTCGACACCGCCGCCGTCTACGGCAACGAAGCGGGCGTGGGCCGCGGTATTGCCGGCTTCACTCGCGGCGATATCTTCCTCACCACCAAACTCTGGAACACGGAGCGCGGCTACGACAAGGTCCTGCGCGCCTTTGACCAGAGCCTCTCCCGGCTCGGCACCGATTACGTAGACCTCTACCTGCTCCACTGGCCGGCCAACCGCCTGCAGTTCGGCGACAAGGCCGATGCACTGAATGCCGATTCCTGGCGGGCCCTGGAACGTCTCTACAAGGACGGGCGCGCGAAGGCAATTGGACTGAGCAACTTCGAAGAGCGCCACATCGAGGCGCTGGACTGGACGGCCGAAATCGCCCCCATGGCCGACCAGGTCGAATTCCATCCCGGGTTCTCCCGTCCGGAGCTGCGTGCTTTCTGCGAGAAGCGCGGCATCACGATGGAGGCCTGGAGCCCCCTGCGCAGCGGCAATGCCATGAACGATCCGCAGATTGCCACTATCGCCGCCCGCCATGGAAAGACACCCGCCCAGGTGATCCTTCGCTGGTGCATCCAGCTGGACGTGGTACCCCTCGTGAAGAGCGTGCACCCCGAACGCATCCGCGAGAACCTGCAGGTGTCGGATTTCTTCCTCTCCGAAGCCGACATGGCCCTCATTTCCGCCCTCGAAGGAGGACGGGCTCATACCGATCCCGAAAAAGCCGAATTCTGATGAAACAGTTCTTCCTTTCCTGCGCCGTCCTGCTGACGGCCGCCCTTTGCGCCGCCGCGGCGCCCGAACCCGACTACAAAGGCCTCACCGAAAAGAATCACCCCCGGCTCTTCCTCGACGCCGCCGCCTTCAAGCAGATCAGGAAGGACGTCGCCAAAGGAGCCAACCCCAACCTGACGATCATCCACGAGCAGATGATGCAGCAGGCCGACAAGGGTAAAGAGGGCAAGCCCCTTGTCTACCAGAAAGACGCCAGCGGTCGCCGCATCCTCACCATCTCCCGCCGGGCCCTGCAGCGCATCCCCGCACAGGCCTACGCCTACCGCATGACGGGCGACAAGGCCTATCTGGAACAGGTCGAGGACGACCTGCTCACGGTCTGCGCCTTCCCCGACTGGAACCCCACGCACTTCCTCGACGTGGCCGAGATGGTTACGGCGGTAGCGATCGGATACGACTGGCTCTACCGCGACCTCTCGCCCAGGACCCGCGAGACCGTGTGGGAAAAGATTTCGGAATTCGCCTTCGCGCCCGGGAAGGAAAAGAAGTACACCAAATGGCTGGGCGGCATCAACAACTGGAACCAGGTGTGCAACGGAGGCCTCGTCTGCGCGGCCCTCGCCACCTGGGAACGCGATCCCGAGACGGCACGCTTCCTCGTTGAACGCGCCATCCCCTCCAACCGGCACGCAATGGAAGAGATGTACGCCCCCGACGGCGCCTATCCCGAGGGACCGGGCTACTGGGGCTACGGCACCTCCTTCCAGGTACTGCTCATCTCGGCGCTGGAGTCGGTGCTGGGTACCGATTTCGGCCTGTCCGAGGTGCCCGGCTTCTCCCGCACGGGGCATTACATCGCCCACACGGCGGGCCCCAGCGGCTATCAGTTCAACTATTCCGACTGCGGCCGACGGGCCGGGGCGCATCCATGCCTGTGGTATTTTGCCGCCCGCTTCAACGACCCCGGAATCGTCCGGAACGAGCTCTGGCACATCCAGAACGGCCGTTACCGGGGTGACCGCACCCTGTTCCTGGCCGTGCGTTACGCCGCGCAGATCAAAGATAAGGAACTCCCGGCGCCCAAGGAGAATATCTACGCCGCCCAGGGCATCACGCCGCAGTTCATCGGCCGCACCGGCTGGGAGCGCGAAGACCTGTTCGTGGCCGTGAAGGGCGGATCGGCCTACACCAACCACGCCCATATGGACGCGGGCGAGTTCGTCTACGACGCCTACGGCATCCGCTGGGCCATGGACTACGGCAATCCGCCCTATGCCAAACTGGAAGTCTGGCTCAAGCCCTACAAGGAATCTCTCTTCTCACGCAAGCAGGAAGGACGCCGCTGGCAGTTCTTCCCCTACAACAACCGGCAGCACAACACCCTCACCGTCAATGACAAAGACCATAAGATCAACGGCAGGGCCCTGCTGGTCGAGCATTTCAACGACGCGGAGCGGGGCATAGGGGCCGTCATCGATTTCGGAGACACCTTCTACGACGACCTCCGCTCGGCGGTACGTACCGTCCGCATCTGTGAAAAGTCTTATCTGGAAGTGTCGGACGCCATCGCCACCAAGCCCGGCGTCCCGGCCCGGGTACGCTGGTCCATGGTCACCGAAGCCCGTCCGGAGCGCACGCCCGAGGGCATCCTGCTTACGAAAGGAAAGGTCAAAATGCTGCTCCACACCGAAGGCCAGGCCGTCGACTACCGCATCTGGGAGGCCAACATGGACACCTACGGCCCCGCACCCGAAATTGTGGACCCGGTGTGCAAAGGGACCTGGATCGTAGGCTATGAGACCGAGATTCCGGGCGGAAGCTCCGTCAGCCTTTCCACCACGCTCAGGCGGCGGAAATAGGGTCCCGGAAGAGATTATTTAAGCAGACCGAGGATTTTCTGCGCCACGTCGCTGTTCTGCTGCATGCAGGCGAAGTCGCGCGAGTGGGGCCCGTAGGCAAACAGCGGCACGAAGATGGGGGTATGGCCCCTTCCCGCAAACACGGCGGCAACCGAACCCGGTTCGTGGCTGCTGCCGCTCTTGAGTGTAACTCCGCCCGTTTCGTGGTCGGCTGTTACAATCACGAGGGTATGCCCGTCTTTCTCGGCAAAACGGACGGCAACTTCCACCGCCTTGTCAAAATCGAGCATCTCGTTTACCAGTTCATCGAGTTTGTTGGCATGGGCCACCTTGTCTATACGTGCCCCTTCCACCATAAGGAAGAAGCCTTTGGATTTTTGGGCGGCCAGGAAGTCGATGGCCATCTTCGTGGTTTCGGGAAGATAATTGCCCCGTTCCCCGGTTTTGACGGTGGGAGGCAGATAGATTACGCGTTCCGCCCCGGCGATATCCTGGGAGGGATCGTAGATGACTTTGTAGCGGCTTTCAATCGCCGAGCGGGTTTCGGACGCCTGTTTTTCAAAAAGTTTGCGGCTGCCGGCAGAGATGAAACTGAGGCGGCAGGCGGGGATGTCTCCCCAGATTTCCGCCACCTTCTTGCGGTCGGTCTGATGCGCAAAGTATGCGGCCGGAGTGGCTCCGTGCACATCGTCGGTAGAGACCACACCCGACACCTTGCCTGCAGGAGCGATGGCTTCAGGGATATTCTGCAGGGGCTTTCCGTCCTTATCGGTTCCCAGATGACGGTTCTTCGTCTTGCTGCCGGTGGCATAGGCCGTTCCGGATGCGGCCGAATCGGTGGTGAAACTGCTCAGGGACTGGGTGCAGGCATAGCCCATGGAACGGAGCGAAGTCATGGTAAGCTGCTCTCCGTTGGCAAAATAGGCCGAAGCCACAGCGCCGAGGCCCATGCCGTCGCCAATGAGGAGGATGACGTTGCGCACCTTCCCGGAACGGCCGTCGCATTTGAAATCAGGAACATAGGCAGCCTGCTGCGGCACACCGGTCACCAGGGCTTCCTTGCCGGCAACCTCCTTGCTTACAGCGGCAAGGATGGGTTCCTGGGCATTGAGTTGGATGCCGGCCAACAAGATAAAGAAAGCGGATACTACTTTTTTCATGGCTTGGATTAATCTACGGCGAAGATAAGAAAATTTCCTTACCTTTGCATCCGCACCGGAATCCCGATGTCCTGGAAGGTTGGCCGAGTGGTCGATGGCGGCAGTCTTGAAAACTGTTGGGCGGCAACGTCCCGGGGGTTCGAATCCCTCACCTTCCGCTTCAAAGCCAGCACATGCTGGCTTTTCGCTTCAGGTGAGGGATACCCCTCTCCACGTTACCCTCTCCCCAAACCCCTCTCCTCGAGAGAGGGGCTTTGTCGCTCCGCTCCAGGCCTTTTGCAGCGCTCCGCCGCAGGCGGAGAGGGATGTCACCACCGCAGGTGGGCAAATCCCTTCAGGTGAGGGATGCCCCTCTCCTTGCACCTGGCTAGCCCAGAAGGCCCGCCGCCTCGAAACGCCAGTGGAGGCCAAAACGCTGAGCACCAGGTAAATAGCCTACTATCGGGCCTCTCTTCCGAGGGGGCCCGATAGTAGCCTTATCAGCTATCAATGAACGGGTTAGCCTCCACGGTATAAAGGGCACCCGAAACCGATTTGTCTGTTTAGTTCCCGGTCAATGCTTTTTGAGTGGGACCTGGTGCGGTTTTCCCCTTTCTGCTTCAGGACCGGGATCCTGAAGGGGGGCCAGGTGCATTAATTCTGTGATTCTGTTTCAAGTACTGCGCCGACGGAATAAAGGGGCTCCGACAGGTCCCCGGATTAATCTGAAACGAAGGCTTGACAGCGCCCGTCGGCGCAGACAGGCGACAGGACCCTCAGCCGCAGGCAAGCGACAAGGACCCGTAAACACGAAACGGGCGCCAGGCAACGCCCGGCACCCGCACCGATCAGGCAAAGGCCACTACTTGAACCAGGAGGTCAGATGGTCCTTGGCGTAGAGGAAATAGACCGCGAGGCCGATCCAGCTGGTAGCCAGCACGAGCACGGCCGCAATGATCTTACCCACCAGGGAGATGGGCTTCTTCAGGATGTCGAGAACGGCAATAACGAAAGGACGACACCGATGATGTAGATGATAGACATAATGATATGGGTTTAAAAGATTGATATTGCTTTCAGACGGGAGCGCAGTTCGGCGGACATCTTCTGGCGCCGTTCCCACACCTTGCCTAGCACTTCCATATCCATTTCGGACAGCAACTCGGAGGCACGCTGCGGTTGCGACGACAGCAGGCTCGCGCAGCCTGCGAAACGCAGATACTCCTCAGCCGGACTGGGCCATGCGATCTTCACTTCGTCGGTCACGTAGATCAGGCGGCCCATCAGCCCCTTCTTACCCCTGAGCA
The DNA here is from genome assembly GCA_017453565.1 of Bacteroidales bacterium. GTDB lineage: Bacteria > Bacteroidota > Bacteroidia > Bacteroidales > UBA932 > Cryptobacteroides. The sequence continues at coordinate 6,782 of JAFTEQ010000068.1, forward strand.
GGCTGCGGTCCTGGGCCGGATCGAAGCGGCACTGCAGTTCCACACGCCGGCCGGCGTCCTCCGCGGGCAGGTCGACCACCACGGCGAGCGAAGCGCCCTCGTAATGCCAGACCGGACCGGAAACGCGCTGCGGAATGCGGCTGAAGGGCACCGGAGCGCCGTTGACCGTAATCTCCTGCGGGGCGTACACCCCTTCCAGGATGAAGGAAAGCTTGCGCTGCGGGTTCATCCCGCGATAGGAGCCCTCGCGCGGATGCACCGTGAGCCGCAGCGAGGCGGCGTCGGACTCCTTCTCAATGCGGGTGGTGGCGAACTCCTGCTCGTAGGCCTGCGAAACGCCGTCGTCCTCGGTCGTCACATATTCAACTTTTCCGTCGCCGGGCACCACGAGGATGCGGAATTCATCGGACGGGTCCTGCAGGTTCACCAGACGGTCCGAAGCGAGGGGGATCACATCGCCCGCACGCACGAACCAGGGATTCTCGTTGATGGCATAGTGCAGCACAGCCTCGGTGCCGCCCCGGTAGATGCGGCCGGTGGCCATGTCGTACCAGTCGCAGCCCTCCGGGAACCACATCTTCCGCTCGGACAGGCCTGTGGCCGGGTCGGCGGGCTGGCAGACGGCGGTAGCCAGGATCCGGTCGCCGAAGAAGAACTCCTCCTCGTAGCTGTAGGAGCGTTCCTCCTCAGGGGCGTACCAGTAGAGCGGACGGCAGATGGAGATGCCGCTTTCGTGGCAGGAGCGCGCCGCGTCGTAGATGTAACGCGAGAGGCTGTAGCGCAGACGGACCGCGTCCTTGAGCGCCACGGAATGGGCCGGATAGTTCCAGAAACGCCGCTCAATCTCAGGCGACTTGGAGGAATGCACCTTGAAGATGGGCGTAAACACGCCGTACTGCAGCCAGCGCGTGAAAAGTTCTCCGTCGTGCCCCGTTTTCCAGTCGGCCCTCATGTGGCCGCCCAGATCGTGGCCCCAGTAGCCGTAACACACGTTGCCGGCCGTGGCGGTGAACCAGGGCTCCATGGCAAGGGCCTCCCAGCGAACAAAGGTATCGCCCGAAAAGCCCACCTGATAACGGTGGCTGCCCAGTCCGCCCCAGCGGTGGTAAATCAGCGGCCGGGGGGCCTGCAGGCCCTGAGAAGCGCTCTGGCGAACCTGGTCCTGGAAGAAGGTGAAGTTGAGCCAGAAGGTGATGCTGAGGTTCGGAAGATAGCGGCTCGTACGCCACTGCTGCCAGTCGAGCCACCAGAAATCGACGCCCTGTTTCTGCAACGGATGCAGCACCGAGTTGAAATAGGCCTCGGTCCACTCCTTTTCACTGATGCGGAAAGGCACGGGCGCAGGCTCCCCCGCCTGCCCCACCGGCTTGTCGTACCCCCGGTACTGCCAGCCACCCTCCGGGTAGACATAGCCCTTCGGGCCGTCGTACCGGTCGGTGCGGGCCGTGTAGTCGGCCACGAAACGGCTGTAGCACGCATCGTAGGGCTGGATGCCCGAAGCGGGATGCAGGTTGAGTGCGGTCTTGAAACGAAGGTCGTGCAACTCGGCAAGCGTCCGTTCCGGATCGGGGAAAAGGGTCTCCTCCCAGGTATAGCCGGTCCAACCCTTCTTCTGCCCGAAGGCGTCTTTCTCAGTAGCGCTGTACAAACTCCAGGTCTTGTGCCAGTCCATGTCGATGATCATCACGTCGCAGGGAATGTCCTCGCGGCGGAAACGACGGGCCATGTCCACAAACTCATAGTCGGCGTACGACCAGTAGCGCGACTGCCAGAAACCGAAGGCGAAACGCGGCGGAAGCGGAACCTGACCGCCGATACGGGCGAAATCGCGGATGGCGGAGAGGTAGTCGTGCCCGTAGGCGAAAAGGTACAGGTCCTGCCGCTCGCCGGCGGGACGGGCTTCCACCCAATGCTGCCAGGGCGAGGGGTCGTCGGTGAAGATCTGCCGGGCGCTCTCGTCCACCACGGCCCAGCCGTCGCGGGAAATCACGCCCTTGTCCATCCCCTGCACCTTGAAAATATCCTCCTTGGTTTTGCAGCGGTCCAGGGTGCGGGCCGTGCCGAGCAGGTTGCCCGATTCGTCGGAACCGGGTTTCCAGACCACCGTGGCAGGCTTTTTGGCACCCTTAACCGGCATCTGGAAAGAGACGGAGAGATTCTCTTCGGTGAATTTGCCGCGGCCCTTGTACACCAGGGTCAGCGCCCCGGTGCGGATAACCGTGCGGGCAGCGCTCTGCGAGACCTTGAAGGCCGGAACGGGCAGACGACGGTTCACCACGGCCAGGGTGGCGCGGTCTTCGAAACGGCCGTCTTCCGACCATTCCATGCGGATGAGCCGGTCGGTAAGGACGGTAAAACGGGCATTCCCCGCCACGACCACAGCGGCCGGGTCGGCCACAGGGTCATCCTTGGCGGAAACCAAAACCGGCGCCCACAGAAGCAGGGGCAGGAGCAGCAGAAGCTTGCGCATGATTATTTGTTTTTCAGATACTTGTCGATGGCCGCAGCAGCCGTACGGCCCGCGCCCATAGCGAGGATGACCGTGGCGGCGCCGGTGACGGCGTCACCCCCGGCGAAGACGCCGGGACGGGTGGTCGCACCCTGTTCGTCGGCCACGAGGCAGCCGCGCCGGTTGGCGTCGAGCCCGCCCGTCGTATTGGCAATGAGCGGATTGGGCGAGGTGCCCAGGGCCATGATGACCGTCTCGGCCGGAATCTCGAACTCCGAACCCGGGATGGGCACGGGCGAACGGCGGCCGCTCTCATCGGGCTCGCCGAGTTCCATCCGGATGCAGCGCAGGGCGCGCACCCAGCCTTTCTCGTCGCCCAGCACCTCCACGGGGTTGCAGAGCATCTGGAAATCGACGCCCTCTTCCTTGGCGTGGTGCACTTCCTCGCGGCGGGCGGGCAATTCCACCTCGGTACGCCGGTAGATGATGGACGTGTCGGCGCCCAGGCGCAGGGCCGTGCGGGCGGCATCCATAGCCACGTTGCCGCCACCCACCACACAGACCTTCTTGCCGGCCCGGATGGGGGTGAGATAGTCGTCGCGGAACGCCTTCATAAGGTTGTTGCGCGTGAGGAATTCGTTGGCCGAGAAAACACCGTTGAGGTTCTCGCCCGGGATGCCCATGAAGCGGGGCAGGCCGGCGCCGGTGCCGATGAACACGGCCGAGAAGCCTTCCTCGTCGAAGAGCTGGTCCACGGTGATGGTACGGCCCACGATCACATCGGTCTCAATCTCCACGCCCAGGGCGCGCACGTCGTCGACTTCGCCCTTGAGCACGACCTCCTTGGGCAGACGGAACTCCGGAATGCCGTATTCCAGCACGCCGCCCGCCTTGTGCAGGGCCTCGAAAATGGTGACGCCGTAGCCCATCTTGGCCAGATCGGCGGCACAGGCCAGACCGGCAGGGCCGGAACCGATCACCGCCACCTTTTCGGGACGGGTCCGGCAGGCCTTGCCCTCCAGGCTCTTTCCCGCGGCGGTCCGACGCGACTCGTCAGCCACGAAACGCTCCAGTTTGCCGATGGCCACCGGCTCACCCTTCACGCCCAGGATGCAACTCCCCTCGCACTGCGTCTCCTGCGGGCATACGCGACCGCACACGGCAGGCAGCGAGGAATCTTTCGCAATCACGGCGGCGGCACCGGCCACGTCGCCCTCGGCCACCTTTGCGATGAAATCGGGGATCTGCACCTGCACCGGGCAGGCGGTCACGCAACGGGGATTCTTGCAATGCAGGCAGCGCGAGGCTTCCAGCATGGCCTCTTCAAGGTTGTAACCGAGGCAGACCTCTTCGAAATTGTGGGCCCGTACTTTGGGATCCTGTTCCCGCACGGGGACCCGGGGTATTCTGTTTGCCATATCTTTCTTATTTGTCGCGGCCGATCCGGCACTCGTGGTGCTCGCGGGCCTCCTGTTCTTCGTTCCTGTACTGTCCCTGACGGCGCATCGCCTCGTCGAAATCGACCTCCCAGCCGTCGAACTCCGGCCCGTCCACGCAGGCGAAACGGGTTTTTCCGCCCACCGAAACGCGGCAGGCACCGCACATCCCCGTGCCGTCCACCATAAGCGTGTTGAGGCTCACGATAACGGGCAGTTCGAGTTTGCGGCAAGTGGCTGCGGCAAATTTCATCATGATCATGGGGCCGATGGCCACTGCCTGCGTATAGCGTTTCCCTTCGGCGTAGAGCGCCTCCAGCCGGGCCGTCACCAGTCCGTGGAAACCTTCGGAACCGTCGTCGGTGCAGAGGAAGAGATGGTCACAGGCGGCACGCATCTCATCCACGTAGATAAAGAGGTCGCGCGTGCGCGCTCCGATGATGACGTCGACCGCCACCCCGTGCGCCTTGAGCCATTTCACCTGCGGATAGACGGGCGCCGTGCCCACACCGCCGGCAATGAAGACATAGCGCATCTGCGCCAGCTGCTCCTGCGGCAATTTCACGAAATCGGAAGCCTGGCCGAGCGGGCCCACCACGTCCAGGAAACCCGCTCCCTGGGGAAGCGCATTGATATCGCGGGTAGACGCGCCCACTTCCTGAGTCACGATGGTCACCGTCCCGTTCTTGGCGTCAATATCGCTGATGGTCAGCGGAATCCTTTCTCCTTTCTCGTCTACGCGCACCATCAGGAACTGGCCCGGCAGCGCGGCGGACGCAACTCTCGGCGCCGCCACAACCATACGGCTGATGAGCGGCGTGAGCATCTCTTTCTTAATAATCTCGTACATGCTTTATTTAAGATATTTGTCTGCGAAATCGAGGTAATGGGCCCAGTCTTCGGGGGTTATGTCGTGCTTGCCCGCACGCACGTGGTAGGCGGTCTTCTGCACGGCTTTCTTTCCCCAGAGGGCGTAGACCTTGCGGGCCTCCTGGAGCGAGAGTTCCTCGCCCTTGGGATCCGCCCAGCGGTCGCCTTCGGCACTCGCCACATAGAGTGGACGCGGCGCCACCAGCGCGAGCAGTTCATGCTGATCGATAGGCAGGGCGTCCTCGTTCCCCATATACTGGAAGAAATTGGCGCAGAACCAGTGCGGGAAGTGCTTGCAGATGGTATCGATGGTCTCCCCCACCCGGCGGCGCGAAAGGGCGGCGCCCCCGCAGCCGGATTCGTTGGAAATGACCATGGCAAAACGCTCGTCCTGTGCACCGGCCCAGAGGGCGGTCTTGCCCAGGCGTGAATGGCCGATGGCGGCTACGCGGTGTGCGTTCACGTCGGAATCGGTCTCCAGATAGTCGAGGGCACGGCGCATGGCCCAGGCCCAGGCGGAGATGGTGCCCCACTCATCGGGTTTTGGGTATTCCTGTCCCTTGGCATAGCCGAGGTGCTGCAGTCCGTTCTTGAATCCATCGTCAAAATCGGGATCCACGTCGCCCCGATAGAAGGTTACGACACCGTATCCCCGCTTGATGATGGTCTCGAGCGGCCAGCGCGACGATGCGGCGCCCCGCTCCCTGTTCTCCACACAACCGTAACGCTTCCAGTCCTCGGGCATGGTGATGCCCGGGTCGGCATTGATGCCCCAATTGCCCTTGAAGTTCATACCCAGGAACACGGGCGCCCCGCCTTTCACGTTTTTGGGAAGATACAGCAGCAGGGTCATGAAATCACGTTTTTCGCTCTTGGTGAAGAAAACCTTCACCTCCTTGCGGATGGCCAGGCCTCCCAGGGCGTCGGGGTCGCTGTAGAGCACCTTGAAATGCATGCCTTCCGGCCGGCCGGGCGCCTTGCCGAACATCTGCTCCGTGAAGAGATTCAGCACTTCGGCACGGCGCTTCTTCGTCCAGTCGTCCTTGCTGCGCACGCGACTGCCGTCGGCGCAGACCAGCGGATCGGGCAGGGTGTAGGCGGGCACTTTGGCTTCGTCGTAGTTGGGCGGAAGAACGTCCCAGCCCAGCTTGCGCAGATCTGTATCGGCGAAGGGCGACTTGCAGGCCTCGTGCGCGGCGGCAAGCGCCACGCTGCGGCGGAATTCGGGCAGGTGGGCCGGACGATAGCCATTGCCCCGGACATCCCGCCCCGACAGAGCCTCGTAGAAAGTGGCCGCAGCCGTGAAACGGCCCACGGTCAGATTGAGGTGGTAGCCGTCACGGTTGGCATTCTGCCGGTCAAAACTGTTGCGCAGATTCTGGATGGCCGTACCGCAGGGAATCACTTTCATGCCGTATTTCTCGCAGGCACTGCGGCTCGCAGCCATGATGGCATCGTACATCTTGCGCTGGCTGTTGCCGTAACGGACGAAAGAAGCGTGCACCGCATTCTCGGCATATGCCCAGGTCTGATGCCACATCAGTTCGGTCTCGGGACGGAGCTGCCCGCGCAGGTAGCGTACCAGCGCCCCAAGGAAGGGCTCATAGGAGTCGGGCAGGCCAGAATAACCGCTCGCCTGCTGGAGGGTGACCACATCCCAGGGCTCGTCGGCAAGGGCCATCGAAAGGGGCTGTTTGCGCAGTTCCTGCATGCGTCCGTCGGCACCCACCTTGCGGTAACGGTAAGCCGCTTCTCCGCTCTGGGCGTTTTTCCAATGACGCTCCAGTGAACAGCCTCCAATGTACATATTGCCTACGATGTAGACACGTCCGTCAGCCTCGGCAAGCTCATGCAAGTGATGCTCCACAGCATCTTCGGAGAAGCTGTTCCCAATGCAGAGAATACGGAGCGTATCGCGCTGCGCGCTCAATGAAAAAGCGCAGGCAAGCGCCAGAAAGAAGACAATTAGGATCCTTTTCATGCCTGTGTTCTTAATAATCTTCAAAGATACGCTTTTTTTCGTATTCTCCGCTATTCCGCATAGGTGTCGTCTTCCTCCTCAAGCCCTTCCGGGTTTGGAGAGGACCTGAAGTGTGTTCCCAACCAGAGCACATCCCAACGTAAAGGACACCTTGCACCCCTTCCTGGCAAAATGCCTTTATGGGCGACTCAGGGGCCAATCACCCATTCTGTTCGCGGAGAAAAGTACCAACAGCCGGGCGCTGCGGACGGCTCCGGGGAAGGGCCTCTTCTCGCCCAGATGGCCCGAACTAGACCGAACTGGGCCAAACTGGGCTGGAAGGCCCACTGCCCCGAAACGCCCGTGGAGGCTTAAGCGCTGAGTATCAGTAATATCCTTACTATCGGACCCCCAGGGGAGATAATCGCCCGGGAGGCCTTAGTGCGGTGCGAAGGTCCTACCTTCGAATCTCCCGAGCGAGGCTCCCAAAATCTGCGCTGAACAGGTAAAATCGATAAATAAATTTTGCGCTGAATCGTAATTATTGGGAGATAAATTTTGCGCAAGCAGAAAAAACATGCTATATTTGTGGCAGTTAAATCGACTGTGATTATGGAAGAAAGGGTCTTTAAAAGAAAGTTTTATGAGAAGATGCTCGCCTGGAAGCGGGACAAGGACGGAAAAACAGCTTTGCTTATCAAAGGAGCCCGCCGTGTCGGCAAGTCAACCATTGCAGAGGAATTCGCCAAAAACGAATATGAATCCTATATTTTAGTTGACTTTACCAAGGTCGGTCCGGAGATTCCCGCCCTTTTCGACGATGTCTCCGACCTTGACCGTATCTTCATGGCCCTCCAATTCTACTTCAATGTCACGCTTGTTCCACGCAAATCTGTGATTATCCTGGACGAGATTCAGGAGTGTCCCAAAGCTCGTCAGGCCATCAAAGAACTGGTAGGAGACCACAGATACGATTATATTGAAACCGGCTCCCTGATCAGTATTAAGAAAAAAACGCAGAATATCCGAATCCCTAGTGAGGAAACTCGCCTAACGATGTATCCGATGGACTATGAAGAATTCCGCTGGGCTCTGGGAGACCAGACAAGCGTTCCTCTTCTACAGCAGGCATTTGCGGCCAAGCAGCCGCTCGGTGATGCTGCTCACCGAAAAATCATGCGTGATCTTCGCCTGTATATGCTTGTAGGTGGAATGCCACAGGCTGTGAATACATATCTTGATACTAATAATCTTTCGCTTGTCGATGGGACGAAACGCGAAATCCTCGAACTTTACAATGATGATTTCTACAAAATAGACCCTACGGGTAAAGCCGCAAGTCTGTTCAAAGCTATACCAGCCCAACTCTATGGGAACGCCCACCGGTATCAGACGACTCCGGTCATCGGGAAAGTCGAGGACGATGCCCTGCTTGCCCTGCTGCACGAAATGGAGGAGAGCAAAACGGTAAACATTGCTCACCATGTAGATGACCCCAATGTAGGGCTTCCAATGACAGATAACCTCAGCAGTTTCAAGATGTACGTTGGAGACACCGGGCTCTTTGTAACTCTGGCCTTTGCCGACAAAGATGTGACGGAGAATATTATCTATCAAAAACTTCTCACCGACAGACTCTCCGCCAACCTGGGTTACGTGTATGAAAACATCATCGCACAGATGCTCACGGCATCAGGCAACAAACTATTCTTCCACACCTTCCCGGACGATAATAAGCATATCTGCGAAATTGATTTCCTGCTGTCACGCTCCCAGAAAATATGTCCAATTGAAGTAAAGTCTTCTGGGTATAAAGCACACAAATCACTGGATCTTTTCTGCGAAAAGTATTCAGACAGAATCCGGGAACGTTACCTTCTATACACAAAAGACCTCCGAAAAGAGCAGCAAATTATCATGCTTCCCGTGTATATGACACCAATGATGTAGCCCACAAAAAACGCACAACTTCTTGCCCATTATGCGTAAAAGTTGTGCGTAAATTTGTAACTAACTGATTATCAGCGTAGTTTGTGGTGCTGGGAACTATAGAAATGGATTTCCTTTGATATCTTAAAAGGAAAAATAGTAACCGGCAAGGTGCTTTATATCAATAAATTATTAGATTTTCTTGCAAAATTCGCCATCATAGCATATCTTTGCAAATGTTAAAAAAGTGGGACGGAAAGTGGGACGGAAAACGTAGTGAACTAAAGCAATGAAAATCAGGTTCTACCTAAAGCGTGGCGACACCAACAAGTCTGGAGAATGCCCCATCAGGGCAGATATCAGCATACGCGGAACGCGTATTCAGAAGCTGATAGGCTTTTCTATCGGTGAGGATAAGTGGGATGTGAAGAAAGAGGAAGTCAAAAAGGGCTGCAAGAATGCCCAGGATCGGGATTATCGCGTCATTAATTCCCGCATATCAAATATCCGGACACATTTCTCTGCCTTCGAGCTCACGTTGGACTACCAGCCATCTGCCGACCAGCTTAACAAGGAATTCGACAAGGCCATAAACAAGAACTCCGCCCTCCTGGCATCGATAAACAGCAAGGATGCCCCCGAAGTTACCGAACAAAAGGTTGAAGAAGCCGAAAAGAAGGAGCGCAGGCCCAGGGTGAAGCCGGCATCAGAGTATATGGATGAGTTCATCCGGGAGGAAAGTCGTCTGAAGGAATGGAGCTGGGAGACCGTCAAGATGGTCAAGTCCTTCAAGAATCATCTCCTGCGTTTCAAGAAGAGCGCCGGGCTGGACTTCTATGATAAGGACGGTCTGGACAAGTTCATAAACTATCTCCGGCGGGATTGCGGCCTGGAGGACAACTCCGTGCTCAAACAGTACAAGAACCTGGCCTGGTTCCTCCGCTGGGCCATCCGCAAGGGTTACACGAAGGTGCGTGACGTGGAGACCTATGAACCTGTATTCAAACTCGTCAAGAAGCCTGTCGTCTTCCTCACTCAGCCGGAGCTGGAAAAGCTCTACACGCTGGAAATCCCCAATAACGGCACCGTACTCAAACTGAAGGATATGAATGGGAAGGAATATGAGAAGACCGTATCCGAATCTGCCGGGATGGGGCGTGCCAGGGATCTGTTCTGCTTCTGCGCCTTCACATCCCTCCGATATTCGGACGTGGTTGAAGTCAGGCGGACGGACATACGGAACGGAGTGATGACCGTAACTAC
>JAFTEQ010000069.1 GCA_017453565.1 Bacteroidales bacterium
CTCCTCCAGGTCTTTCACAATCGCCTCGCGGCACTCGTAGCGGTCCATGCCGTTGTACTTGCCGCCGTTGATGATTTTCGCGTCCTCGTCGATGCACTGAATCTGCTCCAGATTGTGGCGCAGGCCGACTTCATAGTCGTTCGGGTCGTGGCAGGGGGTCATCTTGACCGCGCCGGTCCCGAAGCCCAGCTCGACGTACTCGTCCGCAACGATGGGCAGTTTCCGTCCCACCAGCGGGAGAATGGCGTTCTTGCCCACCAGATGCCTGTAGCGCTCATCGTCCGGGTGAACAGCGACGCCGGTGTCGCCCAGCATCGTCTCGGGACGGGTGGTGGCGATGATGAACTCCTCATCCGAGTCCTCGATCGGGTAGCGGATGTGCCAGAAGTGGCCGGGCATGTCCTTGTACTCGACCTCGGCGTCGGAAAGCGCCGTGCGGCAGTGGGGACACCAGTTGATGATGCGGCTGCCCTTATAGATCAGGCCCTTGTCATAGAGCTCGCAGAACGTCTCACGCACGGCCCTGGCGCATACCTCGTCCATGGTGAAGCGGTTGCGCTCCCAGTCGCAGGAGGCGCCGAGGCGCTTCTGCTGCTCGATGATGCGGTTGCCGTACTGGTTCTTCCAGTCCCAGACGCGCTCAAGAAACTTCTCGCGTCCCAGGTCATAGCGGGTCAGACCTTCGTTCTTGCGCAGCTCTTCTTCCACGCGGATCTGGGTGGCGATGCCGGCGTGATCCTGACCGGGCAGCCACAGCGTGGCATAGCCCTGCATGCGCTTATAGCGGGTGAGAATATCCTGCAGCGTGCCATCCAGGGCATGGCCCATGTGGAGCTGGCCGGTGACGTTGGGAGGCGGCATGACAATGGAGAAAGGCTTTTTCTTCTCATCCCGGATGCCCCGGAAGAAGCCGCCCTTTTCCCAGAAGTCATAGATCTTCGACTCCACGGCGTGCGGATCGTACACTTTCGGCAATTCTTTCATGGCTCAAATCACTCCTAAATCAAAATCCGCCCCGAAGCAGAACGCTTCAGGGCGGCGAAACCGCGGTACCACCTGAATTCCGTGTCCGTCCGGGGACACGGCACTCGACGCCCTTAACGCGGGCACACGCCGACACTACACAGAACTCCGCAGGGGAGTTCCTTCCCGCCGGGCGCTCCGGGCCGACCTTCCGCAGTACCGTACAGAGGCTTTCACCGGCCGCCTCCTCTCTGAGGTACAGTGCTCTGCGTACTCCTGCCCTTCACAGCGCAAAACAGGTTACAGAACGTTCAGATGATCTGAACGTTCTGCATTATACACGGGCGGATTCGGTTTGTCAATTGCCCGAAGAGGGAATTCCGTGACATTTCAGGCCGGATTTTCGGCGCTTTGCACACAAATGGGATTATTTCCTGTCCAGCCAGTCGCAGGCGGAGAGCGCCGCAACGTTGCCCTCGCCGACGGCCTTCGCCAGCTGCAGGGGCTTTCCGGTGCAGTCGCCGGCGGCGAACACGCCGGGAACCGCCGTCGCCATGTGCCGGTCGACGACGATGCCGCCGTTTTCATAGGTGAGGCCTGGGACCAGCTGGGTCACGGAAACAGTGTCCTTTATAATAAAGACGCAGTCGACCTTGTGCGACTCTCCCGCGAAGGTCAGAGTGTCGGCCTTCATGCCGCCGGAGATCTCATACTTTCCGTTCTTCTCAAAGCGCAGCACCTTACAGCCGATCCCTTCCAGAAAGTCCGCGTCCTGCCGGGCTTCCTCGCCGCCCCCGACCACGGCGACGGTCTTACCGCGATAGAGATAATATAATTCAAAAACTTTTTGTATATTTGCAGCAAATTTTTAAAACGACGTGATTATGGGCATAAAAGTGATGCAAGAGAAAATAGCCGAATACTTCAAGACCCAGCCA
>JAFTEQ010000070.1 GCA_017453565.1 Bacteroidales bacterium
ACCCCCGGACAAGTATAGGGGGAGGGACCCGCCGCGAAGCGGTGGGAGGGGCCGGAGTGGAGCGAAGCGGAACGGAGTCCCCCCGGCATCCCATACCCCTCCCTACAAAAAAAGAGGTCAACTCACTTTTGAGTCAACCTCCCCGGTATTCGAGCAAGTCGCCCGGCTGGCATTCCAGCGCCCTGCAAAGCGACTCCAGTGTTGACAGGCGGATGGCCTTGGCCTTTCCGCACTTGAGGATGGACAAGTTCGACGGCGTTATGCCCACCCGTTCCGCCAGCTCACCGGAAGACATTTTCCGGCGAGCCAGCATCACATCCAGGTTGACAATGACTGCCATAGACTGCTGCTTTACTTTTCAGGAGCGGGTTCCGCTTCTTCCGCAGCCTTCTGTTCCGCACCCTTAAGGTAGGAAGGCAGGTTCAGTCCGGCCATCTTGAACAGTTCGTCGAGCGGGGGCACGCTCTTCATCATTCCGGAGATGAAGTTGGACGTGGCGGTCTTGCCGTCGGCTCCGTTGCCGCCGTCCCACACGGTCACCTTGTCGATATTGATGCCCTTCACAGCTTCCACCTGCGTCTTCACGAGTTCGGGGAGTTTGTCGGCAATCATCATGAGCACGGCCTTCTGGGCATCGCCTTCGGCAGCCCCGACCAGGTTCTTGAAACCGTCTGCCTGCTTGGTGAGGATTTCCAGCATACCACGGGCCTGGGCATCCATCTTGGCGAAGATGGCGTCGGCTTCACCCTTTGCCTTGCGGCGGATCTTCTCGGCTTCGGCTTCGGCCTCGATGATGGCTTTCTGCTTGTCAATCTCGGCAGCCACCACGATATTTGCCTTCTGGGTAGCCTGCTCGCGTTCGGCACGGGCAAGTTCAGCGTCGCGCTCGCTCTTGTAGGCTTCCTCGAGGGCCTTTGCGGCCTGCACCTTCTCCGCGGCCACGGCCACACGGGCGGCTTCCGCTTCCTTTTCACGGCGGGCGGCTTCGGAGTTTGCAATCTCGATCTTGGCGTTGTTCTCACCCTTCACGGCGTCGGCATTGGCAGCGGCCACGTTCACACGGGTATCCTTGTCGGCCAGGGCCTTACCGGTTTCACCGAAACGGTTCTGCTCGGCAACGCTCTTCTTGGCGTCGTTGATGGCCTTGGCGGCGGCTTCCTTACCGAGGGCCTCAATGTAGCCCGACTCGTCACGGATATCGGTAACGTTCACGTTGATGAGCTTCAGACCGATCTTGCGGAGTTCGGCTTCCACGTTGGCGGAAACGCTGGCCAGGAACTTGTCGCGGTCGGCGTTGATCTCCTCAATGTCCATGGTGGCGATAACCAGACGCAACTGACCGAAGAGGATATCGGTAGCGATGCTCTGGATGTTGTCGGTGGTGAGTCCAAGGAGCCTTTCGGCCGCATTGGTCATAACCTCGGCCTCGGTGCTGATACCCACGGTGAAGCGGCAGGGAACGTCGACGCGGATGTTCTGCTTTGACAGGGCGTTGGTGAGGTTGCACTCAATGGAAATGGGCTTGAGGTCCAGCATGGCGTAATCCTGGAAGACGGGCCAGATGAAGGCGGCGCCTCCGTGGATGCATTTGGCAGACGACTTGCGGCCGGTCTTACCGTAGATGACAAGGATCTTGTCGGAGGGACAACGGCGGTAGCGCCTCAGGATGGCCGTGAGCGTGATGAAGAGCACGGCCACAATCACGAAAATAAGGGTAATTTCCATATGGCTAGATAATTAGTGAATTCGGAGCTTCAACAAGGAGGGTTTCTTCGCCCAGGACCTCCAGGACCTTGATGGGCGTGCCGGTGGGGATGGCGTCACCGTCGGTCACGGCGCCGTACTCGCGCACGGTCCCGTTGATGACGATCTGCACCTGTCCCTCGCCGGAACGGGCGGCGGGAATGGGGATGTAGCATTTTCCCGAGCACCCCACCGCACTCTTGTGCAGGTCTATGGTTCCCGACTGCTGCATGGAACTGAGCCATTTGAACAGGAACATCACGGCTGCGACCAGTGCGACGCCCACCAGGATGGACACGAAGATGAGCAGGGCCGTAGACGCAATCCGTTCCCGGAGCAGGATGGCCGACCAGCCGAAACCCAGGAAGAAATTGACAAAATTACGGAAGGTGTACAGATTGGTTCCGCCGTCCAGGTCATCGGGAAGACCCGAAGCGTCGTCAGGAATATCCATTCCGGAATCGGCGTCCGCTCCCAGGAAAGTCATCACACTTTGGACGACGAAAATCAGAGAAGCGACCAGGGTGACCCCCCAGAGCATTTTCATTGCGAGGCTGAGCCCCGCCCACCAGGTTGTAATCATAGTGCAATCAGTTTTGTTGTTGCAAATATAATAAATATTTATTGAGTTGCAATAATTTTTTGCAAAATTTCAAAAAAACGACAAGAAGACCCCCTATCCAGGCCCGGATTGGACAACAAGCGCGGAATTGCTACCTTTGCGGAAGTCAAAAACATTTTATTATGGAAAACAGCGTGACCGAGGCGCTTCGGATGCGCCGCAGCATCCGCCGCTATAAGCCGGAACAGATCAGCGACGAGGAATTGAAAACCGTATTGGAAGCCGGCACCTGGGCCCCCACGGGCAAAGGAAGGCAAGACCCCTGGATCGTCGCTGTCCAGAAGCCCGGACTTCTGGAACGCATCTCCCGCATGAATGCCCGCCTCTGGGGACGGGAAGGCATCGATCCGTTCTATGGGGCACCCACCTATGTATTGGTGTTCGGCTCTGATCCGGAAGTCTGGCGCAATTCGGTATGCGACGGCACGCTGGTGCTAGGCAACATGATGATTGCCGCACACTCCATCGGGCTGGGTTCCTGTTGGATCAACCGTGAGCGCGAACTCTTCGCAACGGATGAAGGCCGCGCGCTGATGCGCGAAATGGGACTGCCGGACGGCCTAATCGGTATAGGAGCGCTCGCCCTGGGCTATCCGGACGAAACTCCGGCCCAGCCCAAGGCGCGCAAAGAAAACTACTATCGGATTATCCGCTAGCGCTGCAGCCGCAGGAGGAAGAACTCACGGGTTCCATCGCCTGCCGTTGCCACAGCTACGGCAAGGCCCTCACCGAGCGCCGAGACGCTGCCCTTCCCGTCAATGGACGCCAGCGTCGCCTTGCAGGCATAGAACGCGGGCTTCCCTTTCGGCTTCTCAACCTTCCCACCGGGAGCGTCGAAAACGAACCAGTCCACGGCACCGTCCAGCGAAGAAACCAGCTGTACGGGCTTCCCGGCCGGCACTTCTACGGGACGAAGGTTGAAGATACGGTTGTTGCCGTGCCCCAAGCGCAGCATCGTCACCCGGTCGTGCTTTTTCGATACCGAAACATAATCGATGGTCTGTTCGTTCACGCTTCCCTCCTTCTTCGCAGCCAGTTTTTTGGAATAAGGAAGCCGTACACCGGCGGTACTGTGCAGTTCGTCGGCAGCCGTGAGCACCTGGAAGACACCCCCAACCGTTCCTTCCATATCGGAATGCCGATGACCGGAAAGGCAGATCAGGGCGGCGGGCTTACCCTTCAGGGTGGAAATCAGTTGCTCCGCTTCACGGTGCGAGGGCAGTTTGGTGTGGTTTTTGGCGAAGGGTACGTGCGAGAAGACAACCACGTCCCAGCCCTTGGGCAAGGTAGCCAGGGCTTGCTCGCGCATCCACGCGAACTGGGGTTTGGAAACGCCGTAAACCACGCGCCCCTCCTGGACGGAATCGGTTGAATCGAAAACCAGGTAGCGGATCTTGCCCGCCTTGTCATCTACATAATAATAACAGCCCTCGTCGGGTCCCACGGCTGCCGGTGTGCGCAGAGCACGCTGGAATTCAGCCGTCTGGGCGTCCGTCATGGTCTCGGACGGCTTTTTCTCATGGGTGTGCGAGGTGTAGTCGTGATTGCCGCGAACCGGACAGAGCGTACCGTAGCGATTGGCCTGCATCATCATGGTTTCAAACTGATCCATGGCCGGATACATGCTCTTCCCGTTGAGCGTGGCGTCACCACCGAAAAAGAGCCGCTGCGGGCCCAGTTTCTCCTGAAGATACTCCAGCACGGCACCGGAGTTGCCCGCATTGTCGGGGAAATGGACATCGGTCCAGAAGAAGAAGCCCGAGGCCTCGCCCTTCTTGAGCGCGGCAATCTCGGCAGCCTTGCCGTCAAGCCAGGAAGGATAATAGGCCGGAAGGTCACGATAGCCACCCGCCCGGCAGAGAATGTGCCGGCGCAGGTCGCTCCAGCGATAATACGGGCCGCTCACTGCCTCCAGTCCGGGAATACCGGTCTCATTTTCGTTGCGCAGGATCTTCACCAGCACGTCGCCCGCCTTGTTGCGGTAGAAGATCAGCTGGAGGTTGCTGCACATGGGAATATATTTCCAGGCGGGCCAGGAAGCGGCCTGCAGGGGTGTGAGGGGCTTGTCGTAGCCCTCCACGCCCAGAAGGTTGAGCAGGGGCCCCAGGCCGCTGTCATGCCCGAAACGCAGGTCGGCGCAGTGTCCGTTGCCCGCAAGGGCGGCATCCGCCTCTTTCACGATACGCCGCCAGAGGGGCGCCGCCGTGGCCACACGCTTCTCCCAGCCGGGTGCATAGGCACCGTAGCGCGCACAGAACGGAATATTGCGCACCTCGATGTACGATTCGAGTTCCTTCGTCGTGAAGAAGCGCAGCGGATCGAGTTCCAGGTCGAGACAGGCTGCGCCCTGGGCCGCTTCAAGCAGGGTGTAGGCAAAGCGGTACGGACTCAGTTTCCCGATACGGTGCCGGATGGTTGAACGGTCGTTGATCAGCCGTCCCAGGAGCGAAGCGGTAGCAGGGCTGTTACGCAGCAGCGAATCGTACACGGGGGCATAGGCGTCACGGATCTGCCTGGCCAGGTCCTTGGGCAGACGCACGGCCAGAGCGTCCCTGCGGCCACGCTCATCTTCCCCCTGGCTGTAGACACATTTAGGAAAGGATTTCCCGAGCTCATCCACAAACTCGCCCCGACTCCGGATGCAACGGGGAACGGTGGTGGAAAGAGCTGTCACCTGGGGTGCGTTCTTCTGACGGAACACGCCCGGGACACGACGGGCAAGGCGCGAAGCGATGCCCCGGTGTTCGCGGGCCCCGCGCTCCGTGAGCAAGCCTTCATGGCCCTTGTGTGCTTCTGCCATGGCGGCGAGTTCCTGCCGGAGTGAATCGCCCTGCGGCGTGAGGAAGCCCAGCCGCTGCAGTGAATCGAGCAGGGGCAGCACATTCTTGAATGCGGAAGAACTTGTCTGGTAGCGGCTTCCGTGACGGCCAAAATGACTCACGTACACGGGGACATAGCCTTTTGGGGCCGGCGTATCGTGATACTCGGGAACTTCATAAGGATTGTGCCCCGCGGCGACATGATAGGGATACCTGGCAAGGTCCTGGGCAAAGAGGCCCGAGCCCAGCACAAGGGCCGCAAGTAGGAAAAGGAAACGTTTCATCATGCAAAAATGGATTCGGGGACTTCTCCCACCCAGCAGTCGGGCTGTTCAAGGCCGAAGAGCCGCAGGATGACGGAAGCGGTATTCAAATGGTTGTTGGGCTCACTCATGACAAGACCTTTCCGGATGCCCGGACCGGATACGCCCCAGGGCACGAGCATTTCATGGGTAGTAACCCCGCCGTGACCCTTGTTGATTCCGCCGTGGTCGGTGAGGAAGAAGAAATGGGTATCGTCATAGATTCCGGCCTCCTTCATCTTGGCAAGGAGTTCACCGATAGCCCGGTCACCTTCCTCTATGGAGGCAAGATACTCGGGAGACATCCAGGCATAGCGGTGGCCCGCATGGTCGGTATGCACTGAATACAGGAAAGTAACGGTGGGGACATTCCGGTTGTCGGTCATGAACTTGAGCGCACGCCCGTAATTCTCGGCATAGGCGTCTCCCTCCTCAAAATGCATGTCGTCGAAATGCTTCCAGTTGTAGGGGTTCGCCAGCGGATACCAATTCCAGTAGAAGGCATTCTTCACACCGGGTACGTTCTCTTTTAGAATCTGGAACACAGAGGGATAATACCCTTCCGCGTCGGCTTTCACCGACGGCAGCACATGTTTGTCGATCTTCCACGAATTGTTCACCACCCCATGCACCTCAGGGCCGCTCCCGCAAAGGATGCTGGTCCAGTTGGGCAGGGTCACGGAGGGCATCACCACCCGCGTGTCGAGCGAGAGGGCACCCTTCGCAAGGAGGGCGTCGAGATTGGGAGTCCTGGCCTGCTTGAAGCCTTCCACGCAGATGCCGTCGAGGCCAAGCATCAGGATCCGTTTGGCTTTGATTCCTTTTTTTCCGGCTCTCGGACGGCCGGTCGCCAGAAGCGGCTCCGGCAGGGAAACGGAGACCCCCAGCGCGGCGGCGCCCGCCAGGGTCTGCTTCAGGAAATCTCTTCTTGAATTACTCATCGTATAATATGGTTATTTCTTGTCTTTCCACCAAATGCCCTGGGCATAGTTCAGGCCCGGGGAGAGTTTCAGCAGACGGCAGCCGTGCGGGGGAAGTTCCGTTTCGAAGCGCCCGCCGCCGGGCTCCAGGGTCTGCAGGTCCTGCTGCCGCCAGAGGTCGCGGACGGTCTGCGGCTCCACCATCATATAATCGATTTCGGAAATGCCGAAGCCCACCCGCGCAGGGGCCTCGCCCGTATTGAACAGGGCCACTACCAGGCTCCCGTCCTCGAGCGGCTTATGGTAGGTGATGCACGCACCCTCTTCCCGCACCCGGGCCGCCGGATAGCCGAGCGGGTCCTGGTTCACGTCGAGCACTTCGCTGTTGGTGAGCAGGCCGTAGGTGAGGGCGTCCATCTCCGAGAGGTCACAGCCGATGAGCAGCGGAGAACAGAGGATGGCCCAGAGGGTGATGTGCGTGTACTGCTCGTCGGGCGTGAGACGGCAGGGACGGGTCTGTCCGGGCCGCTTCGGGTCGGCCACACGGCCGATCTCCAGCATATCGGCGTCGGGCCAGTGGCCGGGACCCGTATAGGCCGCCCAGCGGTCCATGACGGTGAAGCCGATCCGGTAGATGTTGCGCCACTCGTCAGTGATGTCGCTCGAGGTGCGCCAGGCATTGGAAAGGCGCAGGTAGGCGTCACCCAGGCCGATGGGCGCCCGGTTGGAGAGACTGTACACGATGCTGCGGCCGCTTTTCTCCAAAGCCTCGTGCATGGTGCGGATGCTGAAATAGTCGTTGGGATGCCAGTCGTATTTGAGGAAGTCCACGCCCCAATCAGCCCACTGCCGGGCGTCGGTATCCATGTGCAGATAACGGCCGTGGTAGCGGTAGGCGTCCCATTCTCCCGGACCGTAGCCGCCCGGTTTCACGAAGCCGTGGTACTCGTTGCACTGCCCTTCCTCAACCCACCAGGACGTCCCGTCGGGCCGGCTGGAAGAAGAGCCGACCGATCCGCCGGGGCACATGATCCAGGGGCTGGAATAGATGCCGAATTTGAGGCCACGCCCATGCAGGTAATCGGCCAGTCCCTTCATGTCAGGGAACTTGTCGTTGGGCTGCAGGGGGGCATCGGCCCCGGGGCGGTCGAATTGCCAGCCTTCGTCAATGTTCACATACGACCAGCCGTAGCGGTCGAGCCCCAGGGCGAGCAGGGCGTCGGCCGACTGCCGCATCTTCTCCTGCGATACGCTCATGCGCCAGCAGTTCCAGGAATTCCAGCCCAAGGGCGGCGTGAGGGAGAGACGCTCCCCTATCTCGATGCGCAATTCGCGCCTGTTTTCTCCCAGCGCGTTCCGCGCGATGAGTTCCACCCGGTACGAACCGGCCTTACGCACACATCCGCTGATGATTCCGCTGCGCGCATCGAGCCGCAGTCCGCGCGGAAGGCCCTTCGCTGCAAAGTGCATGGGGCGGTCGCCCGTCGCCGGAATCTTGAAAAGAAACGGAGTTCCGGGCCGGTTTCCGTAGACCCGGGGCCCGTTGATGCGGGGCTCGGCCGGGGCGGGCGGGGTGAGCACGTAGACGGATGTACTGTCGTGCGGGATGCACAGGGGCGCGTCGTCAGGCGCCGGTGCAGCCGGAGTCTGCCCCTGCGAGCAGCCAAGGGGCGGCAGGCAGAGGCAGAGGGCAATCAGGGAAAAAAAGACGGAACGGCTCATAGGCGCTTGACTTTGAATTCATAAACACCCTTGAGCGGAGCCTTGGCGTCGGAAGTGAACTTGATCCGCCAGATGCTTTCGCCCCAAGCGGAGAGGAAGCGCTCGTCGTTCAGTTTGTTCTCTTCCTTGGACGGGGTGAGGTTGCGGGGATAACGCAGAAGCACCGGGATGGTCTTGCGACCGTCGAAACTCCGGGCCGGAATCAGCACTTCACCCGCCTTAACCTTGTAGCCATTCAGGCTTTCGCCGGGAAGGATCGGCTCGGGCTGCACCACGAACACTTCAACGTCGGGCGCCTTGCGCGCGTCGAGGGCATAATGGTCGGAAATGCTGAGTCCGTCGGCGGAAAGCGCATAGGAACGGACCCACAAGCCGGCCGCCGCCTCTGCAGGATAGGCGCCGGCAATGTCGGTCTGGAAAGTGTTGGCCTTCACGTCGCAACGGGTGTCCCTGGCCGCATACTTGGCGCCGTCCATCTGCTGCACGCCGTTCACGAGCGGCAGGTTGTGCCACTGGCTCTGCACGTTCCAGTAATGGTCATAACGCTTCACGCTGTTGAGCAGGGTGTGGGTGTACGTGGCTACGCCGGCATCGATCAGCACCGGGCAGTTCTCTACGAACAGCACGCCTGAACCGGCGTCGTTGTGATTGTGATGCTCGGCGTTGTGTCCGCCCTTGACGCCCAGGAACCAGCCCGAAGCGTTGCGCAGGAAGGCGTGTTCGGTTTCCTTGTACCAGGCCGAGCTCACATTTGCGCGCAACTGGTTCATCATGACATCCCAGTCGCCGCCGGCCGCCTGGAGCGCCTCCTGCTGGGCTTTCTCATAGTCCGGCGTGGCCCGCACGGCTTCCAGCGTGCGGTAAAGGTCGTGTGAGGAGTACAGTTTGTTGCTGAACTTGTGCTTCACCGGGTCGGCGGAAAGGCTCACACCCAGGTCGGCCATCTCGCGCGAGCCCAGATCGGCGCCGATCCGGAAAACGAGCCCACCCCCGCCGGCCTGACGGGCGAATCCGTCCCCGAATGAGACGCCCCAGCCGTCGGTCACGTAGTTCTTCGACTTCCATTCCATGATACGCCGCACCTGATCGTCGCCGAAGAGGTCGATCCTGCCTCCGCTGACATCCCTCATGATGCGTACATACTCGTAGAGTTTCCCTCCGGCCATGCTCCAGTAGGAAGGACCTTCGTCGCAGGCGCCGTCGAGTTTGTTGGTGTCGAGGTAGCGGTCGATGGAGCGGGTGCACTGATCAACGGCGCGGAGCAGCCGCTCCGGATCGCGGTCGGCCAGCAGGAAGGTCTGCAGCACATAGACGTTGCAGTAGGTGTTCCAGTTGCTCACCCTGTTCCCGTTGAAACCCAGCCAGTGATGGCCGTGCGTGTAGCGGTATTCGTCGAGGTAAGGATTGAAGATGTGATCTTCGAGCGCCTTGTAGCAGAGTTCCGCGATCATGGGATCGGCCTTGTCGAACTCCTCCTTGAAGAAGTGCAGGCCGGCCGCGATGATGGGACCGCGAGAAGCGGAGGTGAGGGCGATGAGGTGCTTGCGGGGGTCGGGCAGCATACGATTGCGTACCCCGTCACGGGCGTCGCTCCCGGAGCCGTTCCAGGAAGGCAGGCATACGGAGAAGTAGTAGATGCCGTCTATGATCTGCGGGATGAAGCGGCCTTTCCCTTCGGCCAATTCCCCGATAATCAGGCACTGGAGCGCCTGGGTGTTTTCCTTGAGCTCGGCATCGAAGAGTTTCCGGTTCCCCGTTTTCTCATATTCCAGGTAGAGGGTAGCCGGCACTACCTTATACTTGTATTTGAGATACTTCTTGGCAAGGGCGACCAATTCCTTCTTTTTGCTGCCGGTAAAGGCATCCCAGCCGGCGCGGTCGTGGTAGGCGGGCCAGGGCTTCCATGCACCGGGCGCAAAGACCTCGGCTTTATCGGGAAGGGCGTCGAGCGCCTTCTTGCAGATATTGCGGTCTTCCCGAGCCGAAAGCGGGAGCGCGGTCAGAAAAGCAAGCAGAAGCGCGATTAAACGATTGTTCAGCATGGCGAAAAACTACTTACGTGTGAGTTTGAATTCATAGACGCCCGTGAGCGGAGCCTTTTCATCGGAGGTAAACTTGAGCCGCCAGATACTTTTGCCCCAGGCTGCAATGAAACGCTTGTCGGACAGGACGTTCTCTTCCTTGGAAGCCGTCATGCCTTTGGGGAATCGCATTTTCATCGCGATGGTCTTGGTGCCATCGTAACTGCGGGCGGGAATCAGCACCTCACCCGCCTTGACCTTATAACCATCGAACGTTTCTCCGGGAAGGCGCGGCTCGGCCTGGGTAATGAACACCTCCACATCGGCCGCCTTGCGCGCCGAAAGCGTATACCGGTCGGTGATGGCGAGCGAAGTGGACGAGAGCGCATAACTCCGCTGCCAGGACTGGACGGCCGCCTCTTCAGGATAAGCGCCGGCCATATCGGTCTGGAAAGTGTTGGCCTTCACGTCGCAGCGGGTATCCTTTACCCGGAAAGAGGCGCCGTTCTGCTGCTGCTTCCCGTTGATGATGGGAAGGTTGTGCCACTGGCTCTGCACATTCCAGTTCTTTTCGTAGCGCTCTTTGCTGAACGTGGTGTTGTTGTATGTGGCAACACCCACGTCGATCAGCACCGGGCAGTTTTCCACAAAGAACACGCCGGAGCCCACATCGTTGTGGTTGTGGCTCTCGGCGTTGTGACCGCCCTTTGCACCCAGGAACCAGCCGTTGCGGGTGCGGAGATAGGCGTGCTCGGTTTCGTCGTACCAGAACGAGGTCGCACTGGCGCGCAGGCCGTTCATCATGGCGTCCCAGTCACCGCCTGCCGACTCCAGAGCCGCTTTCTGGGCCTTTTCAAAGTCGCCGGCGGCACGCACCGCCTCCATGGTCCGGTAGATGTCGTGCGAGGTTTCCAGTTTGTCGCTGAACTTCTTCGCCGACGGATCGGCGGAGACGCTGATACCCAGGTCGGCCAGTTCCTCGGAACCGATGTCAATGCCGACGCGGTAGAGCAGCGGCCCTCCGCCCGTCTGGCGGGCGCCGCCGTCGCCGAAGGACACGGCCCAGCCGTCGGTCACGTAATTCTTGGACCGCCATTCCATGATGCGCTTCACCTGGCCGTCCCCGAAGAGGTCCATCGTGCCTCCGGTAACGTCCCTCATAATGCGCACGTACTCATAGAGTTTCCCTCCGGCCATACTCCAGTAGGAAGGCCCCTCGTCGCAGGCGCCGTCCAGTTTGTTGGTGTCGAGGTAGCGGTCGATCGAGCGGGCACACTGGTCCACGGCACGCAGCAGGCGCTGCGGATCACGGTCGGCCAGCAGGAAGGCCTGCAGGACATAGACGTTGCAATAGGTGTTCCAGTTGTTCACTTTATTCCCCAGGAAACCCAGCCACTGGTGACCGTGGTTGTAACGGTATTCATCCAGATAAGGATTGAAGATATGGTCTTCCAGGGCCTTGTAACAAAGCTCGGAGATCATGGGATCGACCTTGTCGAACTCCTCCTTGAAGAAGTGGAGGCCCGCCGCCACGATGGGAGCGCGGGAAGCCGAAGTGAGGGCGATGAGGTGCTTGCGCGGGTCGGGCAGCATACGATTGCGTACCCCGTCACGGGCGTCGCTTCCCGAACCGCTCCACGAAGGCAGGCAGGCCGAGAAATAATAGATTCCGTTGATGATCTGCGGGAGGAAGCGGCCCTTGCCCTCGGCCAATTCCCCGATAATCAGCGACTGGAGCGCCTCGGTATTCGCCTTGAGAGGCTCGTAGAGGCTGCGGTTGCCCGTCTTCTCATAAGTCAGGTAGAGCGAGGCGGGAATGACCTGATACTTGTACTTGAGGTACTTTCTGGCCCTGGAGACCAGTTCGTCCTTCTTGTCACCCACCAGGGCCTTCCAGCCGGCACGGTCCGAATAGGCCGGCCAGGGGTTCCAGGCGCCGGGCGCGAAGAGTTCTGCCTTGTTTTCCAGGGCGTCGAAGGCGTTTTTGCAGATGTGGCGTTCTTCCCGGGCCACAAGCGGGAGCTGCAGCAGGCAGGCGAGCAGCAGCGCGGCGAATCGTTTATTCTGCATAACTGTAACCGTCGATTACATTCCAGTCACCCCGGGTGAAATCGGGAACTTCCACAGGCGCGAAGCCGTTGTTGAGCGAGATGCGGCTGAGTTCGCAAAGGGAGCACCACTCGGCGGCGTCATACACGTCCATGTCGAGCGGCAGGCCGTGACGCAGGCAGTACACCAGGCGCAGGTCCATGATGAAGTCCATGCCGCCGTGGCCGCCGACCTTACGCGCCCGTTCCTCGATACCCTTGATGATGGAGGGCCGGTATGCGGCAAGAAGGCTGTCGCGCACCTGGGCCGGGACGAATTCGAAATGCTCGACGATCTCACTGCCCCTGGCATCGTCCGACCCGGGCTTCTGCGAGAAGCAGAGGCCGCCCGGCAGCGGATACTTCTGGGCATAGCCCTTGGTGCCGGAAAGCGAATACATGCGGCTGTAGGGGCGGATGCCATAGACATTGTGCTCCACTTTCATGAGTTTGTCCTTTTCCGTACGCACCAGCGTCACCGTATGGTCGCCTTCGGCAAAAGAATCCACGCCCATGATCTCACGGG
The DNA here is from genome assembly GCA_017453565.1 of Bacteroidales bacterium. Classification (GTDB taxonomy): domain Bacteria; phylum Bacteroidota; class Bacteroidia; order Bacteroidales; family UBA932; genus Cryptobacteroides. The sequence goes on from JAFTEQ010000070.1 coordinate 12,763, forward strand.
CATGCTCCAGGCCGCGGAACGAGCGGGTATCCATGGCAACGAGGGTGCGCAGGCGGTCGCCACGGTGGATGTTCAGGGCCTGGCAGATGGGGCCGAAACCGTGCGTGGGATAGTTGTCGCCGCGGAACTTGCTGTTGAAGTCGAGACGCCAGTTCTTGTAATACCTGCGCCAGCCGTGGTCGAGGTTGTGGATGTAGGCGCCTTCGGCATAATAGATCTCGCCGAATTGTCCTTCCTGGGCCATCTTGAGGCAGGAGGCCTCGAAGAAGTCGTACACGCAGTTCTCCAGCATCATGCAGTGGCGGCGCGTCTTTTCGGCCGTATCGACCAGCTGCCAGCACTCGGCCAGCGTGGTTGCGGCCGGCACCTCGATGGCGACATGCTTGCCCTGCTCCATGGCATAGACCGCGATGGGCGTGTGATGGATCCAGTCGGTGACCACATAGACCAAGTCTACGTCGGGCCGGGCGCAGAGTTCCTTGTAGGCCTCTTCCCCGATGTAAGGCGCGGGGGCGGGCAGGCCGGCGTCGGCAACGATCTGCAGGGCTTTGTTCACATTCTCTTCCAGAACGTCGCAGACCGCAACGAGGCGCGCTTCGGACTGGTCGTGGTGGATGAGCCGCTTCAGGGTACCGGTGCCGCGCATACCAAGGCCAACGAGGGCGATGCGGACGGTATCGATGGGCTCGGCGGCGAAGCGGAGCATCGAGGCCTGCCCCGGAGCACGGGGCGGGACCTGCGTGACGATGGTCCCGTCTACGATGCGGGCGGGCACGGTGCAGTCAATCTTGGAAGCGCAGGCGCTCAGACCCAGGGCGAAGAGCGATGCGATGAAAAGGCGAAACAGTTTCATGGGTTTGGTTATTGTTATTTAGTCTCCAAAATTCGTAAAACTCACGCGGAATTCCAAGAAGAATTCCGTTTTTTTACCGTATCTTTGTTATCGGTTATGAAAGGAATCACCCCCTGCCTGCGCGAGAAAGTCGGACGGCTCTTTTTTGTTCGTCCCGAGGCGCTCGACCGCTCCCTTCGCTGGGAGAGCGACCGTGAACTCCCGGCCTTCGGGGTGCAGGCACTCAGCGAGCGTATGCGCGAAGGCTACGCGCGCTACCCCGTGGGCGGCGTGGTGCTCTTCGGGCACAATATCGCAGGTCCGGATCAGTTGCAGGCCTTTACGGCAGCCCTCCATGCCCTCCCCGGGCGGCCGCTGGTCTGCATCGACGAGGAAGGAGGACGGGTGGCCCGCATCGCCGGGAATCCCGCCTTCGACGTGCCCCGCTACGAGAGCATGGGCGCGCTGGGGGCTGCGGGCGAGCCGGAAAAGGCCCGCCAGGCCGGAACGGAAATCGGCCGCTACCTTCGTCGCTACGGGATCGACATAGACTTCGCCCCCGTGGCCGATGTGAACACCAACCCGCAGAACCCCATTATCGGGACCCGGGCCTTTTCGCCGGACCCCTCCGTCGCCGCGCAGATGGCGGCGGCCTTCCTGGAAGGGCTTGAATCGCAGGGCGTCCGGGGCTGCCTCAAGCATTTTCCCGGTCACGGCGACACCCGACAGGACAGCCACCTGGGCTTTGCACAGAGCTTGCGGAGCCTGGAGGAGCTGCGCGCCTGCGAACTGCTTCCCTTCCGCGCCGGAATCGAGGCTGGGGCGCGTCTGGTCATGACCGCCCACATCGCCCTGCCCGCCGTCACGGGTTCCGACCGCCCCTCCACCCTCTGCCCGGAGGTGCTGCAGGGGCTGCTGCGGCAGGAACTCGGCTACCGCGGCGCCATCATCACCGACGCCCTGGAGATGGGCGCCATCACCCAGCTGCTGCCCCCGGCCGAGGCCGCACTGCAGGCCCTCAGGGCCGGAGCAGACATCGTCCTCAAGCCGCAGCGGCTCGCCGAAGCCTTCGACGCCGTGCTGCGCGCCGTGGAGGAAGGAACGCTGGACGAAGCGCTCATAGACAAGCGGATAGAAAGAATAGAAGCACTCAGAATCAAGTAATTATGACTATCGATTATACGCCGAAACAAGTGCCGGTCCTGCTGCTGACCGGCTATCTGGGAAGCGGAAAGACCACCCTTCTGAACCGCATCCTCGCCAACCGGAAAGGCATCAAATTCGCCGTTATCGTGAACGATATCGGCGAAGTGAACATAGACGCCTCCCTCATCGAGAAGGGAGGCATCGTGGGCAAGACCGACGACAGCCTGGTGGCCCTTCAGAACGGCTGCATCTGCTGCACGCTCAAGGCGGACCTCATCGCCCAGCTCGCCCAGATCACCGCTTCCTCCAAGTTCGACTACATCGTGATCGAGGCGAGCGGCATCTGCGAGCCCGCCCCCATCGCCCAGACCATCAGCACCATCCCTTCGCTGGGAGCGCAGTACCCCTCGTCCACCCTTCCCTACGTGGACTGCATCGTAACAGTGGTGGACGCCCTGCGGATGAAGGACGAATTCGGGCTCGGAGCGGCCTTGGACCGCGAAGACATCGGCGAGGACGACCTGGAACGGCTGGTCATCGAACAGCTGGAGTTCTGCAACATCGTCCTGCTCAACAAGGCGTCCGAACTCACGCAGGAGGAACTGGGACACCTCCGTGCGGTGGTGAAGGGGCTCAATCCCGGTGCCCGCATCCTCAGCTGCGACTACGGCGACATTGACCTCGACGAAATCATCTTCACGGGCATGTTCGACTTTGAACGCGTGGCCACCTCGGCCGCCTGGATCGCCGCCATCGAGGGAGAGGACGAGGAGGAGGAAGAGGAGGGCGAGGCGCTCGAATACGGCATTGACACCTTCGTCTACACGGCCCGCAAGCCGCTCGACCTGAACCGCTTCGATTATATGGCCGCCCGCAAGTGGCCCGCGAACGTCATCCGCGCCAAGGGGCTCTGCTATTTTTCGGACGAACCCGACAAATGCTGCCTTTTCGAGCAGGCGGGCCGGCAGAAGAGCCTGCGCGACGCGGGCCTGTGGTACGCCGCCATGCCCGCCGACGAGTTGGAAGAACAGCTCCGCCGCGACGCCCAGCTGCGCCGCGACTGGGACCCCGTCTACGGAGACCGGATGCAGAAAATCGTCTTCATCGGGCAGCATCTCGACAAAGCCGGGATTGCCGCGCTCATGGATTCCTGCCTCGTTCTATAAATAATTCGTATCTTTGCACGATATGAGTATCCAGCAAGAGAAAATCAAGGAACTCGTGGCGCGGCGCGAAAAAGCCCGCCTGGGCGGCGGCGAGAAACGTATTGCGGCCCAGCACGAGAAGGGCAAACTGACAGCCCGGGAGCGGCTCGCCATCCTGCTTGACCCCGACTCCCTCGAGGAGTTCGACATGTTCGTCCAGCACCGTTGCACCAACTTCGGCATGGACGCCAGCCACCCCGACGGCGACGGCGTGGTGACCGGTCGCGGCACGATTGACGGACGGACCGTGTTCGTCTTTGCCCAGGATTTCACCGTGAGCGGCGGATCGCTGAGCAAGACCATGAGTGAAAAGATCTGCAAGGTCATGGACATGGCCGTGCAGGCCGGCGCCCCCGTCATCGGGCTCAACGACTCGGGCGGCGCCCGTATCCAGGAAGGCATCGACGCCCTGGCAGGCTATGGGGAAATCTTCGAGCGCAACATCCTTGCATCGGGCGTTGTGCCGCAGATCAGCGGCATTTTCGGTCCCTGTGCCGGTGGCGCGGTGTACTCCCCCGCCCTCACCGACTTCACGCTCATGGTGAAGAACACTTCCTATATGTTCCTCACCGGCCCCGCTGTGGTGAAGAGCGTGACGGGCGAGGAAGTAAGCCAGGAAGACCTGGGCGGCGCCCTGGTACACGCCTCCAAGAGCGGCGTTGCCCAGTTTGCCGCTGAAAATGAGGAAGAAGGGCTCGCAACCATCAAGCGGCTGCTTTCGTTCCTGCCCCAGAACAATCTGGAAACGGCACCCGCACGCCCGACCTCCGACCCCGTGGGCCGCACCGACGATGCGCTCAACGAGATCATCCCCGATAACCCCAACAAGGCCTACGACATGTACGCCGTGGTACGCAGCATCGTGGATGACGGCGACTTCTTCGAAGTGCACAAGGATTTCGCGAAGAACATCATCGTGGGCTTTGCGCACATGGGCGGCCGGAGCGTAGGCGTGGTAGCCAACCAGCCCAGGATCCTGGCCGGCGTGCTGGATATTGCGGCATCGCGTAAGGCAGCCCGTTTCGTCCGCTTCTGCGACGCTTTCAACATTCCGCTCGTAACCCTGGTGGACGTGCCCGGCTTCCTCTGCGGTACGCAACAGGAATACGGAGCCATCATCTCCAATGGAGCCAAACTCCTCTATGCCTACGGCGAGGCCACGGTACCCAAGGTGACCGTAACCCTGCGCAAGAGCTATGGTGGAGCCCATATCGTTATGAGCTGCAAGCAATTGCGCGGCGACATCAATTACGCCTGGCCCACGGCGAACATTGCCGTGATGGGCGCCGACGGTGCCGTGGGCATCCTCTATGGCAAGGAACTCAAGGCCGAGACCGATCCGGAGAAACAGGCACAGCTGCGCGAGGAGAAGAAAAAGGAATACGACGACCTGTTCTGCAATCCCTACCAGGCGGCGCAGAAAGGATATATTGAGGACGTGATAGAGCCACGCAACACCCGATTCCGCGTCATCCGCGCCCTGGAGGCGCTGCAGAACAAGCGCCAGGACATCCCGGCCAAGAAACACGATAACCTGCCGCTCTGACCATGCTGCCGCTTACCCTACTCACCGCAGGAGCCGACCGGATGGCGCAGACCGACCCGCACGGCTGGACACTCACGCTCATCAGCGTGCTGGTGGTGTTCTGTGCCCTGCTGGTGCTGTTCCTGTTGTTCAATACGCTGGGCGGCGTCTTCAGACGGGTCGACGAGCGGCTCGACGCACGCCGGGCGGCCTACAACGCGTCCGCGCAGAACGGGAAACCCGAGGACGCCGCGGCCCCCGATGCCGAGATCGCGGCCATCGCTACGGCCCTGCACCTCTATTACACGGACTGCATCCACGACCGGGAACCCGGTATCGTTACCATCCGTCCGGCAGCCTCGCCCTGGGGCGACAAATCCCTCAATTTCAGAAAAAAACCTGGCAAATGAGCACATACAAGTTCAAAATAGGAGGAAAAGACTACGAAGTCGCCGTAAACGGCGTCGAGGACGGTCGCGCCTCCGTGACCGTGAACGGAGTTGACTATGACGTTACGCTGGAAGCCGGAGCGGGTACGGCTGCAGCGGGACGTGCCGCCCACGGCTCGGATGTGGGGGGACCGTCGCAGACGGTGGGGTCGGCGCAGCCGACTCCCGCAGCAGTTGCACCCGCACCGGCTCCGGGCAACAACGCGGCCCCGTCTACAAGTGGAACCCAAATAACGGCGCCGCTTCCGGGCGTCATCATCGACCTGTGCGTGACGCCGGGCCAGGCCGTGAAGGCCGGGCAGAAAGTGGCCGTACTGGAAGCCATGAAAATGGAAAATGAAATCCAGGCCGAACAGGACGGCACCGTGGCCGAGGTCTGCGTGAAGACCGGCGACTCGGTGCTCGAAGGGGCCCCCATCATCCGACTTGCCTGATGGAAAACATTATTGAAAGCCTGCAGCAGTTCTGGCAGTTCACGGGTTTCGCGAACGCCAGCTGGGAGCATCTGGCGATGATCCTGCTGGGCATCCTCTTCATCTGCCTGGGCATCTTCAAGAAATGGGAACCGCTCCTGCTCGTGCCCATCGGATTCGGTATGCTCGTGGGCAACATTCCCCTGTTCTTCGACCCCGCCACGGGCGAGGGACTCCGGATCGGCGTGTACGAAGAAGGGTCGGTACTCAATATCCTCTACCAGGGTGTCAGGCAGGGATGGTATCCCCCGCTCATCTTCCTGGGCATCGGTGCCATGACCGACTTTTCGGCCCTGCTCTCGCAACCCCGGCTCATGCTCGTCGGCGCCGCCGCGCAGATGGGCATCTTCGGTGCCTATCTGCTGGCGCTCGCCCTGGGCTTCGCGCCCAATGAGGCCGGTGCGATCGGCATCATCGGCGGCGCCGACGGTCCCACAGCCATCTTCCTGAGCTCCAAACTTGCCCCGGAACTCATGGGTGCCATCGCCGTATCGGCTTATTCCTACATGGCCCTTGTCCCGGTCATCCAGGAGCCCATCATGCGGCTGCTCACCACCGACAAGGAACGCCGCATCCGGATGGCCCCTCCGCGCCACGTACACCGTCGCGAGCGCATCATCTTCCCCATCGCAGGTTTCCTCTGCACCGCTTTCATCGTCCCCTCAGGCCTGCCGCTACTGGGCATGCTCTTCTTTGGCAACCTGCTGAAAGAAAGCGGAGTAACCCGTCGTCTCGCCGAAACGGCAAGAGGTCCGCTCGTCGATGTGGTCACCACCCTCATCGGTCTCACGGTGGGCGCCTCCACCCAGGCCGACGTGTTCCTGTCGGGCCGTTCGCTCCTCATTTTCGGACTAGGGCTGGTGTCGTTCATCGTGGCCACGGCCTGCGGCGTGCTCTTCGTCAAATTCATGAACCTCTTCTGCAAGGAAGGCCGCAAGATCAACCCGCTCATAGGAAACGCGGGTGTGTCGGCCGTGCCGGACAGCGCCCGCGTATCGGAAACGGTGGGCCGCAAATACGACCCCAACAATCATCTGCTCATGCACGCCATGGCCCCCAACGTGGCCGGCGTCATCGGTTCGGCCGTAGCCGCAGGTATCCTGCTCGGCTTCCTCGGCTAAACCCTACTTCTTAGGCTGCGGCTTCGGATATACCGGGAAGGCCGTATTGTGCACGCGGAAGTCGGCGAAACGCGCCGTCTCGTCGTGCAGCGACCCGTCTTTCACAAAGGCGAAATGCTCTCCAATGGAACGGTAGATACCCCATTTGGGATGCACGACAGAGCAGTTGTCACGCCAGAAATCGCGCTCCACATCCTTCAGGTCCACCAGGACCTTGCCGTCGCGAACGCGCCTGATCATCACGTTCAAACGGCCCTTACGGGCGCAGAGAATATCCTCTTCCACGTAGAGCCACTCGCCGGCCACCTCCTTGAGCGGCACCGTGGCAAGGTACTCGTTGTCATTGGAATGAGGGGCCTTGTATACCACCTGCATCACCTCGGCTCCATTGGGTTTGAGGTTGCAGGAGAAGGTGAGGATGGGCATGGACGTGTCGTTCGGCAAAATGTTGGCGATACCCTTGAGCTGATGCACATGCCAGAACTTCGAGGACGGCTTGATATCCCTGGCCAACTGGAAATACCAGCTCATCTTCAGGGTCTGCCCCTCTCCTGCCACCACGGGCGAAGGATGCTTGCCGGCCGTCGCCAGTTCGACGCGCTGACGGTTGTCGCGGTCGGGCAGGCAGAAATCGTCATCTTCCGCAATGTGGGCGTGGAACTCGAACACATGCTTTTTCAACGTTTCGTCGTAGACCTGCACAATGTGCTGGACCTTGTGTGGCCGGCCCGTCGAAAACTCCGGGACCTGCCACAGATAACCGTGTTCACGGTATTTGAGATAGGCCTGCTCATTTTTGCCGTCGGCAATGAGGATGCCGTCGGGGTTCGCCATCACATAGCGGGTTCCCGACACGTCGTTGGCGAGCACGCCGGGGGGAAGCTCTGGTCCCGCCATGGCGAGGATTCCCGTGAGAAGGGTAACAAACACGTTCATAGGTGTTACAATTTTGTTACAGAAAAATCGGCGAATGACAGGATTTCATCGCGCAGCTGGTCGGAGAGGCTCCGTCCTTCGCCGAAATTGCGGTACAGCCCCCACTTGGGCCGGTGACCGGCGGCGCCGTCGCGCCGGAAATCACGTTTGATTCCCTCGAGCCGGACGAGTTCGCGGCCGTCGGAAACACGTTCCACCACCACGGAATAGCTGCCTTCGCGCGCAAAGGTCACCGTTTCCTTCACCTTCACCCACTGGCCCAGGAACGGCGCCAGGTCGGTCTTGAGCAGGGTTTCGGTCGATGAAGGCGAGGGGCCGTTGTAGCAGATCTGGAACTGCTGCCCCCCGGAGACGCTCCGCGCCGTGAAGGTAATGATGGGCTGGCTCACGTCGGCCGTTCCGGCATCGTTGTCGATGCCCTTGAGCTGGTGGATGTGCGAGAACTTGGAGGTGGTCTTCATCCCTTCCGGCAGGCGGAAGAGCCATTCCATCTCCAGGCTCTCCCCCGCCATGGCATACATGTAGCGGGGCGATTTGGCGTCGGTCTTGATTTCGTTTCGCTGACGGTCGGTAATATTGGTCTTGCCCCGGTCGTCGTCGTTCTGGATGTGCAGATAGAAATCGAACACGTACCTGTCGAGTTCCTCGTCGAAACGCTGTTTGATGTGCCGGAAAGGCGCCTGCGCATGTTCGCCCGAATTGTCGGGGGTCTCGTAATTGTAGCCCGAGGAAGTGATGAGCGTATAGGTCTTGGCGTCACGCCCGTCGGCGATGAGCCGGCCCGTACGCACTTCCTCCTTCCCTTCATTCGGGTCGGGATCGGTCGCGGCGGACCCGCACCCCGCCAGAAGCAGGGTGCAGGCCACGGCCAGGATGGCTGTCATGACTGTCGGTCTATGAGAAGAAACAACCACCGTTGATATCGATACCGGTTCCGGTGATGTAGGAAGATTCGTCGCTGGCCAGGTAGCAGACCAGGTCGGCCACCTCGGGCGCTTCCCCTTCCCGCCTGAGCGGAGCGGAGTTGTGCAGGTTCTCACGTGCCTCCGGCTTGGTGAAGGTATCGTGGAAAGTGGTGTTGATCATGCCCGGGCAGAGCGCGTTCACACGGATGCCGCGCGGGCCGAGTTCCTTCGCCATGGCACGGGTATAGCAAAGGACGGCCGCCTTGGACGTCGCGTAAAGAGAAGCACCGGGGCCGCCGCCGTCGCGGCCGGCCTGAGAAGAGAAGTTCACGATGGCCGCACCCTTGTCCATGTACTGCACAGCCTCGCGGGTGCAGAGCCAGACGCTCTTCATATTGAGGTTCATGACAAAGTCGTACCAGTCGGAGGTCTGCTCCTCCACCTTCTTGCGGGCCACCATGCCGCCGGCCACGTTGACCAGGATGTCAATCTTGGGACCGAACGCGGCGACGACCTTGTCGAAGAGGGCTTTCACCTCGTCTTCGCGGGTGACGTCGGCCTTCACGGCGATAGCCTCGCCGCCCACCTCGCGGATGAGCGCGAGGGTGTCTTCCGCATTCTTCTCATTGTGTGCATAGTTCACACACACCTTTGCCCCTTCCAGGGCAAGTTTGACCGCAACTGCGCGACCCAGGTCGCGGGCGCCGCCGGTCACAACGGCTACCTTTCCTTCCAGTCTTTTCATATTCAGGGACATTTATTTTTCAGTATTCGTTTCAGCCTCGTGCTGCAGTTTCCCGCCAAAGAGGAAGACGCAGAGCACGCTCAGGGGCACCAGCGACGCGCCCATAATGAAGAAGGGCGTCCAGTTGTCGCCAGCGGTGAGCACGGGGACGAACAGCATGGTGAGGATGGTTCCCAGCGTGGCGGCGGCACCGCCCAGGCCGGCCAGCGAACCGATGCTGCGTCCGGTGTACATGTCGCCGGGCAGGGTCTGGATATTGCTGATGGTAAACTGATAAGCAAAGAGAATGATGGCCATGACCAGCACCGCCGTCATGGGATCCTGCACGAAGGCCACCCACACGAGGGCGGGCAGCAGGACGGCGGCGCCCATGGCGATGGAAGCCTTGCGGGCGAACGCCACGCTCCGGCCAATGTGGATGAGCCGGCTCGACACCCAGCCTCCGGCGAGCGAACCCAGCGCGGCGCCCACGTAGGGAATCCACATGTGCGCGGCCAGTTCCTTGATATCCATGCCGTATTTCTGGCCCAGATAGATGGGCAGCCAGGTTACGAACATCCACCAGATGGGATCGAGGAAGAAGCGGCCCAGGATGACGGAATAGCTCTTGCGACGCGAGAGCAACTGCCCCCAGCTGAGCCCCTTGTCGTTGCTCACCTTGCATTCGGGCTGTCCGCTCACGATATAATCGCGTTCCTCGTCGGTGATCCAGGGATGCTCCTTGGGGCCTTTCTTGTTCACGATCAGCCAGGGAATCACCCAGATCGGCGCCAGCACACCAATGGCCACGAAGGTCCACTTCCAGCCGAATGCGGCGTAGATGAGGGCGATGAGGATGGGAGCCAGGATGGCACCCAGCGAGGCGCCGGCGTTGAAGAAACCCTGCGCCAGGGCGCGTTCCTTCTGCGGAAACCATTCGGCATTGCTCTTCACGGTGCCGGGCCAGGGGCCGGCCACACCGAGTCCGAGACCGGCACGGAAACCGGCGATGGACTTCACGCCCGTAGCGAAGGAGGTCAGCAGGTCGGAGATACCCCACACGATGGCGGAGATAGTGAAGCCCTTTCGGGTCCCGATCTTGTCGTAGAGCTTACCCGAGAACATCTGGGAAAGACCGTAGAAGATCATGAACACCATGTTGATGTCGCGGAAAAGCTTCTTGCTCAGATCGTTGAACTGAGCGTCGGTGAGGCCCTCCCGGCTGATCAGGCCCAGATCTTCCACGATCTTGGCCCACATGATGCCCAGGGTGTTGCGGTCGAGATAGTTGATGATGGTTACCAGGACGACGAGTCCCAGCACCCACCAACGTAGTCCTTTCACTTTCATAGGGCGCTACTTCTTCAGGAAATCGGCCCGATGCGGGGAGAATACGTCGATGAGCACGCCTTCCTCGAGGCAGACGCAGCCGTGGAGTTCGTCGGGCGCCACATAGTAGCCGTCGCCCTGCACGAGGACCTTCTTCTCGCCTCCGATGTTGAGCTCGAATTTACCGCTCGCGACATAGGTGGCCTGGCTGTGGTAGTGCTCGTGGAGACTGCCCACGGCGCCTTTCTCGAAATGTACTTTCACAATCATCAACTGGCCGTCGTAGCCCATAATCTGGCGGCGGACGCCTTCACCGGCGGGTTCCCACGGGAGTTCCGCGCCAATCTGATACCTTTCACTGCAAGTTTTCATACTGTTATTGGATTATTGATATTGAACATTCATCTTTCCGTTCTGGACTTCCGCCGTGAGCAGGACGCTGTGCCCGCCCTTGAAACGGTAACGCACGCAGATACGCTGCGGCCCGTCTTCCACGATCTCGAGCCCCTCGCAGGAACGCACCATATCGGCGGCCTGCTCGGTGCGCAGGTCGTAACGGCCGTGCGTTTCCAGGCAGGAGGCGAAGAGATGCGTCTTGCGGCCCCGTTCACGAAGCATGAGGGCGGGTTCGCTGCGCAGGTTGAAGTTAGGATCGCCCGCGCCGGTGCGCAGGAGCAGCACCTCGGTCTGGGGGCTGGTGCACGCCGTGTAGGAATACATCCTGCTGCCGCAGAGCCAGGTATAGGCGGTGGAGCCTTCCGCTCCGGAGGCCTGTGCCTCCACCCAAAGATGCTGGTAGCCGTTCCTTGTGCCCAGGGCCTCCATATGGTCCAGGGCTCGCTTGTACGGAAGGCTGAGACTGATCATGTGCCCGTTGTAGTGGAGCGGCAGGTCGTAGTCGTGTACGGAATCGGAACTCGTCCGGAAGAGGTCGAGGATGAGGGGGCGGTCCAGGAAGGGCACTTCCGCAAGGGCCGTCCAACGTTGCAGGCGCACCCCGGGCGCAGCCGTGGAATCGACGGCGCAGACATACTGGAAAGCCGGATCGCCGCCTTCAAAACTGACCAGGCGCGGCGCATGCTGCGAGGAGACCTTGATCTTGCCGTCGTAATGGCTGCGGCCGTCCACCACCACGGTATTGTGCGCCACGGTGGTCATGGCGTAGCTCTTGTTCTCGGGCGTGTAATGCCCCTTGTACTTGGCTTCTATGTTCAGGAAGCGGGCGGCGCCGTAGTCGCTCACCACTTCATGGCCGCCGTCGTACCAGGCCACGGTGAGTTTGTCGTAATGGCCGTGGCTGAGGCCGTGCGAAGTGGCCTTGAAGGTGAGGGCGCTCCCCTCCCGGCTGCGCAGCACGGCGAGGGCGCCGTCGCGGCCGTCACGGCCGTCGCGCAGCAGGCGTGTCCTGTAGACATAGGGCTCGGCCTGCCCGGCGGCGATGTCGCGCGCCACGGCGAAGCCCGCATCGGACACCAGCACCCGGCCCTGATAGTCGCGGGCGATGGAAAGCAGTTGCTTCTCCTGAGGACGCACGTTGTAGATGATGTCTACGGCGTACATCAGTTCCTGGGCGGAATATCCCTTTTCGAGGGCGTCGTTGTAATGGAAGAACTCCCCGCCGTAGGCAAGCTGCAGGAGGGTGTCCACCGCCTTGCAAAGAATGCCGTCACGCCGCTCGAAGACCCGCAGGCCGGGCCGGGCGTGGTCGAGGCACTGGGCGAAGAGCACGAAGGGCCAGAGGGCGTAGCGCTGGTAGTAGGCCCCTTCCGTGAAATAGCCGTCGGGCGAGAAGAGCTCGTCCATCTGGCGCAGGAACCCGCCACCCGGCTCGCTTCCGTAGAGCGCCTGGCGTACCAGCTCGTCGTCACCCATCACCAGGCCGATCATCCCCACCGCGCTCACGGCCCAGGTGCCGTGGTTGTGCATCTTGTTGAAGGTCTCCCGGTTGGCATGGTTGTCGGCCGTGCCGTCCATAATGAAGGCCGCCATGGGGCGGAAGAGGTTCTTCTCCAGGGTTTTACGGTCCGATGAGGACAAAAAGTCGTAGAGGCAGTCGTAGGCCATGGCCGTATGGACCAGCCACACGCTTTCGTTGAGCGTCTGCCAGAAAAGCCGGCCCGGAACGGGCGAAAGCACCACCGGATGATAGCCCAGCGTGGGATAGAGCCGCGCATAGGCGAGCAGGATCTCGCGGGCTTTCTGCGCATAGCGCTTTTCGCCGCTCACCTGCCAGGCCACGCCCAGATGGTACATATCATAATAGTTCTGCTTGTGCTGCTCGTGGCTGGGTCCGCCGCCCCCGTCGCGGGGCACGGGCACGTCGAGCGGGCGCTCCAAGGCGGCATCGGCTTCCTTCAGGAGCTCGTTCACCGAAAAATCGAACAACGGAAGGCTCCCACGCACACTCCGGATCTCGGATACGCAACGGCGTGTAAGCAGCAGGTTGGGATGATCCGCCGCACGCAGCGCGGGTGCCAGCAGAAGCAGTGACGAAAGGAGGATCAGGACTTTTCTCATGGTCAGAGGGAGAATATACGGTTGGCTTTTACGCCACCGGAGCGGACGAACTGAAGACGGCTCAGGCGGATGTCTTCCCAGGGAGCGTCGTCGAGGGTGATGCAGTAGCCGCCCTTGCCGCTGTCGGTAAAGGAACAGTCCTCGATGCGCAGGATCTGGGCGCCCACGATACGCAGCGCAGCGCCGCGTACCTTGTTGTTGGCCTCCACGAAGGAACAGCCGCGCACATACACGTAGGGGCCCGCCGTGCTTTCATCGGTGCCGCCCCGGTACACGTTCACGGGGATACCGAGGATGCGCTCGAAGACACAGCCCTCGATAATCATGTCGTCGGCATTGTAACGGCCTTTGTCATCCGACTCGGCGGCAAAACTGATGGCGTCGCCCGAGAGGGCCTCGAAACGGCAGCCACGGACCACCACACTGTCGGCGAAGGTCCCCTTGAGTCCCTGGATGGGAATGGTGGTACTCTCACCGAAATTGCGGAAACCGCAGTCGGAAACCCGCAGCGTATAGGGTGCGATGAGTTTTTCGTCCGTGCAGACGGCGCCGCGCGCGGCGGCCTTGCCCGGAATGGGCTCGCCGTCAAAGTCAATTCCTTCCAGGACCAGGGAGCCGCCTTCGCAGATGCGGATCATTTCGGCGCGCTTCTTCCCGGCGAAACGGATGACCGGACGCACGCCCGGGGCCGCCACGATCTTCATGGGACCATGCACCTCGATGGGTTTATCGAGCACGAGTTCCGCATCGGAGATGGTTATCACTTCCTCGACAACTTCCTGTTTTACAGGCGTATACCAAGAAGCGCCGCGCCCTTCGCGCAGCGTCTCCACGGCGGGAGCGGGCTCGGGCCGGGGACGGATCTCATTGTCTTCCCACACCGTTCCGACGGGCGGCAGGGTACGTTCAAAGTCGGAGCCGGTATCGAATTCGAGCGGGCTGCAGTCAGCCCACAGATTGCCCCGAACCACGGTGCGTTTCACCTGCATATAGCGGTTTGGGAGCGAATTGGGCACGCCGTACATGAGCGCGAGCGGAGCGAAGAAACGCTTGCCGCGAAGGCCCAGGAAGCGGTTATCCAGCACCTGCTGGTCTTCGCCCACGATGCGGATGCCGCCCGTATTGCGCACCCCGTTTCCCAGGAAAAGGTTTTCGCGCGCGACGTTGCGGTCGCCATGGCGCAGGGCCAGCACGCCCTGACACTCCAGGAAGGTATTGCGTTCGATGATATTCTCACACGATTTGATGGAGACCACCTCCACCTCGCCGTCGCAACGCTCGAAAAGGTTGTCGGCGATGACGGTGCGGGAATTCTCCATGCACTGGTGCGAGGTGCCCACACGCATGGTTTCCGCTCCGTTGGAGCCGTAGACGGGCCTGGGACCGAACCAGTTGTGGTCTATGCTGTGGCCGTTGGGAAGGCAGCCGGGATAGTCGAGCATCACCACCAGGGTGACGCCCAGGTTCTTCTTGCCCAGAAGCGAGCAGTGGTCCACCCGGTTCCGCCGGCCGTAGAGGGAGATGTAGCTGTTGGGCGTGTCGCGCCGGAGCGCGCCGCAGCCGTCGAAGGCGCAATCCGTAAGACGGCAGCCGCGGGCGAGCGAATCGCCCTGGCGGAAAGTCACCACAGACTCGTTGCGCCCCAAAACAATGTCGCGGAAGAGCAATCCCTGCACTTCAAGACCTTCGCCCGCAAGGTTCACATGCGACGAACCCGTAAAGACGGCGCCGCCTTTCGTCTCGGGACGGAGCACCACCGGTGCCTGCCCTGCACGGACCGACCAGTTGAGTTCGAGGTCGGCGTACACTCCGTCCTTCAGGACGACGGTATCGCCCGGCTGGGCTTTGTCGAGCCTGGCCTGAACCTTTTCTGGGGACACGGGGCCGCCGCAGGCGACCAGGAAAAACAGCGCCGCAGCGAGCGCCGAAAAGCGTTTCATCATTCGTATTGCCATCTTACTCCGGCGTGTGATTTAATCTGTTCCAACTTTTTCAGGGCCGCAGCGGTCCTGCGGGCATCCTTGTCCAACTGGATGTTGCCTTGAAGGACCACGCCCTCCGGTTTCACCGTCATGGTTTCCCGGCGTGCAGCCCCCTGCACGATTCCCTCTGCACAGCCGATCATGACATTGTCCCGCAGCATAAGGCCACGTACCGGCACATAACCGTTATCCGGTGCATTGGGTTCTCCGTTCATAACGCTGATGGGCGCCTTATAGACCCTGCCGCGGATGCCGACCAGGGTATTCCCCTCCACCAGGTGACCTTCGCCGCCGATACGGATGCCGCCGTGCTCCTTGTCACCGTCGGAAACGATCACATTGTCCCGCACCGTGCAGCGGTGCGCGTGACGCAGGGTGACGGTACCCGCGCTGTTTTCAAGGGCATTGCCCTCCACGGTATTGGCGCAGCATTTCACGGAGATGGTCTCGGCCTTCTCTCCGTCGCAGTGATAGAAATAATTGCCTCGGATGACACAGTTCCCGTCCTGCTTCCAGAAGGGGCTGGTACCGATCCGGATACCCTCCTGACCGTTTCTGGGCCGCCCCCGTTCGTCGAGAATGGTAAAGGGACGGGTAAAATGGTTGCCTTCAATCCGGTGGGCCGGCACCACGTCCTTCTCCATCCACACCACCAGCAGGGCACCCATGTTGCGCTTGTCGAGGAAACTGCAGTGGCTCACTTCATGGTCTTGCCCGTAGAGCGACACCCACTTGCTGTCCACACTGCTTTCGGCACTTCCACGCCCGTCGATGAGGCAATCCGAGATGCGGCAGTGAGTGCTGCCCTTGGCAAAGACAAGGGGGGTATTCTTCACCGAATTGTCGAGCCGGCGGAAAGCGAAGCCCTCGGCAACAAGCCAGGAGCCATCCAGCGAAATGGAAGATGCGCCGGTAAACTCCACAGCGCCGGGATGTTCGGCACGCAGTACAATGGGTCTGCCCTCGGCTCCGCTGGCGCTCAGCTTCACTTTCTGGGCGTCATAACTGCCGTCGCGCCAGACGAGTTCGTCTCCCGGGGCCAGTTCGGAAAGGACCGCATTCAGTTCCTGGGCGGAAGACACAAAACGACGCTCCGCACGAAGCGGCAGACAGCAGAGGACTGCGGGCAACAGAACGGAAAGAAGCGGTTTGGAAAGCATGTTCACGATGTATCTATTCTTCTTCGAGCAGTCTGCCGACGATGTCCTGCATCCTGCCGTACTGCCCTTCCATGCTCTGGAGCAGGCGGTACTGGGAATGCGTGCGTACCAGGTTGTGCTCAGGATAGTGGATCCTGTAATAACGGTCTCCGTCTATGTAGTCCATCAGGAAACGAAGGGTCTGCTCAAAGGTAATGTAGCGCGGGGCGAAGGCGAGCCACTCCTTCTCGCTGTCGGACAGGGTGTCGCGACGCTCCGAAAGGTAACCGTCCATATAGGCTTCAAACATCTCCGGACGAAGACGCACGCGGTCCAGCTGCGGATCGTCTTCCACCGTGGCGTTGGCGTAGGAACGGATGGCGTCGCCCACGTCATTGAGCGAGGTGCTGCTCATCACGGTGTCGAGGTCGATGGCGCAAAGGACCTTGCCCGTGCGCGTGTCGAAGAGGATGTTGCTGAGTTTGGTGTCGTTGTGCGTCACCCGCGTGGGGATGATGCCGTCTTCGAAGCGTTTCCAGAAGTCGAGCATTTCGTCGCGGCGCGCCTCAATCCAGCCGCATTCCTCCTGCAGCGAAGCTACTCGGCCCGCCCGGTCGGCGGCGAGGGCCTCGTCCCACTGGGTGAAACGCCAGCGGATGTTGTGGAAGCCTTTGATGACTTCGGCAAGGGGTTTGTCGAAGTCGGACAGCAGGGCCTGGAAACGGCCGATGCCGATACCGCCCTGGCGGCAGAGTTCCGGGGTGTCCGCCGTGTCGTAGGTGCGCGTGTCCGGAATGAGGATGCACACAGCCCACCAGTTGCCTTCCGCGTCCTGGAGGCAGTGCCTGCCGTCGAGGGTGTCCACCACGGTGAGGGTCTCGCGCATGGGGTCGGCGACCTTGCGCTTGATGTGCTCCGTCACAGCCACGATGTTGTCCATCATGGCAGGAACGTCGGGAAAGACATAGTGGTTCTTGCGCTGGAGGATATAGTCGGGGGCGCCGCCCTCGGTGCGGACGATGTAGGTATCGTTGATGAAACCTTCGCCCAAGGGCGTGATCTCTTTCACTTTCCCTTCCACGGCGAACTGCCCGATAATGTTCAGAGTATCCATATGATTGGTTACAGTTTGTAGTAGTCTACAAATATAATAATGTTTTCCGACATTCCCAGCATTTGTGAAATCGGGCCTTTCTTCGTATTTTTGTAGCCTTAAAGGCAGCAAGCAAAAACAATCCCACAATATGCAGAACAAATTACAGGAACTCACCGAGAAACTCTACAACGAGGGCCTTGCGAAGGGCAAGGAAGAGGGCGAGCGCCTGCTCGCCGAGGCGCAGGAACAGGCCCAGGCCATTGTCAGTCAGGCGCGCGCAGAGGCTGCGGGCCTGGTGGCGGAGGCCGAAAAGGCGGCGGTGGCCCTCCGCGCGAAGGCGGAGGCCGATGTGCGCAGCGCATCGGACCAGGCCCTGCAGGCCACCCGTTCCGACATCGAGCACCTGCTCACGGCCGGCATCTGCACCCCCGGCACCGACGCCGCCCTGCAGGATCCCGCCTTCCTGAAAGAGATCATCCTCGCCGTCGCGCAGCGTTTCGACGCCACGGAAAGCGCCGACCTCTCGCTCATCCTCCCCGAAAAACTGCAGGCGCAACTGGAGCCCTGGGTGAAGGGCGAACTCAGCAAGGCCCTGAAACACGGCGTGCAGGCCTCTTTCTCCAAGAAAAACACCGGCGGCTTCTCCATCGGCCCCAAGGACGGCGACTGGTTCGTGGACCTCACGGACGAGAGTTTCCGGAACCTGATCGTCTCATACCTGCGCCCCGTCACGCGCAAACTCCTTTTCGGTGAATAACTACGAATACATCATCGCCTCACTGCCCGTGCTGCGGCAGGAAATCCGGGACAACCAGGGCCTGGACGCCGAAGCCGTGCTCAGCGAAATCGGCGCCCAGCTCTCGGAGCGCGACGCCGCGCAGCTCGGCCTGCTGCTGCAGGGCTACGACCCCGAACGGCTCGACCCCGCCTTCTATGCCGGGGCGCTGAAAAGCAGGAGCCGGTTCCTGCGCGCCTGGTTCCGCTTCGACCGCGACCTGCGCAACGTAAAGGCCCGCTGGCTCAACCGGAGCCTCGGCCGCCCCGAAGACCAGGACTGCATCGACACCGAAGAGCACGAATTCGTGGAGGAGGCTGCCGCGGAAGCGGCCCTCGCGCAGGAAGACATCCTCGGACGGGAACGCGCCCTCGACGCCCTCTGCTGGGACAAGAGCCTGGAACTCACCCAGATGGACATCTTCGACCTCGACTGGATCCTGGGCTTCGTCACCCGGCTCAAGACGGTGGAACGCTGGCTCCGGCTCGACCCAGAAACGGGCCGCGCCCTCTTCCGCCGCCTGGTCGATGAAATCAGAAAACCCGCAACAGAAACAACAGATACGAAATGAATACGACAGGAAAGGTTATCGGCATCGTCTCCAACCTCGTGACCGTCCGCACCGACGGCCCCGTGGCCGAGAATGAGCTCTGCTACATCCGGCTCAAGGGAACCGACCTGCTCGCCGAAGTCATCAAGGTGAGCGGCGACCGGGCCTCCGTGCAGGTCTTCGAAAGCACCCGCGGCCTTCGGAACGGCGACAGCGTGGAGTTCCTGGGCCGCATGTTGGAGGCCACCCTCGGTCCGGGTCTGCTCTCCAGCGTCTACGACGGCCTGCAGAACGACCTCACCACCATGCAGGACGTCTTCCTGCGCCGGGGTGAGTACACCGACCCCATCGACCGCGGCAAACATTGGGATTTCAAACCCCTGGCGGCCCCCGGGGACAAGGTGGAAGCGGCCTCCTGGCTGGGTGAGGTGCAGGAAGGCTGGCTGCCCCACAAGATTATGGTCCCCTTCTCGTTCAAGGGTTCCTATACGGTGAAGGAAGTGGCTCCGGCCGGCTCCTACACCGTAGACGAGCGGATCGCGCTCCTGGAAAACGAGGACGGGGAGGATGTTCCCGTGACCATGGTGCAGCGATGGCCCGTGAAGGTGGCCGTGAAAGGCTACCGCGAAAAGCCCCGTCCCTGCAAACTCATGGCTACGGGCGTGCGCATCATCGACACCTTCAACCCCATCGCCGAGGGCGGTACGGGCTTCATCCCGGGGCCCTTCGGCTGCGGCAAGACCGTGCTCCAGCACGCCATCGCCAAACAGGGCGAGGCCGACGTGGTGGTCATGGCCGCCTGCGGCGAGCGCGCCAACGAGGTGGTGGAGATCTTCACCGAGTACCCCGAGCTCGTGGACCCGCATACCGGACGCAAGCTCATGGAGCGCACCACCATCATCTGCAATACCTCCAACATGCCCGTAGCCGCCCGCGAAGCCTCGGTCTACACGGCCATGACCATCTGCGAGTACTACCGGGCCATGGGCCTGAGGTGCCTGCTGCTCGCCGACTCCACCTCCCGCTGGGCCCAGGCACTCCGCGAGATGAGCAACCGTATGGAGGAGCTTCCCGGCGCCGACGCCTTCCCCGTGGACCTGTCGGCCATCATCTCCAATTTCTACGCCCGTGCGGGCATGGTGGTCCTTCCGAACGGACAGACCGGCGCCGTCACCTTC
>JAFTEQ010000071.1 GCA_017453565.1 Bacteroidales bacterium
CCACCGCCAGGGCAATATCGGCATAAGCCGTAAACAGGACCACTTCCACCTCCGGCATCATCTTTTTGATTTCACCGGCCCAATACAGGCCTTCGTTACCGGTATTGATAGAAGTGTTGAAGTTCATATCCAGCAAAACCACGTCGGGGCGGAACTGCTCCAGCGAGCTCACCAGGGTGGCCGGCGACGGAATCGTCTTCACCTCCGCAAAATGCATCGGCAACAGGATCTCCAGCGCCCGGCGAATCCCCAGGTTGTCATCCACCACCAGTATTTTTCCTACTTTTGAAGCCATTGTCAAATCACCATTATACGCCCACGCTTGAGTCAAATCCCGTTCCACACAAACCAATCAACACAATCCCAATCACTTACGGAACCCTACATCCCTTCAAAACCGTAAAGACTCCTTACACCACTGTAAAGAATCTTTACAAATTTACGACTTTTTCCGGTTTTGACTGTCCAAAAGTGCCGAATAGAGGCAAGCCCACTGCCAACTCTGATGATGTGTTGTTAGATACTCCACCACAAAAGACTCGATCCCCTTAGTTGCTTTCGTGCGGAAAGGGGACTTTGCCTCTGACGAAACATCAATGCAAATATAACAAAAACAGGCGCTCTCAAAAAATTCGGTGGGGCAAGTGTGGGGCAAGTAAAATACAAAACGCATCTGAGGTGCTTCAGATGCGTTTTTGAAGTGACTCCCACAGGACTCAAACCTGTAACCTTTTGATCCGTAGTCAAATGCTCTATTCAATTGAGCTAGGGAGCCGGTTGCACCCGTATGCCCCGGTGCGCGGGCTTGTTCGTTACTCGGCGGCTTCGGCGGCCGGTTTGGCGCTGAACTTCTTCTCCTTGATGCGGGCCTTCTTACCGGCGAGGTCGCGGAGATAGAAGATGCGGGCGCGGCGGACCTTACCCACCTTGTTGACTTCGATCGAGTCAATCATCGGGCTCTGGAAAGGAACGATACGCTCCACACCGACGCCACCGGAAACCTTGCGGATGGTGAACGTGCGCGTGGCCGGGCTGCCACCCTTGATCTGGATGACCACGCCGCGGAAGTTCTGCAGACGCTCTTTGTCTCCCTCCTTGATCCGGAAGGTCACGGTGATGGTGTCACCCGCCTTGAAAGCCGGATAGGAAGCGACCCGCTCGTTGGCAAAGGCCTGATCGACAACATTAATCAAATCCATAATACAATCTATTATGTGTGTTGGCGCAGCGTCATCAAACCGTCTGAAGAGAGGCTGCCTTTCAATGGGACTGCAAAGGTAGAAAATATTTTGGAGTACGCAAATCGAAAATGAAAAAAAGTTGTACATTTGAGCAGGATAAACCAACATAATTGATATGAAAATGAAAAAAATCCTTTTTTGCGTCCTTGCCGCGGCCTTGACCGTGGGCGCAGCCATCCCTTCCCGGGCACAGAAATTCTGTGAGCGAGTACGCCTCAGTATCGACCGTCCGGACGGACGCTATGCCGCCGGTGAAAAGATTGACGTGTATGTAGAGTCCGACACCGAGGCTGATCTTTCCGTGCAGGTTTATCTGAACGGAATCGTCCAGAAAAAGAAGGGTGTGGCCCAAAAGCACATCCCTGCCGGCAAGTCCCTGTTGTATTCGGCTTCGTACGATGCTCCCACCGCCCAGGTGGTGCGTGTCCTGAACCCCGAAAACCGGAAGGAATTCGCCGACATCGGCGCCATCGTGGACGCCGAGGGCTTCCGCCCCGGTTTCGCTTTCCCTGCCGACATGCGCGCTTTCTGGGACAAGGAGATCAAGGCCATGCGCAAACTCAAGATGAAGGCCTCGCTCACCCCGGTGGAGATTCCGGCCGACAAGGTGAAGAAAGCTGAAAACCTCGAGTGCTTCGCCTTCGAGATCAATTGCGTGGGCGATGTGCCGGCGCGCGGCTATCTGGCCCGCCCCAAAAATGCTGAAAAGAAGAGCCTGCCCATCGTCGTGTACCTGCACGGGGCCGGCGTGAACAAAGCGGGCAACCGTTCCTCCATCGTCCTTGCCGCCAACTACGCCAAGCGGGGCGGCGGCGCCATCGTAGTGGACCTGAACGCCCACGGCATGCTCGGCGACCAGCCCCAGTCGTACTACGACGACCTCAATGCGAACGCCCTCAAGGATTATTCACGCCGCGAGCCGGTCGACCACAAGTCGTACTACTTCCGCACCATGTTCCTGCGCGCCCAGCGCACGCTCGACTATCTCTGCACCCTGCCTGAATGGGACGGGGAGCGCGTACTGGTGATGGGCAGCAGCCAGGGCGGCGCCCAGACGGCGGCCCTGGCGGGCATGGACCCGCGCGTGAAGGTGGCTGTGCTTACCGTGCCTGCCATGATGGATATGGGCGGCAAGCTGGCAGGGCGCCTGTCCGGCTGGCCCAAACTGCTGGAAGTCTATAAGGAGAGTGAAACTGCTCCTGAAATCCTGCCTTATTACGACGGGGCGAATTTCCTTCAGATGACTGACGCGCGCCTCTTCATGGAGGCCGGACTATCCGATTTCACCTGCGCGCCCGCCGCTGTCTTTGCGGGCTACAACGTGGCGAAGTCGGCCGACAAGGTTATCTACACCAATCCCTACCGTCCGCACTCCGGCTATGCCAATTTCTCGCGGGAACGGCAGGCTGAATGGAAAAAGAGCATCGATGACGTGCGCAACCGCTTCATCAACGATTATCTGAAATAGGGGCGGCTAGAAGTACTGGCTTTCCTTTTCGAACAGGGCCCGGTCCTCACGTGAGGGATCGGGCTTTATGCTTTCGCTCGAACTCAGGCGTTCCACGGCTTCCTTGTCGCTGCCGCGGAGCTTGCGCGGAATCCATACCAGGATCTTGACATAGAGGTCTCCGTTGCGGCCGTAGCTGTCGGGAAGGCCCTTGCCGCGCAGGCGCACCACCGTGCCCGACTGCGTGCCGGCTTCGATCTTGAGTTTCTGGGCCCCGCCGATGCAGGGGATGCTGATTTCGCTGCCCAGGATGGCGTCGGTGACGCTCACCACGCGGGTGTAGAAGAGATTGGCCCCGTCGCGTTTGAACTGCGGGTGGGCGAGTTCCTCAATGACCACCAGCAAGTCGCCGTTCACGCCGCCGCGCGGTGCCGAATGGCCTTCTCCCTGAAGGGTAAGTTGCATGCCGTTCTCGACGCCGGCGGGGATGTGGAAGCGTACGGTCTCTTTCTTGCGCAGCAGACCGCTGCCCTTGCAGGTCCCGCAGGGATTGGACACCACTTTCCCTTCGCCGCCGCACTGGGGACAGGTGGCGTAGGAAACGGTGCGTCCGAACAGGGAGTTGGCGATATGCTGCACCTGGCCCGATCCGTTGCAGGTGGGGCAGGTCTTCACGTCCGAGGCGTTCTTGGCGCCCCGTCCGTCGCAGTCGGGGCAGGGGCGGTTGCGCTCGAGGACCACTTCCTTGTCGCAGCCGGTGGCGATCTCTTCCAGGGTGAGGCGGACGCGGGTACGGATGTCACGGCCGCGGAGGACCCGCTGTCCCTGCTGGCGCTGGCCGCCGAAACCGCCGAAACCGCCGAAACCGCCGAATCCACCGAAACCTCCGAAGCCGCCGAAGAGGTTGTTGAGCAGGTCGTCGAGGCTGCCGAAGCCGCCGCTGAAATCGGGTCCGGGCTGGCCGTCTACGCCGGCGAAGCCGAACTGGTCGTAACGGGCGCGCTTCTGCGGGTCGGAAAGTACGGAATAGGCCTCCGAGGCCTCCTTGAACATCTCCTCGGCCTTCTTTTTCTCGGCGTCGCTGCCGTTCACCCAGCGGTCGGGATGCCATTTGAGGGCGGCCTTGCGGTAGGCGCCCTTGATATCGTCTTCGGAAGCCCCTTTCTGGAGCCCCAGAACTTCGTAGTAATCTCTTTTCTCTGCCATCTTGTCCGTCCTCCCTTAGGCTCCGACCACCACCTTGGCGTAGCGCAGGACCTTTCCGTTGAGGGTGTAGCCGGTCTGGACCACGTCGATGACCATGCCCTTGGACGCCTCGTCGGGCGCTGGGAACTGGGTAACCGCTTCGTGGAAGTCGGTGTCGAATTTGCTGCCCTTCGCCTCAATGACCGCGAGGCCACGGGTCTTCAGGTAGTCCATCAATTTATTGTATATGAGCGAAGTGCCCTCCCGGGCCGCTTCGTCTGCGGAGTCGGCGAGCATCTGCAGGGCCCGTTCGCAGTCGTCCAGCACGGGCAGCAGCCCCTTGATGGTATCGGCCGAAGCCTGGGCCACCAGATTCAGGCGTTCTTCCGCGCTGCGGCGGCGGAAGGTCTCAAACTCGGCCATCAGGCGCAGGTAGTCTTCGTGTTCCTTGGCGAGTTTGGCGTCGAGGTCGGTAATCTGTTGCTGCAGTTTTTCCTTTGCGGGGCTCTTGGCCGCCGGCTTTTCCTGTTTCTCTTTCATAATGCTCTGTTGTTCCGGCCCTGACAGAGCAAAAGCTCTGCCACGGCGACCGCGCTGACTTTTTGTCAGTGTATCCTATTTGAAGAAACGGTCGATCTCCCGAACCGTTTCGGGCAGGGCGAACACGGCTACCCGGTCGTAGGCCTCGATGACGGTGTCACCCACGGCGATGAAGGATTCGCTGCCGCGCACCACGCCGCCGATGATGGCGCCGCGCGGGAAATCGAGTTCCTTAAGGGGGCCCTTGGTGATGGCGCTGCCGGGCGCCACGGTGTATTCAATGACCTCGGCGTCGGTCCCGCTCATATACTTCACGAAGCGGGCTTTGCCGCTGAGGGTGAACTTGAAGATGCGGCCGGCGGTGATGAGTTTCTTGTTGATCACGCTGTCCACACCCATCTCCTCGGCGAGGCGGACGTACTCGATGTTCTCCACTTCGGCCACGGTGCGGGGGACGCCGAATTTTTTGGCCACCACGCAGGAGAGCACGTTGCTCTCGTCGTTTTCGCTCAGGGCGATGAAGGCGTCGCAGTCGCGGATGCCCTCCTCGTAGAGGAAGTCGGAGTTGCGACCGTCCCCGTTCACAACCTGGACCTCGTTGGGCAGATGGTCCGAGAGTTCGAGGCAACGTTCGCGGTTCTTCTCAATAAGTTTGACCTCGATGCCCTGACGGCTCAGGCCCCGCGCCACCATCTCGGCCACGGCGGTGCCACCCACAATGAGGACGCGTCCGACGCTGAGGCTCTTCTTTCCGAAATGCCGGACCAGGTTTTCCGCTCCCTCGCGCCTCGCGATGGTAAACACCAGGTCGTTGTAGCGGAACAGGGTGTCGGGCCCCGGGATGATGGTCTTGTCGGAGCGCGAGATGGCGATGATGCGGAACTGGGCCGCTTCTTCGGCGCTGAGGCCCTGCGTGAACTCGGAGAGTTTGAGGTCGAGCAGGGGCGTGTTTTCGTCGACCTTGAACACGGCGATCTGCAGGCGTCCGTGGGCGAAGTCGAGGGTCTCGGAAGAGCTGCCGTGGCGGAGCAGGTCCACAATCTCATCGGCCGCAATCTTCTCGGGATAGAACATGAGTTCGATTCCTAACTCCTTGAATAACAGCTTGTTCTCTGCCGTGAGGTAGTCTTCGTCGCCAATGCGGGCCACCACCTTTGCGGCGCCCAGCTGTTTGGCCAGCAGGGCCCCCACGATGTTGACTTCCTGGGCTGCGGACGGGTAGACCGCGATGACCAGGTCGGCGTGGGCGACGCCGGCATTGCGCAGGACGGCGATAGAGGATGGATTGCCCTCGATGGTCTGAACATCGGCGCTGAGTTCGATCTGGGCGAGCCGGGCCGCGTCGTTGTCAATGACCACGATGTCGTTGCCTTCGGCGCGCAGCATCTTTGCCAGGTGGGAACCCACCTCGCCGGCTCCTTCAATGATGATTTTCATTTTGTTTGAGATATTGCAAGATCACGATTCCCGGGAACAGCCCCTCCGCCGGGGCGGGCCGGGGTCCTTCCGGAACGGGAACACCCCTGCGCAGCTTCCGGAACTGGCGGTGGGCCGAACAGACGGCCCGGCAGGCGGAAAAGCGTCCGCGGAGCAGATAGACAACAGCGGAGCAGCCGTCCAGCAGCATCCGTCGAAAGATGGCGCACCGAGCGCTGCGCTGCGCCCGTTTCGGGCTGCAGCCCCGGGCACAGGCCTCCGCGGCTAGGTTGTTCTCGAGCAGGAGGAGGTTGTTGCGGTAGTTGAGTTCGAGTTTGAAAGGGGAGTCCTGGGGAAGGCTTCCTCCGCCCAGGTGCCAGACCTTGGACTGAGGCACGACCGTGACCTTCCATCCCGCATGCGCGGCGCGCCAGCAGAAATCGATCTCTTCCATGTGGGCGAAGAAACGGTCGTCGAAACCGCCCAGGTCTTTCCACAGGCTGCTGCGCACCATCATGCAGGCGCCGGAAACCCAAAGGACGCGGGCCGGCGTGTCATATTGCCCCCGGTCTTCTTCCACACGGGAGAGCACGCGGCCCCGGCAGAAGGGGTAGCCGAAGCGGTCGAGCAGGCCCCCGGCGGCCCCGGCATATTCAAAGCGCGTGGTTTTGCGCCATTCCTTTCCGTCCTGCTCGAGGGCCAGGAGTTTGGGCCCGCACACCCCGCAGTCGGGATGGGCCTGCATCCAGTCGCAGAGGGGAGTGAGAAAACCGTTCTCTACCAGGATGTCCGAGTTGAGCAGCAGGAAACAGTCGAAGCCGTCCAATGCGGCGAGGGCCCGGTTGTAGCCGCCCGTGAAGCCGTAGTTCGCGCCCAGGGGGAGGAACCGGACGTCCGGAAAGGCTTCGGCCATGAGAGCGTCGCTGCCGTCTGTGGATCCGCTGTCGGCCACCACCGCCTCGGCGCAGGGAAGGCCCGTGGCGGGGTCTTCTCCCAGTTCCCTGCAGGCCGCCACCACGGAGGGCAGGAACGCCTGCAGGTAAGTGCGGGTGTTCCAGTTGAGTATGACCACGGCGGTGCGCATATCGGGGCAAAGATACAAACTTTGTGCGCAAAAAAGAAAAGGCCGACCGCTTGGGGGTCGACCTGATCTTTCAAAACTCGGGACGCGGCGCTTATTCGGCGGCGACCACTTCGAGTTTGGCGTTGGCGAAAACGCCCTTGTACACCTTGACCTTGGCCTCGTAGCTGCCGGGTTCCTTGATCTCGGGGAGGGTGACGTTCTTCTTGTCCACCTCGAAACCCTGGGCGCAAAGGTTCTCGGCCACCTGGGCGGAGGTCACGGCGCCATAGAACTTGCCGGTCTCGCTCACCTTCACGCTCAGCTGCACGGGAGCCGCTTCAATCTTGGCGGCAAGGGCCTGGGCGTCGGCGACGAGTTTGGCTTCCTTGTGGGCGCGCTGGCGGAGGGTCTCTTCGTGCTGCTTGAGCGCGGAAGCGGTGGCCACCGTGGCATAGCCCTGGGGGACCAGGTAATTGAGCGCGTATCCGGTCTTCACTTCGACCACTTCTCCGGCCTCGCCGAGGTGGGCGACTTCTTTCTTGAGGATGATTTTCATAGCGCGCAATTATTTAAGAAGGTCGGTAACATAGGGAAGGAGGGCGAGGCTGCGGGCGCGCTTCACGGCGGCGGCCACCTTGCGCTGGAACTTCAGCGAGGTGCCGGTGATGCGGCGCGGCAGGATCTTACCCTGCTCATTGAGGAACTTCTTCAGGAACTCGGGGTCCTTGTAGTCCACATACTTGATGCCGGCTTTCTTGAAGCGGCAGTATTTTTTCTTGCGCACCTCCACGGTGGGCGGGTTCAGGAAACGGATTCCGTTGTTTTCGGGATTCTGTGCCATGGCTTAGTCCTCCTTGATTTCTTCGGGTTCGATATCGGCTTCCACCTCTTCGGCAGGGGCCTCTTCCACGACGGGAGCCGGAGCGTTCTTGGCGGCGGCACGCATCTCGCGGCGGTGCTCCGCATAGGCGATGGCGTCCTTGTCGAG
This sequence comes from Bacteroidales bacterium, assembly GCA_017453565.1. Classification (GTDB taxonomy): domain Bacteria; phylum Bacteroidota; class Bacteroidia; order Bacteroidales; family UBA932; genus Cryptobacteroides. The sequence continues at coordinate 7,881 of JAFTEQ010000071.1, forward strand.
GGCGACGGTGAGGTAGCGGATGATCCGCTCGTCACGGTGATACTGGGTCTCGAGTTTACCGACGAAGTCGGGCTCGGCCTTGAATTCAATGAGATAATAGAACCCGGAGGTCTTGTGCTGGATTGGGTACGCGAGCTGCTTGAGCCCCCAATCCTCTTCGTACACGATCTCGCCGCCGTTGTCGGTGATGAGTTTGGTGTACTTGGCAACCGCTTCCTTCATCTGGGCATCAGACAAAACGGGAGTTGCAATGAAAACGGTTTCGTACTGTTTTAACATTTTGACAATAAATTAAATAAACACTTTCCCCAAGGCACTTGGCACAAAAGGGACGGCAAAGATGGGAATTTTTATCGAGAAAAACAAATTTCTTCCCGTTCCCAATTGACAGTTACGGTATTGCGTCCCAGGCGCAGCACCTGCCGGTCAGCGCCGTTCTCCACCAGCTTCACGCGGCGAAGGCGCCTCTGGGCCGCACGGCCGCTGCGGGCGTCGGGCACCACGGCATAGGCGTAGGAGGCTCCGGAGGGGGCGGCCCCGTGGCTGGTGTACATCTCGAAAACTCGCCCAGACACCGCTCCGTGCCCGGGTCCGAGATCGGACCAGTCGCCGCTGCGCTCCTCTTCCAATACGGTGTAGGGCTGTCCGTCCAGAGGGATATATGTGACGCCGGCATGGCGCACCCAGGCGGCGTTCTGTTCCACATTTCCGCGCAGATGGCACTGCTCGACGGTGGTATAGACGCGGGCGCTGTCGCTCTTTTGGATTCCGGCACCCAGGCATACGATGCCGCCTTTCCAGAAGAACCAGGCCTTACGGGCATGCAGGCTGTCGCGGTCAAGTTCCATGGCGGTGACCATCAGCCCCTTATGCGTCTGTCCAAAAACCTTCCCGCTCCGGTTCTGCGGCCGGAAACGCGCCCTGCCGCGCATGCCCCACAAGGGCCGTCCGTCGTCATAGCTGGTGGTGCCGGGAATGTGCAGCCAGTCCCAGAGGGCGAATATGTTGTCGTATTCGCGGCCGTCGCGACGCAACAGCAGGGCACCGTCTCCGGTAAAATAGCCTTTCATGTTTTCTCCGTTGATGGCTTCGAACCCCACCGTGCGGCAGGAGTTCATGCGAACCGATGCATACCAGCGTCGCGTGCGGAAGATGCCGAAATCGGACCTTGGGAAGTAGCGTCCGCCCCGCTGGGCGCGGGTGAGTTCCTTCTCCGACAGACCCAGGTTTCGGGCTACGGCGGCGATGCAGACAGCCTTGCCCTGTTGGGTGTTGAGGAATACCTGGCGACCGCAGGCATTGGGGTCGAAACGATCTTTCCAAACGAGGCGTGAGAGCCCTTCGCGCACGTAGTTGCGAAGCAATTCCACCTGCTCTTCCGGAATGGCAAGTTCCGTCCCGTGGAGGGCGCGTACCCACCAGCTCAGGCTCACGGCGAAGGAAAGGCCGTAGTTGCCCCATTGGAGCTGCGGACCGTGCTGATGGAAGGACCAGTCGTCCTGCAGGCCCTCTCCGGTGCCGAGCCGGATTTCGGAAGCGATGCTGTCGCGGGCTGCACGGACCAGGGCCTCGTCGTCCTGAAGCAGGCCCCTGATGAGTACCGATCCGGCCTGCCAGACCTTGTTCTGTCCGGTCATGCGCAGGCCGGCCCGGCCGAGTACGGCTATGGCGCCCTCCTTTTCGGCGGGCGTGAATTCGTCCCAGAGCAGCAGGAAAGCAGGGCCGAAAGCGCGGGGAAGCCCGATTTCATTGTACCACCAATTGGTGCATTCAGGGCGGGTGGTGAACCACCAGGAAAGCGCACGGTGCAGCATGTCGAGCACCTCGCTCCGGCCGCTCTTGCGGTAGAGGATGGCCAGGCGGCAGACGCGCAGGCCGTGCTGGATGGGCTCCCAGCCGCTGCGGTCGGTAGAGAGATAATTGATGTCGGACCAGGCTCCGTCGGGCCCGAGCAGGGCGGCGAGGCGTGCCTCCTCTTCGGCGTCGACCGGCACGCGCAGGTAGAGTTCGCGCATGTCGCAGCTGCTTTCGTAGCCCCGGCTCGAGACCAGGGTGTAGGCGGCCTGCTCTTCCGGACTTTGGACGGTATCGAGCGTGAGGGCGTTGATGTTTTCGCTGATCTGGCCGAGCAGGGTGCCGGCTGCCAGCAGGCAATGCAGTAAAAGACTCATCTTAATAAGAGATTTCCTGTTTGTTCCAGTCGATGGAGAAGGTCCGGCCGGCAACGCGCACCGACTGAAGCGCTTCGTTGTTGGAGAGCACCGAAACCTGTTTCTTCACCCATCCCGCGGCCTGTTTTCCGTCGGCTGAGACGGGGAGCACCATGTATGCGTAGGAGGCGCCGGAGGGGTTGGTGCCGTGTTCGATGTAGAGGTCGAAAAGCTGCTGGGTAACAATATCCTTCGAGTAGTAGGGGGCGATGGCGAACCAGTCTCCCTTGTGCTCGGCGGGGGCAAGGCTGAAGCGGGCCTTGTCGAGCATCACATAGGCTTTGCTGTCGTGCCAGTACCAGTTCTTGCCCTTCTTTACTTCTCCGCGCAGGTGATTCTGCTCCACAGCCGTGGTGACGGGGAAACCCTTGTCCATGCTGATGCCAGCCCCCAGGCAGACGATGCCGTCCGGAGTGAAGAACCAGGCCTTGCGGGCGTGCAGGCCGTCGCGTTCGAGTTCCATGGCGGCCACTAGGAAGTCGTCGCCGGCTTTACCGAAAACGCGGGAACTCTTGTTGTAGGGCCGCTTGCCCTTGGCTCCGAAGAGGGGACCGTCGTCATAGGCGGTCACACCCGGCACGTGGTGCCAGTCCCAGCAGGGCGCGACGTCCTTGTATTCGTCGCCGTCCACACGCACCAGAACGGCGCCGTCGGCCGAGAAGTTGGCGCGCATATTCTCTTTGTTCGTGGTTTCGAATCCGATGGTCCGCACTGATTGCATCCGTACCGAGCCGTACCAGCCGGCGGTGCGGAAGATACCGAAGTCGGAGCGCGGGAAATAGCGTCCGCCAATAAGGGGCGTGTCCTTGATACCGAGCATCTTCATGATACGCAACACGCTGGAACCCTTGCTCTTCTGTTGGCCTTTGAATATCTGCCGGCCACAGGTGCTCATGTCCATGCGCCCTTTCCAGACAGGCCAGCGCAGTCCTTCTGAAACATAGTCCACGATAATCTTTTCCTGTTCGGGCGAGAAAGCGATGGGGGTGCCCCGGAAGGCATGGATGAGCGTGGCGAAGGAATTGGCATAGGACAGGCCGTAGTTGCCCCATTGCAGCTGGGGCCCGTGCTGGTGGAAAGACCAGTCGGGCTGCAGGCCCTCCTTTTCGGTAATCACGATTTCGGAGGCAATGGTGTCGCGTGCGGCGATTACCAGACCTTCATCGTCGGTGAGCAGACCTTTCAGCAGCATGTTGGTAGCCTGCCAGACCTTGTTCTGGCCGGTTTTTCCGAACGTACACTGGTCCATGATCTTCAGGACACGGGCGTGTTCGTCTGGCGTGAGGTCGTCGCGAACCATGAGCGCGGCAACGCCGGTCATCCGCGGGGCGGCTATCATGTTGAAAAACCAGTTGGGGCACTGGGGCATGCGGTCGGTCCACCAGACAAGAGCCTTGCGGGCAGCGTCCAAGGTAGCTTGGTCGCCGGTGTAGTGGTACGACAGGCACAGGGCCTGGAAGCGGTTGATGTGGTAACCGTCGTTCCAGCGGGAGCGTTTCTTGTCGCCATACCTGATGTCGGAAAAACTGCCGTCTTCTTTCTGTGCGGCGATGTAAGCGCTGATTTCGGCGGGTTTGGGCGCGGGATAGCGCGTTTCCAGATAGCGGGTTACGTGGTCTCCACCCAGATGGGCGGTGAGCACGATCGATAACAAAAGGGTCTTGAACATGATGCAAAAATAAAGAATATTCCTAACTTTGCCCCATACTCTAAAACGAAACAACCATTATCTTCTTATTATGAAAAAAATCGCATTATTGATGCTTGCCGTGCTGGCCGTTCTTTGCGTCAGCCCGGCCACCGCTTCCGCCAAGAAGGCCAAGAAGGGTAAAAAGGTCGTCGTGACCGCCGTGTTCGACGGCAACGAGTTCAAGTCCATTCCCATGAACGCTAAGAAAGCCATCGTCTCGGCCGAGGAAGGGGAGAGTTACACCATTGCCGACCCCAAGGGTGGCGAGTACACCGTCAAGCTGTTCTGCGACACGGGCGGTTACATCCGTGTGAAGATGGGCGAGGATATGGGCGTGATGCTCAATTATAACAATGACCGCGCCGGCAATGCCTGGGTGGGAGCGCCTGTTCTCCCGCGCAAGTCGCTCAAACAGATTGAGCTCGTGCTCGGAAACAAGTTCTACAAGTATATCTGCGTTTCTTCCGTTCCCGGCAAGAAGGGCGATATCGTGCCCAAGATGAAGTGCGAAGGCCGCGAGCCTGTGACCATCGAGATTCCGGCCGACAAACGCGAAGCCGGCAAGGCCTATTACCTGTGGAGCGGCGACAAGAACGTCACCTTTACCTCCATAAAATTCATCTACGAATAAGGCTAGTGCGTGACGTATAATTCCGGGTGCTTGCCCTTGAGCTGCATTTGCTCATAGAGGTCCTGGATCCGGTTCGTGTCGGCGCGGGCGTCGTCAGTGAGTTCAACCTTACTGCCGGCGCCTACGTGTTTTGTGCCCCAGTCGAAATAGCCCAGATAGACGGGACATCCCACCTCGCGGGCAATGGTGTGGTAGCCCATCTTCCATTTGCGGACGGGTTTGCGCGTGCCCTCCGGAGCAATGCAGAGGTGGAACTGGTCGCTCCGCTCCATTTCACTGATGACGCTGCGCACGAGTTCCGCGGCGTTGGAGCGGTCTACGGGGATGCAGCCTACGCTGCGCAGGATTGGTCCCAGGGGCCAGAAGAACATCTCCTTCTTGATCATCACGTGGCCTTTCTGTCCCAGACTATAATAGAAAAGGTAGGAGATGACGAAATCCCAGATGCTGGTGTGGGGCACGCCCAGGATGATGCACTTCTTTTCTTTGGGGGCTTCCCCGTCTACGGTCCAGCCCATCAGGCGCAGAATGCGCCCGCAGCACTTATGCCAGATTGACATCTTCGAGTTCCTCTTCGCTTTTGAGGTTGCGCCGGATGAAATTCTGACGCTCTACGGTGTTGTCGCCCATGTAGAATTCCATGATTTCGGAAGGCGATTCCTCTTCGGCCAGGTTCACCAGGTCGAGGCGCATGTCGTCGCCGATGAAATGAACGAATTCGTCCCAGGAAATCTCGCCCAGGCCCTTGAAGCGGGTGATTTCCACGCCGGTCTTGAGCGCCGCCACGGCCCGGTCCTTCTCTTCGATGGAGTAGCAGTAACGGTTTTCCTTCTTGTTGCGTACGCGGAAAAGGGGGGTCTGCAAGATGTGCACGTGGCCGCGGCGGATGAGGTCGGGGTAGTACTTCATGAAGAAGGTGAGCACCAGCATGCGGATGTGCATGCCGTCGTCGTCGGCATCGGTGGCCACGATGATGTTGTTGTAGCGCAGGTTCTCCAGGTCTTCCTCCACGCCCAGGGCCGAAACGAGCAGGTTGAGCTCTTCGTTTTCGGCCACGCGCTTGCGGCTCTCCTTGAAGCAGTTGATGGGCTTTCCGCGCAGGCTGAACACAGCCTGGTAGTTGGCGTTGCGGGCCTTGGTGATGGTTCCGCTCGCAGAGTCGCCCTCGGTGATGAAGATGCTGGAGCGCTCTATGTTCTCCTGCGTCTTTTCGGTCACCTTGTCGTTGTAGTGCACCAGGCAGTCACGCAGTTTCTTGTTGTAGACGTTGGCGCGCTTGTTGCGCTCGCGGGTCTTTTTCTGGATGCCGGCAATCTCCTCGCGCTCCTGCTGGTTGTCCTTGATCTTCTTCTCGATGACGGGAATGACATCGGGATGCATGTGCAGGTAGTTGTCGAGGTTCTTGGAAAGGAAGTCGTTCACGAACGAGCGGATGGTCTGTCCGTGCTCGCCCTTGTCGGGCTTCTCCCACACGTAGGTGGAGCCCAGTTTCACCTTGGTCTGGGCCTCGAAGGTGGGTTCCTGGATCTGGATGCTGATGGCGCCCACAATGCCCTGACGGCAGTCCTGGGGATCGTAGTTCTTCTTGTAGAACTCCTTGAGCGTCTTGGCCACCGCTTCGCGGAAAGCGGCCAGGTGCGTGCCGCCGTCCGAGGTGTACTGCCCGTTCACGAAACTCTTGATGTTCTCGCCCAGGGCGTCGCCGTGGGTGAGCACCACCTCTATGTCTTCCCCTTCCAGATGGATGGGCGGGTAGAGCGGCTCCTTGTCGAGATTCTCGTTCACGAGGTCCAGCAGGCCGTTCTCCGACTTGTAGGGGGTGCCGTTGAGGACGAGGGTGAGCCCCTTCTTGAGGTAGGCGTAGTTCTTCACCATCGTCTCCACGAAGTCGAGGTTGTAGTTGAAGTCCTTGAAGAGCACGGAATCGGGGTAGAACTCAACCAGGGTGCCGTTCTTCTCCTTGCTGGGACCGGTCCCTTCCTCCTTGAACTCACCGGCCTCGAACCGCGCCCAGGCGCACTCGCCGTCGCGATAGGAGCAGACGTAGAAGTTGCGGGACAGGGCGTTGACCGCCTTGGTACCCACGCCGTTCAGGCCCACGGCCTTCTTGAAGGCCTTGTCGTCGAACTTGCCGCCCGTGTTGAGGATGCTCACGGCCTTCACCACCGACCCCAGCGGAATGCCGCGGCCGAAATCGCGCACGCGCACATGGTTGTCTTCGATGTCGATGAGGATCTGCTTGCCGAAGCCCATCGCATATTCGTCGATGGAGTTGTCTATGATTTCCTTGAGCAGCACGTAGATGCCGTCGCCGGGGTTGCGTCCGTCACCGAGCCGGCCGATGTACATGCCGGGCCGCATCCTGATGTGCATGACGCCTTCGAGGGTGCGGATGTTTTCTTCTGTATAGCTTGCGGGGTTGTTCATCTCACAAAGATAACCATTATTTCTTTACCACATTGCCCCTCAGGTGCAGGATGACGGGTTTTTTGATCTCCGAGAGGTAGACGGTGACGGTCTTGTCGAAGGGGAAGGGCCCCTCGTCGTTCTTGTAACTGGCTTCAATGAATCCGCGCTCGCCGGGGGCGAGGGTCTCCCGGGTCCACCGGACCCCCGTGCAGCCGCAGGAGGAGATGGCCGAGAGGATGGTGAGCGGGGTTTTCCCCACGTTCTCCACCGTGAAACGGCAGTCCTGAGGACCGTCGGCCTCGGTAAACGTGCCGAAATCGTGAACGGTGCGGTCGAAGCTGGCGCGCCCGCCCACGGTGGTCTGTGCGGCAAGGACGGCGGACAGGAAGAGCAGCGCCGGAAGGAGTAGGATGCGTCTTTTCAACATACGCTGCAAAGTTAGCAAAAATCTCGCCGCGCGCCATTTGCTAAAATCAAATAAATGGACTATTTTTGCACCGTTTTATAACCAATTTGTTTTTCTACTATGGCTTACAAAATTTCCGCAGACCTCTGCGTTGCTTGCGGTACCTGCCAGGGCGAATGCCCGTCGGGCGCCATCAAGGAAGGTGATGTGTACACGATCGATCCCGAGATCTGCATCGACTGCGGCACCTGCGCCGATGCTTGCCCGATGGGTGCCATCGCTCCCGGAGAGTAGGGTCAGACACATGAAAACACTTTATCTATGGGCTCTTGCAGCCCTTATTGTCGTTTGTTCGTGCGCGCGCACTGCGCCTGCGCGCGAGGAAGTGCAGCTTCCTCAGCCCACCTTCTCCCTGCGGCTGTATCCGCAAGGGCAGGGGGTCGATGCCGGTATTGTTGAAAACGGCACGGCCGTGACCCTGGGCCCGCTCGAGGACAACGGTCTGCGCGGTCCCATGGAAATTGACGAACAGGGACGCCACGGCAACGTGGGTGACGATGCCCGCCTGGATATCTACCTGCCGCAGAACGGCAACGGCCAGATGATTGTGGACGTGCCGGGCGGCGGCTATCGGATCGTGTCCATGAACAACGAAGGCGTGTATGCAGCCAAATGGTGCCTGGACCATGGGATTGCCTGCTGCGTGGTGCTTTACCGTATGCCCAACCTTCACCACGGTATTCCGCTTCGCGATGTTCAGAACGCCTTCCGTTATTGCCGTGCGCACGCTGCCGAATGGGGTGTGAAACAGATCGGCGTGATGGGTTATTCGGCCGGCGGCCACCTGGCGGCCAGCGCTTCCACCTTGTATGTGGATTCGCTCACCCGGCCCGATTTCTCGGTGCTTGTCTATCCGGTTATCAATCTGGATTCCAAGGAGATTACCCACGGCGGCACACGCCGTAACCTTACGGGAGATGACTCCGGCCTGTGCGAGCATTACTCGCTTGAGCACCGGGTGAACGCCCAGACCCCGCCTACTTTCCTGGCGCTCAGTGCCGACGACAAGGTGGTTCCTCCGGAGCACAGCCTCCTCTATTTCAGGCAGTTGCTGGCCCACAAGGTCCCCGTCGAAATGTACATCTATCCCTCGGGCGGACACGGTTGGGGCTTCACTACCTCCGAGTATGGAACCGACAAGCTGGGGGCATCGCGTCCCGACTTCTTCTCCAGCCTGGAGCATTTCCTCGCTGCGCAGCGGGCCCAGTACGAAAAATAATAAAGTGTTTGAATATGAATAAGTTTTATTTCGTTTCCTTATTCGCCGCTACTGCGATTCTGGCGGGCTGTGCCAAACAGGAGCCTGCGCCTTCCGCTTCCGCTCCGGAGCGCACGGGAGACAAGCAGGACCTGACCATCAGCTTCAAGGTGGATGAGACGCCCCGGACCTACATCAATAACGGCAGCGTAGAGTGGAACTCGGGCGACAAGGTGACCGTGTTCGACAGCGCCGGCGGCAACAACGAGTTCGGTACCGCCGCCGCGGCCGGCGCTTCGGCCGATATGAGCGGCAGCATCACCGCCGGCTCCACACCGGCTTATGCGATGTATCCGCCCGACGGGGGCGCCACCATCTCAAGCGGCATCATTTCCACTTCGCTCGCTTCCGAACAGACGCCGAGCAATACCGGTTCCTTTGGCAAATGCAACGTGGCCGTGGGCGCCATTTCCGATCCCGGCACAGGCTACACCTGCGAACTGAAGAATGTGTGCGGCTACATCAAGCTCACCCTGCCCCGCCACGGAACGGGAATCCGCAAGGACAAGCTGACCTCGCACGCCCTCACCCACGTGAAGCAGATCGTCCTCTCCACCACTTCGGGCGACTATCTGGCGGGCGACATCACCGTTGACTACAACAGCGGCAAACCGCTTGTGACCTCCGTCGCCAACGGAACCCGGGAGCTCACCCTGGACGTCAAGAATTACTCCAAGGATGGCGGCGGCACCTTCTACCTTTCCGGCGACTACTATTTCGTGGCGCTGCCGGGCAGCTATACCGGCCTCTCGGTGACGCTCAAATACGACGACGGGACGCCCGACTACGTGCGCACTTCCACCGGTTCCTTCACGGTGACCCGTTCCCAGTACACCGACATCGGCATTCTTGGCGACGCCGTGCTGAACCTCAATTTCGCCGCGGGCAATACGCTCCTCTATCAGGGGTCCGGCGGCAGCAAGACCTACCTGCCGACTTCTTATACGGCGACGGACGGTATGGAGGTTGTCTATAAGTACGACCAGGACGGAAATACCTATAACTTCGGCATCACCACGTTTAACACCACGTTGGGTGAAACGGCGTACGATTCCAAATATGCCTATCACACCGGCAACCAGGCGTTCATTTTCGTGAAGCGGACCTCGCTCCTGCACCTGCCTAAGATTGACGGTATGGCCCTGTACAGTATGGAAGGCAAGCATTCCAATACCGGCGCCGCGAATATCTCCGGGACCAAGAGCCTGTACCTCTGTCACGAAATCGGAGACCTTGCAAACGGTACGGCGCCCACCAGATTCGGAACCGCCGCCATTCCTTACTTCGATTTCTCGCAGCACAGCAATCCCATCGGCCGCTGTGTCGTTTCGGAGGCCAACCTCATCAAGGACAGGGACTGGTACATCTATCCCTATAGCGCCGCCTCCTCCAACATCTGCGTGCGACAGCTTATCCTTACCTATACCAAACGCGACTAACAAAAGTTTTTTAATATGAAGAAAGTATCTTACATTACCCCCGAAGCCGAAGTCTGGACCATCGTGCCCGGATCCGTGCTCTGTGTCAGCACCGAAGACGCCAGTCTTACCGGTCTCAGCAATGAAGACGTAACTAGCAGTGGAGAGTCGTTCTTATGGTAAACAAGTATTTCTGGATGCCGGTATTCGCCGCAGCGGCGGTGCTGGCAGGTTGCGCCAAGCAGGAACCTTCTCTCAATGAGAAAGAAGCCCTTCAGATCCCCGGCGAAGAAAACGTCGAGCTGGAGGAAGTTACCATCAATGTGCAGGCGCCCGACAGCCGCACCTATCTGTCCGGAGGCTCGGTCCTCTGGAGTAAGAACGACCAGGTGACCGTGTTCGACAGCGCCGACCGCGCCGCCACGTCCTCCAAAGTAGCTGCGTCCGGTGCTTCTGCCACCATTACCGCGGCGATCACCAAGGGTTCCACCCCCGTCTATGCGCTCTATCCCAACGACGGCAGCGCCAGCATCTCTTCGGGCCTCATCACCACCACTATGGCGACCGCCCAGACGCCGGCCAACACCGGTTCGTTCGGCAAGCACAACGTGGCGGTGGATGCGCTCGCCGACGACGGAGAGGGCGGCTATACCAGCACCCTGAAGAACGTCTGCGGCTACCTCAAGTTCACTCTGCCCAAGCATTGCTCCAAGGTGCGTGCCGATGACGACAAGACCTACAGCAGCACCCACGTGAGCCTGGTGACCATTACCACCACCACCGGCAACCTGGCCGGCACCATCACCATCGACTACAACAGCGGCACCCCGGTGATAACGACCGTGTCGGACGCTACCAAGACACTCACCCTCAAGCCCAAGACCTACACCGAGAAGGACTCGGGTGATACGTTCTATTGTTCCGGCGATTACTATCTCGTGGTGATGCCCGGTGCCTATTCCGGCATTACGGTCACGCTCAAATACGACGACGGCACGCCCGACTACACCCGCAGCAGTGCCGGTGCGTTCAGCGTGAGCCGCGGCCAGTACACCGACCTGGGCATCTTCGCCGACGACGTGGTGATTATGGATTTCACGAACGGCAACGACCAGCTCTACCAGGGGGCCGGCGACAAGACCTATCTCCCCGATTCCTCGCGCAACACCGACGGTGCCTGGGATGAGTGGAAGATTGACTGCAACGGAAGGACCTATTCCTTCGGGATAGCCACCTGGCAGGGCGTGCTTATAGACGAGACTACGTACAACGCCGTTTACTATTACACGCCAAGTAACCAGGCGCTGCAGTTTACCCGTATGACGCAGGTGATGCGTCTCCCGCAGTTCGACGGCGAGGCCCTGGGCTTTATCCGCGTCCTGCACGCCAATTCCGGGAGCAAGACGGGCACGAAGAGCATCAATGTGTGCACCGATGCCGGAGATTATGGCGCGGCCACTCCGGTGGAGCCGACTTCCGCCAAGACACTCAAGGCGGTTTACTTTAACCCCGAAGAGCGTGGCGGAGCCGATCAGAGCGCCTATTACTGGACGGTAAACAACGCGAACCTTGTGAAAGGCCGGCAGTGGTACCTCAACCCGCGTGTGGGTACCAACAATATCTGCGTGAGGCGTCTGGAACTCTATTACTGGAAGATCGACTAGTCTTTGAGACCCTTTCTTCCAGCCGCCCTGGCGGCCCTTACCCTTGCGGCCGGGTGTTCCCTTCGGGAGGACACCCGGCCCTATGGGGTTAAGACCATGCCCCTGAGCCTACGGGTAGATGCCGGGTCGCGCACCTACCTCAACGGCACCACGGCCTGCTGGTCGAGCGGAGACCAGTTGCTGGTCTTCGACAGTGCCAGGCGGGGCTACATTTTCGGCTCGGCCGCTTCCGGGTCCACTTCGCTCATGTTTGACGGGGAGATTACCGAAAACGAGATTCCGCTCTACGCGCTCTATCCGGTGGACGCCTCGGCCTACCTTACCGCCGACGGACTCATCAAGACCACGCTCAAGGCGGAACAGGCTTCGGCCAACAACAATTCCTGGCCCAACCATACCAATGTGGCTGTGGGGCATATCGACGTGTTAGCCCCGGGCGAGTACGGTGCGGTAATGCGCAACGTCTGCGGTTTTCTGTGTTTTGCCGTATCGGAAGAGTACAAGGGCATCACCAATGGGAAGAAGTATGCTGCCTGTCATGTGCGCCGCGTGGTGGTGGAAGTGGGCAGCGGCAGCCTTGCGGGTGACATTACCATCGACTACAACGAAGGAGAACCGCGTGTGACGGCAGTCGAGAACGGGAAATCGGTGGTTTCGCTGCGCCTGAAAGCCTATACGCACGACAAGACGGGTAAGCCTTACTATTTCCCGGGTTCTTATTTCATTCCCGTCCTGCCCGGCGACTACAAAGGCGTCAAGCTCACCGTGGAATTCGACGACGGGCGTGAGAATCTGGTCCTTTCGAGCACCAACACCCTGCATGTGCGGCGTTCGGTTTCCACCTTCCTGGGCCAGCTTTCGGGCGACGACATGGACCTCGACTTGAATTCGGGAACCTCGCCTTTCTACCGGAAAGAGGGGGAGGTGCGGGTGCCGCTCTCTTCAGAAGCGAACACCGACACGGGCGGGGTGGAGCAGACCTGGTACACCAATCTGGTGAACCGGGAGGTGGCATGGGGCTTCTTCGCGGGCGGAGGCGATTATTTCCGGCATTGCCCGGAAGAAGGTGCCCTGTTGCTTTCGGGGCCGGGCGCCCTGATCCGTTTCCCGTACATCTCCGGGCTCGAGCTGAACAGTGTGGAACTTTCGCATGTGAATCCGCAGATCGAAGGCTATGTGCGCGCCTACATCTGCGCAGACTGCGGCGACCCGGCCACAGGCCGCACGCCGGAACGCCTGCGCTACATTGATATTCCGCGTGCACCGGCCCGCGTGCTCTATTATACGCCTGAGCAGCGGATCAAGGACGGCGACCCCATCTGGCTCCAGCCGGAGAAAGGGCCGCTCTACCTGAGAACCATCAATTTGAAGTTTGTGACTCCGCCCGAGGAAGAATCGGACGGGGACTGAATTCGTTATGCTGGAAGATTTCAGACTCAGGGTCTTCGTGACCGTGGCGGAGTGCGGCAGTTTCACTGCGGCGGCGCTCAAACTCAATATTACCCAGCCGGCCGTGAGCCGGCACATCGCCGAACTGGAGCGGGTGCTGGGTGTGCGTTTGCTCGAACGGAACCGGAATGCCGTGACGCTCACCGAGGCCGGAACCCGTTTTCTGGGTTATGCCCGACAGATCCTTCATTGGTACCACGTGGCGCAGCGCGCCTTTCATCCCGACCCGCTCCTGCCTTTCGAGGCGCCCGTCGAGCCGGTCCGTTTGCCGCTTGAAAACGGAGCGGAGGCCCTTGTCTGGACCTCCGCCGGTGATATCCATATAGAATTACCTGCTCCTAAGGAAGATTAAAAGCGGCTCAGCGTGAAGGCGTAGGAGCCTGAAAGCGGCGCAGTTTCGCCCGAGACGAAACTGACTCGGCAGACCGTGCTGCCCCAGCTTCGTTTAAGCCGGGCATCGGTGAGCTCCAGGGTTTCGGCCTTGGCCTTGAGTGTGGCGGGATAGGCGATGCGTATGCGAACGCTCCGCTGCCCGTCGAAACTCTTGCAGAGGAGCACTACCTCACCGTCCGGCACCTTGTATCCGGCGGCATCCTGCCCGGGCAGGAAGGCCTGCCCGCGGGTGAGGAACCGTTCCGCGTCGGCGCCCTTCCGCTCCGTGAGGCGGAAGCGGTCCACGAGGGTCATCTTGTCCTCACCCAAGGTCCAGGTCCGGTTCCAGCTCTTGCAGGCGGCGCCATCGGGATAGGCGGCCGCCAGGTCGGTGCTGAAACTGCGTTTGTTGAGGTCACAGCTGGTGCCGGAGGCATGGAACTCCCTCCCATCCTTTTGGGAGAATCCGTTGATACCTGGGGCGTTGTGCCAGTCGGACTGCATGTACCAGAGGGTGTAGCGATCGGGACCGAAAGTGGCTTTGGCGTATGTGCCCACGCCGGCGTCGATGAGCACCGGGCAGTCGTCGATATAGAGCACGCCGGAGCCCACGTCATTGTGGTTGTGGCTCTCGCCGTTGTTGCCGCCTTTCACGCCCAGGAACCAGCCTGCGCCGTTGCGGAGCGCAGCTACTTCCGTGCCTTCGTAGAAGACCGATGTGGCGCTCTTGCGCAGGTTCTGGCGCAGCTGCCCGAAATCGCCTCCGGCGGTCTCGACGGCCTGTTTTTCGTCGGCGACCATGTCGTTGTAGCAGCGCAGGTTCTCCATGAAGCGATAGAGGTCGTTGACTTCTCCGAAACGGTATTTCCGTTGCTCTTCGCTGATGATGAAGGAAGGCTTGCTGAAAGTGCCGGTTTCTGGCTGAGCCAGGAGGTTGAGCGCCATGTCCATCATCTGGCGGCTGCCGGTTTCGCGCCCGAAGCGCCAGATGTGGAACGGGTCACCCGGGTCGCGGGGCTCCCCGTCGGCAAAGTCGAGCACCCAGCCGTCGCCAATGTAGGTCTGCGATTTGAATTCGCCCATCCGGCGGATCTGTCCGTCACGGAGCAGGTCGAGCCGGCCGCCCGAGGCGTCGCGGAGGATGTGGGCGAACTCGTAGACCTTGCCGCCCGCCATGTTCCAGTAGGAGGGTCCTTCGTCGCAGGCACCGTCGAGCGAGACGCTGTCCATATACTTGTCGACGGAGTCGGTCGCCTTGGCAAGGGCTGCGAGGAGCCGCTCCGGACCGGGTTCGCAAAGCAGGAAGGCCAGCAGCACGTGTGTGTTGCAGTAGGTGTTCCAGTTGTTTACCTTTTTGCCCTTGAAGCCCAGCCAGCCGTGGTTTTTGTCACGGGCGGGATCGAGGTAGGGCGAGAAGATGTTGGCGTCGAGCGCGTGGAGGACGGTGCTGCTGATGGAGGGGTCGAGTTTGTCGAAGGCCCCGTGCAGGAAATGCCAGGTAACGGCTACCTGCGCCGCCATGTTGGCGCTGAGCAGCGAAATGACGCGCTGGTCGGGATCGGGCAGCGTGCGGTGCGAATCCTGATTCCGGGTGTGTTGCATATGCGACCAGGTGGCCCGCTCACAGGTGTAGAAGAGTCCGTCCACGAGCTGCATCACAAAGCGGCCCTTTCCTTCGGCGAGTTCCGCCAGGAGCAGGTCCCGGAGCGCATCGCGGTTCACATAATCGTACTCGATGACGATATCCCGGTCGCCCGTCTTTTCATATTCCAGATAGGCGGAGGCGGGGACCATCTTCCACTTGTGCCCCAGGGCCTTCTCTCCCTGCGCTATGAGTTCTTCGCGGAAGGGGGCGGTAAGCTGCTCCCAGGCCGCGCGGTCTTCATAGGCGGGGTAGGGGAACCAGGCACCGCCCGGACGGAACACCGCCGCCTTGTTGGGAATGGCGTCGTAGGCGTTCCTGAAGAGATGCCGGTCTTCGCGGGCCTGCAGGACCTCCGCGCCCAGCAGCAGTGTGAACGCGGCAAAAAGCAGGATTCGCTTCATACGCTATGGGATCAGACTGAAGCTGAAGGCATAGCTGCCCTGCAGGGGGGCCTTGTCGGAAGACACGAAGCTGACACGGCAGACCGTGCTGCCCCAGTTCCTCTTGAGCCGGGCGTCGGTGATCTCCATGATTTCCGCTTCGGGCTTGAGCGCAGCGGGATAGGCGATGCGTACGCGCACGCTCCGCTGCCCGTCGAAACTCTTGCAGATGAGTACCACCTCACCGTCCTTCACCGTGTATCCGGCGGCATCTTGTCCGGGGAGGAACGCCTGCCCGTTGGTAAGGAACCGTTCCGCGTCGGCGCCCTTCCGCTCCGTGAGGCGGTAGCGGTCCACGAGGGTCATCTTGTCCTCGCCCAGGGTCCAGGTCCGGTTCCAGCTCTTGCAGGCGGCGTCGGCCGGGTAGGCGGCCGCTACGTCGGTGCTGAAACTGCGTGCCTTGAGGTCACACTTGGTTCCGGAGGCATGGAACGCCCTGCCGTCTTTTTGGGAGAATCCGTTGATGCCGGGGGCGTTGTGCCAATCGGACTGCATGTACCAGAGGGTGTAGCGCATGGGACCGAAAGTCTCCTTGATGTACGTGCCCACTCCGGCGTCGATAAGTACCGGACAGTCGTCGATGAAGAAGATGCCGGAGCCCACGTCGTTGTGGTTGTGGCTTTCGCTGTTATGACCGCCCTTTACGCCCAGGAACCAGCCTGCGCTGTTGCGGAGCGCAGCCACTTCCGTGCCTTCGTAGAAGACCGACGTGGCGCTCTTGCGCAGGTTCTTTCGCAGCTGCGCAAAATCGCCTCCGGCGGCCTCGACGGCCTGTTTTTCATCGGCGACCATGTCGTTGTAGTAGCGCATGGTTTCCAGGCCGCGGTAGAGCATGTTGCCCTCACGGCCCGCTTCAGCGTCGGGCAGTTTGAAGGCGTCCTTTCCGGCCAGCAGATAGAGGCCCAGGTCGGCGAGTTCGCGGCTTCCGGTCTCGTGGCCGAAGCGCCAGAGCAGGGGCGGATCGCCTGCGGCACGGGGTTCCCCGTCGGCAAAGTCGATCACCCAGCCGTCACCGATGTAGGTCTTCGACTTGAACTCGCCCATGCGGCGGATCTGCTCGTCGTCCATCACGTCGATCCGGCCGCCCGAGGCATCGCGGAGGATGTGGGCGAACTCGTAGACCTTTCCGCCCGCCATGTTCCAGTAGGAGGGACCTTCTTCGCAGGCCCCGTCGAGCGAGACGTAGTCCATGTATTTGTCGACAGAGTCGGTAGCCTTGGCAATGGCAGCCAGCAGGCGATCGGGATCGGGTTCGCAAAGCAGGAAGGCCAGCAGCACGTGCGTGTTGCAATAGGTGTTCCAGTTGTTTACGATTTGGCCCTCATCCTTCCGGAAGCCCAGCCAGCCGGGGTTCTTGTCGCAGGCCGAGTTGAGGTAGGGCGAGAAGATGTTGGCGTTGAGCGCATAGAGGATGGTGCTGCTAATGGAGGGGTCGATCTTGTCAAAGGCTCCTTTCAGCAGATGCAGGCTGATGGCCACCTGGGCGCCGTAGCTGGCGCTGAGCAGCGAGATGAGCCGCTGGCTGGGATCGGGCAGGGTCCTGTGGCTGTCCTGATTCCGGGTGTGCTGGGGGTGCGACCAGCTCGTGCGTTCGGCCGAATAGAAGAGGCCGTCGACCAGATGCTGTACGAATCGGCCCTTGCCCTCGGCGAGCTCCGCAAGCGTGAGGTCGCCCAGCGCCTGGCGGTTGGCCAGGTCGTCGGCCATGAGTTTGCGGTTCTTGGTCTGCTCGTACTCAAGGAAGGTGGTCGCACGGATAATCTTCCATTGGTGTTTCAGCGCCTTTTCGCCGCGTTTGATGATTTGGTCGCGGAAGGGGGCGGTAAGCTGCTCCCAGGCTGCGCGGTCTTCATAGGCGGGATAGGGGAACCAGTCGCCGCCCGGACGGAACACGCTGGCCTTGTCAGGGATGGCGTCGTAGGCGTTCTTGAACAAATGCCGGTCTTCGCGTGCCTGCAGGGCGCTTGCACCGAGCAGCAGCGTGAGGGCGGAAAGCAGAAGTATCTTTTTCATACCTATTTCATGAGGGTGATGTTGAGGCTGTAACTGCCCTGCAGGGGCGCATTGTCGGAAGAGGTGAAGCGGATGCCGCTGAGGCTGTTGGACCATCTCTTGGCCATCTTGTCGTCCAACTTTCCTTCGAGGTCCTTGAAATCGTTCGCCACTACCGAAGCGGTCAGAAGGTCCTTGGGGTAGCTGATCTTAACCTTGAATTCGTGATTGCCGTCGAAACTGCGCACGTCGATCACGACTTCACCCTTCTTGACCTTGTAGCGGCCGGCTTTCTGTCCGGGGAGGTACACGGTGCCGGGTGTGGAGAAATTGAGCACGTCGGCGGCTTTTCGCGCCTGCAGGTCGAACTGGTCGGTGATGGTGAACTGTTTGTCGGAAAGGGCGTAGGTGCGGGTCCAGCCGTTGCACTGGGCGTCTTTGTCGTAGACCTTGCAGAGGTCGAGCGAGAAGGTGCCGGCATCGGTGTCGCACTGGCAGTGCTGCGCGGCGAAGTCGCGGCCCGCATGCTGAACCGTGCCGTTGATGCTGGGCGTGTTGTGCCAGTCGGAACGGTTGCACCAGATTTCATAGCGGCGTGAACTGAAGGTGTATTTGCCGTAGTCGAGGTTGCCGGGGTCTACGAACACGGGGCAGGCGTCGATGAAAAAGACGCAGGAGCCCACGTCATTGTGATTGTGGCTTTCGGCGTTGTGCCCGCCCTTGGCGCCCAGGAACCAGCCGGTGCGGGTGCGCAGTACGGCCACCTGGGTGTCAGGATACCATTCGGAAGTGGCCTTCTTGCGGATGTCGGAGAGCATCTTGTCCATATCGCCGTCGGCATCGGCGAGGGCTGCGCGTTGCGCTACAACGAAGCCGGGTGCATAGCGGAGCGCTTCCAGGGTGCGGTACATCTCGCCGGCACTGCTGGGACGGGGCGCCGAGAAACTCTTGGTGGCCGGCTTTGCCGAGGCGGCAATCGCGTAGTCGCGGAGTTCCTGGCTGTCGAGGTCTTCACCCATGCGCCAGGTGAGCAGTGCATCACCCGCGGTGCGCGGGCCTCCGTCTCCGAAATTGATGACCCAGCCGTCGCCGATGTAGATTTTGGCGATGTACTCGCAGAGGCGCCGGATCTGGTCGTCACCGAAGAGGTTGATGGCTCCGCCCGTGGCATCGCAAAGCATACGGGTATAGTCGTAGACTTTGCCGCCTGCCATGCTCCAGTAGCTGGGGCCCTCGTCGCAGGCGCCGTCGAGGTTAACGCTGTTGAGGTAGTTGTCGACCGAGCGAAGCGAGCGTTCCACGCCCTTCAGAAGCCGGTCCGGATCCTGTTCGCAGAGCAGGAAGGCGCTGAGCACAAAGGTGTTGCAGTAGGTGTTCCAGTTGTTGACCCGGTTGCCGTTGAAGCCGAGCCACGACTGGTATTTTTCCTTAGCGGGATTGAGGAAGGGCTCGAAGATGTTGCGGTCGAGCGAGCGCAGGATGGTCTTGGAAATGCTGGGGTCGTACTTGTCGAACTCCTTGTGGAAGAAATGCCAGGCAACGGCTATGGTCTGGCCCGTGTGGGCGCTGCCCAAGGAAATGACACGGTATTGCGGATCGGGAACGCCGCGCCGGCTGGGCTGGCTCTTGGTGTGTACGTGGTACGACCAGGTGGCCTTCTCGGCATACCAGTAGAGGCCGTCAATCAGCTTGGGAATGAAGCGGCCCTTGCCTTCGGCGAGTTCGGCCAGGGTGAGGGTGGCCAACATGGCGCGGGCCGAGTTGTCCACGCCGCGCGTATACTTGCGGGTGCCGGTCTTCTCGGTCTCGATATACTGGCTCGCAAGGGTCATGGGCCAGTCTTTCTTGAGGGCTTTTTCACCTGCGGCGATATAGTTTTTCTTGCTGAATTTGGTGAGTTTCTCCCAGCCCTCACGGTCTTCGTAGGCAGGGTAGGGGAACCATTCTCCGCCGGGTTTGATGACGGAGGCCTTGTCCGGAAGCTCGTTGTAGGCGTCCCAGAAGAGATGCCGGGGTTCCCGGGCCTGGAGGACGCTTGCCTGCAGCAGCATCGCTGCGACAAGACAGGAAAGGATGATTGGTTTATTCATGGTTTGATGCTATTTCATGCGGGTAAAGACAATGCTGTAGCGGCCCTTGAGCGGGGCGTTTTCAGCGGAGGTGAAGCGAAGCGAGCGGAGTCCGTTCTTCCAGGGACCGGAGAAACGGGGATCCACCACGCCCTCGAGGTTCTTGAGGTCGTTCTGCACCACCGAGGGGGTGAGGCCCTTGGAGGCTTTCACGAGCACGCGCTCGCGGTACGTCGATTTGTCGTTGCCCGGGACGGCAATCACGGCTTCGCCCTTCTTGACCTTGTAGCCCGCCACTTTTTCGCCGGGCAGGAACACGTCGCCGGTGACGAGGAAATTCATCACGTCGGGAGCTACGCGCTCCGTGAGTTCATAGGTGTCGCTGATGATGAGGCGGCTGTCCTGCAACTCGTAGTCGCGGATCCAGCGTTCGCACTTGGCATCGGGCGCATAGACCTGCGAGATGTCGGTGGAGAAGCTGTTACGCGCCTCGTCGAAGTGGCTGCCGCGCGTGGCATACTGGGCGCCGAACTGTTCCAGCTGGCCGTTGATGTCGGGCAGGTTGTGCCAGTCGGAGCGCTGCGGCCAGAATTTGTAGCGGTTGGCGCCGGAGTTGCTCTTGCCGTAGGTGGGCGCGCCGGCATCCACCAGGATGGGGCAGCAGTCGAGGTAGAACACGCAGGAACCGGCGTCGTTGTGGTTGTGGCTCTGGCCGTTGTGCGCACCCTTGGCGCAGACGAACCAGTTGGATGCGTTGCGCAGGACCGTGATATCGGTCTGTGGATAGCAGGTCGACTTGGCCTTGGCGTGGATGTTCTCGAGCATCTTCTGCATATCACCGCCGGCATCGGCCAGGGCCTTCTTCTCGGTGCGCAGGAGCACGGGATCGTAGCGCAGGGCTTCCAGCGTGCGGTAGAACTCCCCGATGCTGAGCGAGTGGGAGAATTTGCCCGTGCCCGTGTTGGCGAAACAGGTGAGCGCGTAGTCGATGCAGGCCGGGCACTTGCAGTCGATACCCATACGGAAGAGCATGAAGGGATCGTTCTTGCGGAAGGCGCCGCCGTCGCCGAAGTTGGCGACCATTCCGCCGCCGGCATAGATGGCGGGGTAGAACTCGCACTGGCGGCGAATCTGTTCGTCGCCGAAAAGATTGATGCGGCCGCCCGAGGCGTCGTAGAGCATACGCGTGTAGTCGTAGACCTTGCCGGCCGCCATATCCCAGTAGCCGGGACCTTCCTCGCAGCCGCCGTCCAGTTCCACAAAGTCCATATAGCGGTCGTGCACGGCCACGGACTTCTTGATGGCCTGCAGCAGCCGGTCGGGATCCTTCTCGCAGAGCAGGAAGGCCATGAGGACGAACTTGTTGGTGTAGGTCATCTGGTTGTTGGTGATGGAAGCGCGGGGCGGTTTGATCCACCAGTTCTGAACGGAGAGGCTCTCGTCGAGGAACGAGGAGAGGATGTTCCTGTCGATGGAATTCCAGATGGTCTTGGAGATGCTGGGATCGATCTCGTCGAACTTCTTGTGGAAGAAGTGCCAGGCCAGGGCGATGACCTCGCCCGTGTGGGCGCTTCCCAGGGAGATGACGCGTTCCTGCGGGCGGGGCAGGGCCCGGTGGTTGCTCTGCCTGCTGGTGTGCACGTGATACGACCAGGTGGCGCGTTCGGCCTGGTAGTACAGCACGTCGATGAGTTTGGGAAGGAACCTTCCCTTTCCTTCGACGAGCTCGCCCACGGCAAGGTTGATGGTCATATTCCGGAGCACGTTCTCAACGCCGTAGGTATATTTGCGGGTGGCCGTCTTCTCGGTGATGAGGTACTGGCTTGCCAGGGTCATGGGGATGTCCTTGTCGAGCCATTTCTCGGCCTGGGCGATGAGTTTTTTCTTGCGGGCGCCGGTGAGTTTGTCCCAGGCGGCGCGGTCTTCGTAGGCCGGATAGGGGAACCATTCCCCGCCGGGTTTGAAGACGGAAGCCTTGTCGGGAATGGCGTCGTAGGCCTTCTCGAAAATGTGCCGGGCTTCGCGCGCCTGCAGGCTGAAGCCCAGAATGAGCGAAAGGACGAGAATAGCGAAAAAGCGAAGTGGTTTCATACTAGATCTCCTTAAAAGTAAACGTGTAAGAACCGCTCAACGGAGCTTTTTCGGAGGAGACGAAGCGGAGCCGGTAGAGTTTCTCGCCCCAGATGTTGGAGAAGCGAGGATCGTCCATCTCCTTCTCATCTACCTGCGGGGTGAGCGCATTGGGATAACTAACTGCAATCCGGTGCGTGCGCTTGCCGTCGAAGCTGCACACTTCAATGACCACATTCCCGTCTTCCACGACGGGTTTTCCCTGGCAGAGGAAGTTCACCTCGTCGGCAGCTTTGCGTTCCTTGAGGCGGTAGCGGTCGGTGATGGTAGCGGAATCCTCGCCCAGTGTGTAACTGCGCTGCCAGCTGATGCAGGCCGCCTCTTCCGGGTAAGCACCGGCGATGTCGGTACTGAAACGGTTGTCTTTGAGACTGCAGCTGCTTCCCTTGGCCGTGAATTCCCTGCCGGGACTCTGGACCACACCGTTGATGGTGGGGGTGTTGTGCCAGTCGGAACGCATGCACCAAAGGGTGTAGCGCTGGCTGCTGAAGGTCTCTTTCCTGTAGGTCATTACGCCGGCATCGATGATGACGGGACAGTTGTCCACAAAGAGAATACCGGAGCCTACGTCGTTATGGTTGTGGCTTTCGCCGTTGTTGCCTCCCTTGACGCCAAGGAACCAGCCGGCTTTGTTGCGCAGCGTGGCCACTTCGGTTTCGGAGTAATACTCGGAAGTGGTATGGAGAAGCCCGTCGCGCATCTTGTCAAAGTCGCCGCCGGCAGCTTGCAGGGCCGCCTGCTCGGCTTCGCGCATACGCTGCTCGTACAGCAGGGTATAGAGGACGCGGATGGGCTGACCGGTGGAGGCGATGCTTTCTTTGAAGCGTTTCCT
The DNA here is from genome assembly GCA_017453565.1 of Bacteroidales bacterium. GTDB lineage: Bacteria > Bacteroidota > Bacteroidia > Bacteroidales > UBA932 > Cryptobacteroides. The sequence goes on from JAFTEQ010000071.1 coordinate 30,556, forward strand.
TTTGGGGTCGGCTGCCAGGTAAAGGCCAAAATTCTCCAGTTCCTTGCTGCCTGCGTCGAGTCCATAGCGGAAAATCAGGGGATCGCTGCCCGCAGCGCGGGCGCCGCCATCGGCAAAGGGGAGTACCCAGCCGTCACCGATGTAGGTCTTGACCTTGTATTCGCCGATACGGCGGAACTGGTCGTCGCCGAAAATGTCGATGCGGCCGCCGGAGGCGTCGTACATCATGCGGGCGTAGTCGTAGAGTTTGCCTCCGGCCATGTCCCAATAGGAGGGACCCTCGTCGCAGCAGCCGTCCAGGTTGTTGTCGTCGAGGTACTGGTCAATGGAGAAAGCGCTGCGCTGAATGGCCTTGAGGAGGGTCTCCTGGTTGGGCTGACAAAGCAGGAAGGCCTGCATGACGAGGGTGGTGCAGTGCGTGGTCCAGTTCCTAACGTGGCCGCCGTCCTTGCGGTTGAAGCCCAGCCAGAACTGGTTGGGAATCTTGTTGTCGTCCAGGTATGGCTTGAAGATATTCTCGTCGAGTGCATAAAGGATAGCCTGAGAAATATTGGGGTCCATCTTGTCAAACTCGTCCTTGAAGAAATAGAGGGCCGTAGCCACATATCCTGCGGTATTGGCGCTTCCCAGGGAGATGATGCGCTCGTCGGGGTCGGGCAGATACCGGCCGCTGTTCTGCCGGCCGGTGTGCACGGCATACGACCAGGTTGCCCGCTCGGCATAGTAGTACAGGCCGTCGGCGAGGTGGGAGAGGAAGCGCCCTTTGCCCTCGGCCAGTTCGGCCATCATGAGCGCGCCCATGGCTGCCTTGTTGTTGTTGTCTTCCTTGATGTGCTTGCGGTCTCCGTCCTTTTCGAACTCCAGGAATTCGTGGGCGGCGATAAAGGCCCAGGGTCTCTGGAGGTATTTCTCGCCCGTCTTGATGAAAGCTTCCTTATGGCTTCCAAGGAGTTTGTCCCAACCCTCGCGGTCTGTGTAGGCGGGGAAGGGGAACCAAGCGCCGCCGGGCTGGAAGACAGCTGCTTTGTCTTGAATGGCTGCCAGTTGGTTCTGGACGATAGTACGGTCTTCGCGCGCCTGGACCTGCGAGGCGGAAAGGAACAGGGCGAGCGCTGCAGAAAACAGAATGATGGTGTGCTTCATAATTACTTATGTGGTTAAAAACAGAGGGGCTGGTGCAGATGTGATGCGCCAGCCCTTCTGAAAAAGAATACTACTTACCTGCGAGACGTTTGTAGCTCTCGAGCCGGATGCGGGCGAATTCCTCGGTCTTCTGGAGGAGTTCTCCGGCGCGTTCCGGATAGAGTTTGGAGAGCGAGGCGAAACGCACTTCTCCCTTCAGGAAGTCCTGGAACTTGCTCCAGTCGGGTTCCTTGCTGTCAAGCGAGAACGGATTCTTGTCCGTGCCTTCGAGCATGGGGTTGTAGCGGTAGAGATGCCAGTAGCCGCAATCGACGGCCAGCTTTTCCTCTTTCTGGCTCAGGCCCATGCCGGCCTTCAGACCGTGGTTGATACACGGTGCGTAGGCGATGATGAGGGACGGCCCGTCGTAAGCTTCGGCTTCCTTGATGGCGTTCATGTACTGCACGGGGCTGGCACCCATGGCCACCTGGGCCACGTAGACATAGCCGTAGCTGATGGCCATCATGCCGAGATCCTTCTTGCGGATCTTCTTGCCCGAGGCAGCGAACTTGGCGATGGCGCCGGCCGGGGTAGCCTTGGACGACTGTCCGCCCGTGTTGGAGTACACCTCGGTGTCGAGCACCAGGATGTTCACGTTCTCACCGCTCGCAAGCACGTGATCGAGTCCGCCGTAACCGATGTCGTAAGAGGCACCGTCACCGCCGAAGATCCACTGGCTGCGGCTGGGGATGAAGTGCTTGAGGGCGAGGAGGTGCTTGCTCACCTCGCATCCGCAGGCCTCCATGAGCGGGACGAGCTTGTCGGCCACCTCACGGGTGACGGCGTAGTCGTTCCGGTTATCGAGCCACTTCTGATAGAGTTCCTTCATTTCGGGCGAGCATTTTTCACACTCGGTGCCCTTCTGCATCCAGGCCGCGACGGTCTCGCGGATGCGGTCGGAACCCAGGCGCATGCCGAGACCGAACTCGCAGAAGTCCTCGAAGAGGGAGTTCTGCCAGGCCGGACCGTGGCCCGCTGCGTTGGTGCAATACGGCGAGGCCGGGAAGGAGGCTCCGTAGATGGAGGAGCAGCCCGTGGCGTTCGCAATCATCATGTGGTCACCGAAGAGCTGGGTGATGTTCTTGATGTACGGGGTCTCGCCGCAGCCGGCGCAGGCACCCGAGAACTCGAAGAGCGGCTGGGCGAACTGGGCGGCCTTCATGTTCGACTTGGGATCGGACGGGGTCTTGTAGCCCACCTTGGCGTTCAGATAGTCGAAGTTGGCCTGTTCGGCCTTGTTGTCCTGGAAGGAAGCCATGCTGAGGGCTTTCTCCTTGGCGAGACACACGTCGACGCAGTTGCCGCAGCCGGTGCAGTCGTCGACCGAAACGGCGAGGGCGTACTTGTAATCCTTGAGGTTGGCCTTGCCGTCGGCGCGCTTGAGCGAAACGGGCGCGGCCTTGGCCTCGTCTTCCGTGAGGAGGAACGGACGGATGGCGGCGTGCGGGCAGACGAAGGCGCAGGTGTTGCACTGGATACACTTCTCGGCGTCCCACACGGGCACGTTCACGGCCACGCCGCGTTTCTCGTAGGCCGCGGTGCCGGCGGGCATGGTGCCGTCCTGCCAGGGGAGGAAGGCGCTCACCGGGAGCGAGTCGCCGCACTGGGCGTTCACCACGTCGGCAATCTCCTTCACGAACGGGGTGGCGAGGCGGGCGGCGTTGGGGTTGGTGAACTTGGCGTTGATCTTCTCCCAGCTGGCGGGCACCTTGACCTCGATGAACTCTCCGCCCCGGTCGATGGCCGCGTAGTTCATGTTCACCACGTTCTCACCCTTCTTGCCGTAGCTCTTCAGGGCGGCGTCCTTCATGTACTTGACGGCGTCCTCGGCGGGGATGATGCCGGTGATGCGGAAGAAGGCGCTCTGCAGGATGGTGTTGGTCCTGCCGCCCAGGCCGATCTCGGCTGCGATCTTGGTGGCGTTGATGATGTAGAGCTTGATGTGCTTGCGCCCGATCACGGCCTTGGCGTGGTCGGGGATGCGCTCGAGGGTCTCTTTCTCGTCCCAGAGCGAGTTGAGCAGCAGGCTGCCGCCTTCCTTGATGCCCTTCAGGACGTCGTACTTCTCCAGATAGGAAGGCACGTGGCAGGCCACGAAGTCGGGCGTGGACACCAGATACGGGGCGCGGATGGGCTCCTTGCCGAAACGCAGGTGGCTGCAGGTGTAGCCGCCGGACTTCTTGGAGTCGTAGTCGAAGTAGGCCTGGCTGTAGAG
>JAFTEQ010000072.1 GCA_017453565.1 Bacteroidales bacterium
CACGCCGTAGAATCCCTTCCCATCAAGAGCCCCTTCCTCCTGACGGAAGGCCCCGACGTACTGGTGAAAGTCCCTTGCAAGGCCGACCTTCTGGGCGACAAACTCACCGCCTTCGCTCCGCACACCACCGGCATCCCTTTCTACAAAGGAACACGCAACTGCTCCATGGAGATTATGAAGCAGATGTACGACATCGCTTCGCTCCTGGACGCTACAGAAGACCTTACCTGGACCGGTGAAACATACCGCCGGCTGGGCGCTCTCGAAATGGAATATCGTAGGATGGAAGGGCTGGATATACGTTCAGTCGCCGAGGACACCATCGCCACCGCCCTGTGCATCAGCACCAACGGCTATGGACACGAAGAAGACTTCCGATTCTATTCCGACGGCATCACCCGTGTCCGCAACTTCATCCACAGTGAGCGCTACAATATGATTGGCGCCGTCCGCGATGCCTCCAAGGCCGCCTACGCCGCCGCATGTGCATTGAACAAGATTGCCAAGCCGGAGCGGTACAATCCGGAAAAAGCGGAATCCCTGGCGGCAGCACGCATCCCCGCCTCATTCTCATCCCGTCTGAATCCACTCAAAGTCCAGAATCCGGAGGCCTTCTTCTTTTGGCTCAAGACCGCCGAGCTTTTGAAGTAGTCCAACTATCCACGCCACCACAAACTGTCCACGCCCCGTGGACGTGGACACCCCGGACAGCTGGCCAAAACTGGATAGGGCGCGTCACTTGAGTGTGGCCGCTTGTCTGCCGGGCGCGTATTTATCTCATCGCTCTTCCAGCGTCCAGCCGTGGGGGAGGCCGTTGGTGGTCCATCGGGGGAGGTCGAGGCCTTTTCGGCAGGTAAGCGTGCCTTCAGGGGCGACGTCCAGGAGCCAGTGGGAGAGGCACTCGGAGGCCGAGATGTCGGTGGCAAGCATGGTGACCCGGTCCAATTTGCTGCAGTACTGGAACATGCCCAGGTAACAGATGGGTTCCAACTTCTCTGCAGGCAGGACCGGTGCTTCCATCAGGTCCTCGCAGTAGGAGAACATGTATTTGTAACATCCTTCTTCCAGTACCTTGGCGGGCAAGGCCGGGGCTTTCCTGATCCCGGTGCGGGAGAACAGGAACGCATAGCATCCGGGGGCGAGTTCCGTCGCCGGCAGGTCCGGTGCCTCGGTAATGCTCCGGCACGATTCAAACATGTTCATGTAGCAATCCTTGTCGAGCCGGGTTGCGGGCAAGGCGGGTGCTTGTGTCAGGCTCCTGCAATTCCGGAACATGATAAAGTAGCTTCTTTCTCCTACCTGGAGGGCCGGCAGGGCGGGGGCCTCTGTCAAACCGTGGCAGCCATCAAACATTAGCGCAAAAGCATATCGCGGTACCCTGAGTGCCGGCAGCTCCGGGGCTTTTTGAAGTGCACTACAGTCCATGAACATGCCTTGATAGCAGTACCCCTTGAGCTCCGTTGCCGGGAGCTGTGGCGCCTCGGTGATGCCGGTGCAGCCCTTGAACATCCAGCGGTAGCAGCCGATGGTGAGGTTCTTTGCCGGAAGGAGGAGTTTCTTGTCGGGGTGGGAGCGAAGGTGCTGCTCCCCTTCGAACATCCGCGCAAAGTTGTGGCTGTCAATCAGGGAAACTTCGGTCTCAAATGCCGTAGAGTCGATCAGGCTCATGATGTTGCCATACACGTAGCAGGGCGCGGAAAAATGGAAGTGCGAGTACCGGCTTTTTTCCATGTTCCGCCTGGCATAGGACTTGTTTTTTCCGCGAAAATAGACACAGTCTCTCCGTCTGACTTTAAGTGTGAGCAGGGTGTCCGCAGTCGTCCAATGCTGGGAATCATAGCTATACTGGATGCGGGTGAAAGCGACATTGTGGAAACTGATCTCCCCGTCCTCAATCGCTTCGATGCACAGGCCCGTCCAGGGGGCGTTCTTTACGGGGATGAGCGAAGAGATGAAGGTGGTGACTGGGCCGTGGAACCAGAACAGGGGCAGGAGAATGGCGGCTGCGGCGATGATTATGGCCCAGGGGAAACGTCTCTTCCGGTCCATGGCCTCCTGAATCTGCTCCACGTAGCTCCATCTTTCCCTGGGATTTGTCCGGCAGCAGCGGCGAACGACCCGTCGTGGCGCAGCCCCGAGAAGGTCGAGGATCTTCCCCAGGGCGTAGATGTCGCCGGCCTGGCTCCCTGCGCCGCCGTGGGCGGCCTGCACTTCGGGTGGGGCAAAATTGGGGGTTCCTCCTTTCGCTTTCAGGATTGCCCAGGAGTCGGTGTCGGCCAGTCCGAAGTCAATCAGTTTGACGTGGCCTCCGTCGCGGGAAAGGAGGATGTTGGAGGGCTTGAGGTCGTTGTGCCGGATGTTGTTGCGGTGCAGGTAGGCTACGGCGTCCAGCAACTCATCCGTGATGATCCGTGCCAGGTCGGGACTGAGCGGTCCGCGGTCCAGCAGGTCGGCGAGTGTCTCACCTTCCACATATTCCATCTCGATGCAGTACCCGATTCCCTCCAGTTCGGTAAGGGCATAGCAGCGCCGGATGCCCGGATGGGAGAGATTCCGGCAGATCTCGAATTCCTTCCGGAGCAGCTCCTGGTAAAGGGCGTTGTCGTGAAACTGTTTTTTCAGGCATTTGTACACGCGGTATTCACCGTTCCGCATGCCCCGCCATATCTCGCACCATCCTCCGGAGCGGTAGATACATTCGAAGGTATCTTTTTCCGGGGTGGCGCTGAGGGGCTCGAAATAACCGGAAATAGGGTCCATGTCTTTTGAAAAACTACTTTTGGGAAGCGATCCGGCAACCGGTCAGTCCTCCGGTGACACCGGCGACGTAGGGCGGGAGGAGTTCTTCGCCCCGGCGGATGCGGCCTATGTAAAGGGGATTGTTCAAGATGAAATCTGCGGTGGAAAAGAGGTCGCCTTCCCGAAGTTTGGACCGGCAGGAGCGGACCACGACGAAATCTTCGCCTTCTCCCAGGTGGCGCAGCAGGACTTTTCTTCCCGGATCCCAGGTGATTTCCACCAGGGCTCCGTCCGGAATGGCCCGGGCCGAGAGACAGGCTTCCTGCAGGAACAAGGAAGAATCCTCCGCGCAGAAAGCGGAAAAAGAGGCGGCTCCGGCATATCTGGACAGGATATCCAGGGAAATGAGGCTTAACACCGTCCGGCTGGGGATGTATCCCCAGAAACGCTTCAACGTACTGACGGAAAGGGGTTCGCCTGTCTTGCGATAGATGTCCTCGGAGAGACGGTCGAAGTCTGAACTGCGCTGGATGGGCCTTCCGAACACGGATTCGACATGCTTGCGCAGGGAGCTGTAGTGCTCTACATGGTCCTTGTTTACGTTCATGATGGTAAAGTTACGCAAAAAAATGAAAAAATGCGTATATTAGCGAACTAATAATCAATGCATGAAAGCCTTTACCTGCCTTGCCATAGACCTGGGAGCAACCAGCGGACGCACTATCCTCTCTACGTTTGACGGGGAAAAGGTGTCGATGCGGGAGGTCTCCCGCTTTGCCAATCCGATGATCCCGATGGGCGGTCACCTGTTCTGGGACCTGCCCGCCCTTTACCATGAGGTGCTGGGGGCGCTGCGCCAGGTCGCAAAAGAGGGTGTGGAGCTCTCCTCCATCGGCGTGGATACCTGGGGCTGCGATTTCGCGTTTTTCGGGAAGGATGGCCAGCTGCTGTCGCTCCCGTATTGCTACCGGGACAGCCACACGGAGGGGGCGCAGGAGCGCTATTTCAAGAAGCACGACAAGCGCGAACTCTATGAGCGCACGGGCATCCAGTTCATGGATTTCAATTCCATTTTCCAGCTGGATACGCTACGCCGCGGCAAATGCACGGCCCTCGATGCCGCGGACAAGATCCTGTTCATCCCCGATGCCCTGACCTACATGCTCACGGGCAAGGCGGTATGCGAATACACCGTGGCATCCACGTCCCAGCTGCTCAATCCCCATACGGGCGAGCTCGACAGGAAACTGATCCGCAGCGTGGGCCTGAGGCGCAGGCGTTTCAGGAAAATGGTGCAGCCCGGCACCGTGGTGGGCCGTCTTTCCGAGCAGGTCCGTGCCGCCACCGGTCTGGATAAGGTGAAGCTGGTGGCCGTGGCTGGTCACGACACGGCTTCGGCCGTGGCTGCTGTGCCCGCTTCTACCCCCGACTATGCCTATCTTTCCTGCGGTACCTGGTCGCTGCTGGGCATAGAATCGCCCCGGCCCGTCATCACGGCCGAGAGCTATTCCGGGAACTTTACCAATGAAGGCGGGGTGGACGGCACCACGCGCTTCCTCAAGAACATCTGCGGCCTGTGGCTGCTGGAACAGGTGCGCGGCGAGTTGTCCGACGCTCCTTCCGACATCGCGGCCCTGTCGGCCCTGTGCGAAAAGAGCGCTTTCGACGGGCTGCTCAACCCGGACGACCCATCGTTCGCGCATCCCGATTCCATGAAGGCCGCCATCGATGCCTACTTCTCCGACCGGCAGGAGGCGGGACCCGCCTGCGCCGCCGACTACGTGCGCTGCATCTTCCGCAGCCTCGCGCGGCGCTATGCCGAGATCCTGGAGCGGCTCAAGGAGTTCTCTCCGCACCCCATTTCCTGCCTGCATGTGATTGGCGGCGGGTCGCTCAATCCCTACCTGATGCAGTATACGGCCGACGCCATCGGTCTTCCCGTCATCTGCGGTCCCGCCGAGGGGACGGCGCTGGGCAACACGCTCATGCAGCTGCGCGCAGCCGGGAAGTTGAAGAACCTGCAGGAAATGCGCGCCGTGTCGCGCGCGAGTGTGGAACTCAAGGAATATAAACCCAAAAATCAATAACACAGTATGAAAGAACAGAACATTCATCAGGCATACGAGATTGCCCGCGAGCGTTATGCGGCCGTGGGGGTCGATACCGAAAAGGCACTGCGTGACCTGCTCGACGTCCATCTTTCCCTGCATTGCTGGCAGGCCGACGACGTTACGGGCTTCGAATCTGCGGGAGAACTCACCGGCGGTATCCAGGCTACCGGAAACTATCCGGGCAAGGCCCGCAATATAGAGGAACTCCGGGCCGACATCCTCAAGGTAAAGTCGCTCCTGGGCGGCACCCACCGTCTGAACCTGCATGAGATCTACGGTGAATTCGGGGGAAAGAAAGTGGACCGCAACGAAGTGGAACCCTGTCATTTCGAGGGTTGGATGCAGTGGGCTGCGCAAAACGGGATGAAACTCGATTTCAACAGCACCTCATTCTCCCACCCGCTCAGCGGCAACCTCACCCTTGCCTCGCCCGACCCGGCCATCCGCTCGTTCTGGGTGGACCATACGTGCCGCTGCCGCGCCATCGCCGAGGAGATGGGCCGCCGCCAGGACGATCCCTGCATTCTCAACATCTGGATTCATGACGGTGCCAAGGATTTCACGGTGAACCGCCTCAAATACAGGCAGATCTATATGCAGTCGCTCGCCGAGATCCTGGAGAAGAAATATGCCCACATGAAGGATTGCCTGGAGCCGAAGCTTTTCGGAATCGGCCTGGAAAGCTACACCGTGGGTTCGAGCGACTTCTATTTTGCCTACTGCGCCAAGTACGGGGTTATCCCCACGCTCGATACCGGGCATTACCATCCCACCGAGAACGTGTACGACAAGGTTTCGTCGCTGCTGCTCTTCTCGCCCGAGCTGATGCTCCACGTGAGCCGTCCGGTCCGCTGGGACTCTGACCACGTGACCCTGATGGACGACGCCACCCTCGAACTCATGAAGGAGATCGTCTATGCCGACGCCGTGAAGCGCGTGCATTTCGGTCTTGATTACTTCGACGGGGCCATCAACCGAATTGGGGCCTATGTGATTGGTGCGCGCAGCGCCCAGAAATCGATGCTGCAGGCCCTTCTGTCGCCGGTTGCAAAGATCCGCGCCTACGAGGACGCCGGCCGTGGCTTCGAGTCCCTGGCCTTGCTCGAAATGGCCAAGACCCTGCCTTGGAATGCGGTATGGGATGAGTTCTGTGTACGCGAAGGCGTGCCGGTGGGCGAAGAGATCATCCCCGTGATTGAACAGTACGAAAAAGAGGTAACCTCCAAGCGTTAATCTATGAAAGCATCCGTTTTGGAAGGCAGGCCGGGTCTCGCCGCCGCCATCGCACAGGTGGCGGAAGTTGCGGGCTATCTCTGGCAGAAAGGCTGGGCCGAGCGCAACGGCGGCAACATCACCGTGAACGTTACGGAATACGTTGACGACGCCCTGCGGGCCCTGCCCGCGTTGGAACCCGCCCGTGAGATAGGGGAGAGGCTGCCGCATATCGCGGGTTGCTGGTTCTACTGCAAGGGCACCGGCCGCCGGATGCGCGACCTCGCCCGCGCGCCCATGGAAATGGTTCCATTATCAGGATCCTTCCCGACGGCGCGCACTACGAGATGGTGGCCGATGCCCCGGTGGCGCCCACCTCGGAACTGCCCGCCCATCTGGCGGTGCATGACGACCTGCTGGCCCAGGGCTCTCCCTGCCGGGTTTCCCTGCACACCCATCCCATCGAGCTCGTGGCGCTGAGTCACAGCCGGCGCTGGCTTGAAGAGGATGCACTTACCCGGATGCTCTGGTCCATGATTCCGGAGACCCGTGCCTTCTGCCCGCGTGGACTGGGCGTTGTGCCGTACATGCTTCCCGGCAGCGTGGAACTGGCTGCTGCGACGCGCAGCGCACTTGCGCGCGGCTACGACGTGGTGTTGTGGGAAAAACACGGCGTTTTTGCCGTCGATACCGATATCCTGGAGGCCTTTGACCAGGTGGACGTGCTTAACAAGGCGGCCCAGATCTATCTCAGCGGCAAGGCGATGGGCTTCGAGCCTGAAGGAATGTCGGACGGTCAGATGAATGAACTTGCAAAGGTGTTTTCTTTACCTGTAAAATGAAAAGATTGTTTTTATCGGCATCGTGTATCCTGTTCTATGCGACCCTTTGTGCTGCACAGGACCTCGTGCGCGACTCCCTGGAAATCTTCAAGACCGCCCAGAGCTCCGCTGCATCCCAGATTCAGGGGCAAGTGGCCGGAGTGCGTGTCTTCTCCCTGGACGGGATGCCGGGCGGAACGCAGGGCGTGTATGTCCGGGGCCTGAACACGCTCCGTGCCGACAGCCGGCCCCTTTGGATCGTGGACGGGACCCTCATCGATTCCCCCCTCTCTTCTGACGAAGATGCCCTCTGGCAGTACGGTGAGGCCGGCTATGTCTCGCCGCTCAGCCGCCTAGCGCTCTCCCCATACGAGATTGAAAGCATAGAGGTGGTGAAGGACCTGTCGGCTGCGGCCCTGTATGGGGCCCAGGGAGCCAACGGGGTGGTCATCATTACCACCAAAAAGCCCCGCAGGGGCGACGCGAACGTGCGTTGGGACTCCGGCATCGGGCTGGGCGTCCCGTCTCCCGGGGGCGATCCCTGGCGGACGGCGTTCTTCCACAACCACAACCTTTCTGTGAGCGGGGAAGTGGCCGGCGCGGGGTACAAGTTTTCGGGCTACCTGCGGCAGGAAGACGGGGTCGCGCCCCGCACGGGCGATACTACGGGCGGAGTCGCAGCCGGCTTCTACAGCCAGAAGAGCGCCCGCATCCAGTTCGGGCTCAATGCTTTCCTTAATTATAACAAGGGTTCCCACGCCTCCGGCACCGCCATGTTCGGACAGCCCTCCCTGGCCATCCTGGCCCGTTCCGCGGACCGTTTCCCCGGCGACAGCGTAGCCGGCTGGAAGGAAGGGGTCGACGACGATTCGGAGTACGTGCGTACGCTCACCTCGGCCTTTCTGGATTTCCGCATCCTCACCTCGCTGCACTTCCGGCTCAATCTGGGCCTGCACCTCGTGAACAGCAAACGCTTCCTCTGGTTCGGGAACGAGACCTCTTTCGGCGCTTCGGTCAATGCCGCGGCCGGATTCCTGGGTTCCACCGCCTTCGACAGCAATCTTTCGGCGGAACTTGGCTGGAACCGCTATTTCGGTACGGACCATCACGTTGTGGTGAAACTGGGTGCGGAGGCGCTGAACGACGTGCGCAAGTCGGACAATCTTTGTGGCAACGATTTCATTACCGGGTCGAAGCGCGCCTACGGGCTTGCCCTTATGGGAAGCCGTGCCCAGACCCGCAAGTTCATGCTGGAATATCATCGCAAGGGCGCTTATGTGAGCGGTTCTTACGACTATAAGGGGCTCGCCGGCCTGTCGGCCGTGTGCCGCGCCGATGTGACCCCCAAATACGACGGTTCCACCCTGTCGGTTTTCCCCGGTGCGGACGCCTGGTTCCATCTGGGCAGGCTTCTTCCCGGTGCCGGCGGTGCGCTGTCTTCGCTCCGGCTCAAGGCCGGTTACGGCGTGTCGGGCCGGGAGTACAGCATGCCTTATGAATTGAGCGCCTATTACTTCGGCGGGGCCGTTCCCTATGTTCCCGAAGCGGGCTCCGAGTTCCTGCACGACGGATTCGAGCGGGTGCGCAGCCGCGAATGGCACGCCGGCGCCGACCTGGCCCTGCTTTCCGGAAAACTGAGGCTCTCCGCCCAGTGGTACGACAAGGACACCGAGGATGAATTCAGTATCTACTGTTTCGGCAAGAAGGGGGCGACCCTGGGCCTCTGGTACGAGTCGGGCCGCGAAAAGGTCCGTACCCACAGCGGGCGCATCTCCAACCGGGGCCTGGAACTGAACCTCGACGCCGACATCCTGCAGAAGCGCGATTTCGCGTGGCGGGTGTGGGCGAACGCGGCCTTCAACCGGAACCGTGTGACCGAACTTGCAGTCGCCGACGAACTCGGCAGGACGGTGGGCGACGGCCTTACCGTCACCGGGCACATGGAAGGGTATCCGGCGGGCGTGCTGGTATGCTACGATGTCGCAAGTGGAGAAAGGATCGTGGTCGGCACCTCGCAGCCGAAGCAGACCGCCGCCCTGGGGACCACTCTCCGCTTTGGCCGGATGAGCGTGGAACTGCTGGCCGACGCGTCTCTCGGCTTCGACATTGCCAATATGGACCGCCTGCTTGCCCGGGGGTTCAATTCCGACACGGACAGCGACGGCGTGTACGACGCCTATGAACTCACCGCCAACCACGTTGAGCGGGGCGATTTCGTTCGACTCGCCCGGGCCGGGCTGAGTTATTCCGTTCCGTCGCGCCGTATCCGCTTCGTCAAGGACCTCAGCGTCACGGCAGGTGCCTGCAACCTCCTGGTGCTCACCTCCTACAGCGGGTGGAACCCCGATGTGAACTGTTTCGGAACGGGAGCCCTTTCGCAGGGTGTGGATTACGGTTCCTATCCCCTTGTAAGGACCCTGTTCCTGGGTATACGTGCCAACTTTTAAACGGACAGAACGATGAAAAGATTCATTTATACCTATATCGTTTTGCTGCCTGTCCTCCTTCTGCTGCCCGCAGGGCTTTTTGCGCAGGAAGGGATGGTCGCCGTGAGCGGAACTGTCCGTGACGACAGCGGACAGCCCGTCGCGGGCGCCGTCGTCATGTTGGAAGGCAACACCGCGCACGCCGCCGTTACCGATATGGCGGGCCGCTACCGGCTCTCGCTTCCCGCTTCCGTCAGGAATCCGCGCATCAACGTGAACTGCATGGGCTTCGTCGCCCAGACCGTTGAGGCGGGGAGCCGTACGACCCTCGATTTCGTGCTCCGTCCCGACGCGGAGCAGCTCGAGGAGGTGGTGGTCGTGGGCTATGGCTCCATGCGCCGCAGCGACCTCACGGGCTCGGTGGCATCGATCCGGATCGACGAGAACGATGCGGCCCAGAGTACTTCCTTCGACAAATTGCTGCAGGGACGCGCCGCAGGCGTGCACGTGGTGTCGAATACCGCGGCGCCGGACGGGGGTGTTTCCATCCGCATCCGGGGCCTTTCCACCTTCAACAGCTCCGGTGAACCGCTCTACGTGGTGGACGGTGTCATCCTGAACACGACGAACACCACGGCCGTGATGTCCAAGGGAACCGACAACGGCGGCTCCGACGAGGCCACCAACGGCCTCATGGGCATCAATCCGCAGGATATCCAACACATAGAGATTCTCAAGGACGCCTCTGCCACGGCCATCTACGGCTCGCAGGGGGCCAACGGCGTGGTGCTCATCACCACCAAGATGGCCAGCCGCGACAAGCTCTCCATCAGTTTCAACGCCGGAATCGATGTGAGCCGGGCCTATAAGAAGATGCCGGTCATGAGCTTCGACGAGTATGTGGAGTACCTGGAAGCCATGGGTTCTACGAGCGCTTTGAACGCCATCTATACCGACCCGGCCAACCATGATGGCCTGAAAGTGGAACCGATCGACTGGCAGGACTATGTGCTTCAAACCGGCATAAGCCAGCGCTACTTCTTCTCCATTGCCGGTAAACCGGCGAAGACCTCGGTCCGCTTTTCCTTTGGCTATACCCGGTCCGAAGGCATCGTGCGCACCACGGGCTTCGAGAACTACACCATGCGCCTCAATCTGAGCAGGCCCATCGGCAAGCGTGTGAGCGTGGGCCTGAACTACGGCCTTTCCTATGTGGACTCCCGCCTCACCCAGGGGGCGTCCTACGGACGGCTCAACGCCGCCACCTCCATGATGCGGAGTATGCTCATGACAAGGCCCTACCGCTATCTGTCCGAGTCGGACGACGAAGATCCTGAAGACGCCGACGACGGCGGTACGAGTTTCAGGTCCGGCCCGGACCGCTGGTTCAATGATTTTGACAACAGGAGGGAAGAACTGCGCATTACGCCCAATGCCTTCGTGCGGGTGAAACTGGCTCCCTGGGTCACATTCAAGATACAGGGCGGCGGCGACTATCGGATTTCCGAGCAGAAGAAGTGGAAATCGAACCGCATCAACACGGGCGCCGAAGGATCGGTGGCCGGGGTGACGCATGTGGACCGCCTGTCCTTCAATATGGACAACCTGTTCGAGTTCAACAAGAAATTCGGCCGCTTCCATGCCCTGTCGGGAACGGCCGGCATGACCCTCTCGAGCGGTTCTACCTTCACCTATGGCCAGCAGGGCTGGCTCATCGAGCAGCGGCTCGGACAGACCAATTCCATTAATACGGCTCCCTACGCCTCCTATTCGTTCTCGGAGGCTGCCAACCAGCTGATGTCGTGGCTGGCCCGCGGCGTGTACAACTACCGCGACCGCTACGTGCTCACGGCCACCTATCGTTTCGACGGCTCCAGCCGTTTCAGCGGACGCAACCGCTGGGCCGGGTTCCCCTCGTTCGCAGCGGCGTGGCGCCTGAGCCAGGAACCCTGGTTCCGGATCGGGGCCGTCTCTTCGGCCAAACTGCGTCTGGGATGGGGGTGCGTGGGCAACCAGGCCCTTTCCAACTACCAAACCGTTCCCGGTTATTCCCGGCTCTCCTACGCCGACCATAGCGCCAGCAACACGGCCGCGCTGAATGTGGGCCTGTACCCCGGCAACCTCGCCAATCCCGACCTGAAGTGGGAGACCACCGAGCAGGTGAACGCGGGTCTTGACCTGGGCCTGTGGAAGGGCCGTTTCACCTTCTCCGTCGATGCCTACGACAAGATGACTTACGACCTTCTGCAGAGCAAGACCATCGCCGGCTCCTATGGCTTCTCCACCATGTGGGCCAACATCGGCACCATCCGGAACAGGGGACTGGAATTCTCGGTGGAAACCACGCCGATCAAGACCAAAAATCTGGAACTCACCCTGAGCGGCAATATCTCCTTCAACCGAAACCAGGTGGTGGAAATCGGCGCTGCGGGCGAAAGGGATGACATCTACCTCGCTTCCGGTAAGAAGGTGAACCGGGTTTACTTCCCGGGGTCCACGATCGGGTCGAGTTCCGTCCTGCAGACCTACATCAACATCTTTGTGGAAGGCGAGCCCATCGGCTGCTTCTACGTGCTGCCCACAGACGGTCTTGTGCAGGAAGGGGAGTCCGGCATACCCCTGGGCGAGAGCGGAGATCCGCGCCTGCCCGGTTCCATCAAATATATAGATACCAACGGAGACGGGTACATTTCTGATCTGGACCGGGTGGTTGCCGGCAACCCCAATCCCGATTTCACCTACGGCTTCAACCTGAGTCTGACGTACCGCAGGCTCGCTTTCAGCGCCGCGTTCACGGGTTCGTACGGAAACGACATCTATAATGTGAACAGCATGATGGAGAGCAACGTCGCCTCCACGTCCTACAACCACTACCGCGACGCTTTCTACGAGGCCTGGACGGCCGACAAGCCCGATGCGAAGTATCCCGCGCTGAAACGACTGGAGGGAGCGGATCTTCGCTGGGCCAGCGACCGTTTCATAGAAGACGGGTCGTACCTCCGCCTTTCCACCCTGTCGCTTTCCTACAACGTGCCCGTGAAGAATGGGGGCTTTCTGAAACGCCTTTCGCTCGGCGTCACGGCTTCCAACGTCTGGTTCTGGACCCGGTACAGCGGCTATGATCCCGATGTCAACAGTTACGGTTCCATCCTGAGGATCGGCGCCGATATGGGTTCGTACCCGGGCGCGAGGACCTTCAAGGGCGACATCAAGTTCACGTTCTGATCTATGCGCTTATGAAAAAGTTGTTTATCTGCATACTCATGTCGGTAGTTGTGGGAGCCTGCTCGGGTTTCCTGGACGAGAAGAGCCGGACCCGCGTGGACGGGGACGAGGTCTACGACAGCGAAGACGCCCTGGAGGCGGCCGTCTACGGATGTATCGGCGCGCTCATGGGTGGGAACAACATGCCGGCCAATACCCAGATGGAGTTCCTGCACAACAGCTCCGGTCTGGTACACTGGGGTTATTCCACCACCCGTCTGACCGATTCCCAGGAGCGCTGGATCGGGGCCCTGGCCCTCACCATGTATGCCAGGAATTCCTACAACTATGCCGGATTCAAGCAGTATTACGTCTGCATCAACCGTTGCAACCGGCTCCTTGAAAAACTCCCCGACAGCCCCGTGGAGACGGCTTTCAAGGAAAAGATTCATGGGGAGGCCCTGTTCTTAAGGGCCCTGTGCTATTTCTATCTGGTGCGGCAGTGGGGTGACGTGCCCGTGTACATGTCCTCCTCGGTCAGTTCCGTGGGCGAACTGTCGCCGCGGGTGAGTTTCTGGGAAGTCTACCGCCTCATTGTGGAGGACCTCAAGAACGCGGCTCTGCTCATGAAGGATTATTCCGCCGACCAGGCTCCTACGGGCCGCGGCTGCAAGTGGGCTGCGAAGGCCCTGCTTTCCGAGGTGTACCTTACTATCGGAACGCTCCTGGCCCATCCCGACGACAACTTCTGGAATACGGCCTTGCGTACACCCGACTTCAGCGCGGTGGGCGTGTCTTCCGCCGGCGATGCGTTCCGGCTTTCGCTCGCGTATTCGGAAGACGTCATCGAGAATGGTCCGTACACCCTCGCGCCCAACTACGCCAAGCTTTTCCGCTGGACCGACCCCGAGGACTGGGCGTTGGGAGAGCGCATCTTCTGCCTCACGGCCGGGCCCGATGTGTCTTCCGGCAACAACCTCGCCGCCTATTCCCTTCCGCAATACCCCGAGGGTACGGTCGACGTGGCCAACGCTGCGGTGAATTACGGGATCTGGAGGCCCGACCGCTGGCTGTTCCAGATCTGGTGCGAGGCTTACGGCGGTAAGAAGGGCTCGGGCTCCAGCGCCAAGTACATCTTCGTCTCCAGCCCCGATCCGCGTCTGGACGTGACCATCTGGCACACCTCGTACTATAAGATCAACACCGATCCGCCCACCAAGGTCAACCTCTATCCCACCAACAGCCGCATCCGTTACGCCACTTCGCGGGTGTATGAACCCTACTACAAGAAATACCTCGATCCCAAATTCAACGGTGCCGGCGCGTCGTGCGACATGTATATCCTGCGTTTCGCGGAGATGTACCTGAACGCCGCTGAGGCCTGCGCCAACCTGTGTACGGCTAAGGGTGACGCGTATTGGAACAAGGCCTTCGCCTATATCGGGGTTATCCACCAGAGGGCGCGGCACAAGCCCGACGGGACCGAGGCCACGCAGCCCATATGGGCGGCGAACCGCTTCGACACCAACCCCACGCCCATCAACGGCCGCAACGACAATGAAGGCCCCTGGGATCCCGTCCAGGGTCTCATAGACGGTATCTTCTGGGAGCGGGTGTTCGAGATGTCGGCCGAGTGCCACGAGTTCTTCGACACCCACCGCATGGGGGCCCGTTGGCTGGCCGACAACATTGCGGCGCCCAAGAACAGGTTCCTGCGTAATCAGATGCAGCAGTACAGCAATGCCGCCAACGACGAGACCGGAAGGGTGAACGGCTATACGTCGCGCCTGTACGGCGACCCCGATTTCCAGTACCCGACGGACCCGCAGGAGTTGCGTAAATCGCTCCTCTGCGCATTCCCGTACAGCGAAATCATGTACAATTCCATGATCAGCGAAGCGGATCAGAACGATTATTACATCAGATGACCATGAAGCACAGCTCCTTATTTGCACTGACCCTGATTGCGCTTGCCGCGGCGGGCGCCTGCACCGCCCTCAAGGAGCAGACGCCGGACGGGGACGCCAGGACCTACGTGATCCGCGCCGGCGCGCAGCCGCTCAAAACGGTGCTGGGACCCGACCAGCGGAGCGTCCGCTGGGTGGAAAGCGACCGGGTGGCCATTATTTCCTACAACTCAGGCACAGGCAAATGGGGTGCGCTCACCGATGTGGCGCCCACATCGATAGACGGCACGGGGGCCAGCTTTACCTTCTCGCTGGAAGCGGGCTTCGAACCTCTCTATATTTCCTGTCCGTCGCGGGTAAGTTCCGCTTACAACACCACCTACGGGGGCATCCGTACCAAGGCGGACAGTCCGCTCTATCTGGTGAAGGACAACCTTCCGCTCAATTCCCAGATGGCTGAGGCAAGCAACGCCGCCACGTCCATTGGAACCATCTCCGACGGGGCGGCCGCCATGCGCAACGCCGTCTGCCTGCTCCGGATTACCGTGGGGGTTGCGGGAGTGGCCCGGATCATCCTCAGCGGCAACGCTTCGGAAGCGGTGAGCGGATATCCGGTCTACGACCCCTCCACCCTGGAGCTCAGGGCCTGGATCAGCCCGGCCGAAAGCCTGGAGCTGAGGCCCAACGGCGTGGATACCTTTGAGCCGGGCAGCTACTATGTGCCCTTTACCCCGCAAACCTTCGCTTCCGGCATCACGCTCAGCTACGCCAACGCTTCCGGGGCTTCGGTACAGAAGTCCTCGTCGGACTCCTACACCTTCCTGCGCAACAAGGTCTATGACCTGGGCGCCACGGGCGCGGTCATCACCATCGAGGAGTCCGGCGACAGCATGTTCTACTTCCAGGACGAGAGCGATCCGTTCAGCTCCGACGACCCTGTGCGCGATTATGTAGACCCCTCCGACACCCTCACGGTGGACATCATCCCCGACTTCAGCCGGGTGGGCTACCACTACGGCGACGACCCCATCCCCACGTTGCCGGTGGTGCGGACCATCAGCGTAGACGATGTGGCGGCGGCCCTGGCAGCCGGGACGGCGCCCGATACCACCTCCTTTATCCAGGCCACGCTGGACGAGGTGGCCAATGCCGGGGGCGGGGCGCTGCTCCTGCGCAACGGCGAATACCATGTGGGCGAGGTGCTCTTCATTGACCACAGCAACACGGTGCTTCGCGGCGAGAGCGAGGCGGGCACGGTCCTCATTGCCGACGGCACGCGCCGCAGGCCCGTCATCTGGCTGGGAACCAGCATGGAAGACCGGGTCATCAAGGAGTCCTATACCACCACCGGCGACATCAACGACCAGTCCACGACCCTCAAGATGTTCAATCCCAAGCCGTCGGCCATATCCATAGACTATAGCTCGGCCTCCTTCGTCTCGGAGGACTATGTGCCGGTGGGGCGCCTGTGGCTGCGGGTAGACAATCCCAAGATCTTTGCCCCGGGCGACCGGGTGGTGCTCATCCGTCCCGCCACAGACCAGTGGATCAGCGACATAGGCATGGACAAGATCGACGTAAATCTGGACCAGATCCACCCCACCACGCAGTGGAATCCCGCCGACTACTACAGCTATCAGGAGCGGCGCATCACCTATGTGGAGGGCAGCCGGATCGGACTCGACGCCCCCGTGGTAATGTCCCTGGACCGGCGCTACAGCCGTTGTATCGTGGCCCACTGCACTTGGGACCGGATTACGGAAAGCGGGGTGGAGAACCTCACCGTGGACATCAGCTACAACCCGTCTGTCACCACCACCAAGGCCTCCCTGTCTCCGTCTTATCCGGGCGGCACCTACTGCTACGACGAGGACCACGCCTGGAGCACCGTTGCCGTCGCTCCGGCCGAACACTGCTGGGTACGGCACGTCACCAGCCGCCACCACGGCCTTTCCATGGTCTATTTCAGGCCGGGTTCACGCCTCTGCACCGCCGAGTACTGCACTTCGGAAGATCCCATCTCCATTGTGCGCGGCTCGCGCCGGTACGCCTTCTATTTCACCAAATATTCCTGCCAGAACCTGCTGCAGCACTCCAGCTGCGACCACGACCGGCACTGCACCGTGACGAGCAGTTCCTACGGGCCCAACGTGTTCTACGATGTGACCTGCACCCGGGCGCACGCAGAGGGAGGGCCCCATATGGGCTGGGCCATGGGGACGCTCTACGACAACGTGACCACCGACTACGGCGCCCAGGTCATAGACCGGGGCAATTCCGGCGGAAACCACGGCTGGGCGGGAACCTGCCAGGTTTTCTGGAACTTCACCGCCACCGGTTCCTACGGCCTTGCCGTCCAGAGTCCCTGGACATCGGGCTGCAACTATGCCGTGGGCTGCATCGGGCGCAAGCATCCGGGCCGTTCCTACAGTGCGAACGACTATTATTACTCGCGGGGCCTCAGCCGGCCCGACGGCACCTGGTATCCAGCCCGCGCCATCGAATCTACCGGCGGAACGCACGTTTCGCTGCCCGTGGCCAGCCCGCCCGGCGACTGGTGGCCGCGCCTGACCCTTAATTCATTCACCCATCCCGAGTCGCTCTACCTGAGCCAGTTGGAAGACCGGCATGCGCAAGGGATCTATCTGAGCGCTGCCCTATGAGAAGAGAGTCTGTTGTTATAGTCCTTTTGGCGCTTTGCCTCCTGGGAGGCTGCTCCCGGGTGGCGGAGGAGACTCCGTCGCTGGATATGCTCTTTATCGACCGCCCCGCCCTGCGGGTGGGCCTGGACGAATCCGGCCACACGAAATGGCAGGGGGGGGACGAGGTGTCGGTTTTTTACCGGAGCCTGGAAAACGAGAACTGGCAGTACCAGCCCTTCTTTAAGGGCGATGTCCTCTGCCATACGCACGGCGCCCGCACGGAGACCACTTCCCGGATTGTGGCGCTCTATCCCTACTCGGCAGGTAACAGCCTCAGCGACAATACACTGCTGACCCAGGTCCCTGCAGAGCAGGAACTGGTTCTGAATTCGTTCGGCCGCGGCGCCGCCCTCATGACGGCGGTCACGAGCGGGACCTCGCTGCACTTCAAGTATGCCTGCGCCATGATTGCCCTGCGCCTGGAACTCACGGGCCAGGTGGAAAGCCTTTCGCTCAGCGGCGGCAATTCGGAGGTGCTCGCAGGTCCGGCTGTCATAGACATTTCGGGCGAAACCCCCGTCCTCTCGCTGCTGGGGAGCGCTTCGGCCACCAGCATCGACCTCACGGCGGCGGAACCTGTGGCTGTGGACGGAGTGTCGGAGTTCCTGTTCTGCGTGCCGCCCATGACGTTCAGCAGCGGCGTACGCGCCACCATCCGCTTTGCAAACGGCAGCGAAAAGCCCGTCATCTGGGAAGATCCGTTCTCCGTCGCGGCGGGCCATGTGGCGGTGCTTTCCTGGGCGGGCGACGCGGCCGGAACCATCGACCTGGTGCTCGATTTCTCCAATGGGAACGACCCCTTTGACGTCCTGGCCACGACCGACACGCTCAAGGCCCTTCCCAACTACACCAACGCCCATCCCGACTATACCTTCTACTTTACGCACCAGGGCGTTCATTATCCCTTTACCATGCACGCCGAGTACTATGCCGGAGGCTATGGGATGGGAATCGGCGCCCCCAGCGGTTCCAGCGTGAAGGACTTCCAGCTGGGACGCGGCGGCTCGTGGATCTCTATTCCGCCCATGGAGGGCAAGACCCTGTACTCCATCTCCTATGTGGCGGGGTCCACTTCCGGGCACCCGGTCCTGTGCGCCGATCCGGCGGGGGAGAACCGGGTTTCCACGCAGGTGGGCGCCACCGTGGTGGGAGAAGAGTACACCATGCTCGCCTTCCTGACGGAACCCGGCCAGACCTATTATATGTATATGACGTCGCCCAACAATTATCTGCACGCCAGAAGAATCACCATCCGCTACAAATAGCGCTCCTGCACGCCCGCCGCATTACGGTGCGCTACCAATAGCGGCTACTCCGTCTTGAGATAGCGCATCGTGAGCGAGCGGATGAGCACGTTGCCGGTGTGCACCCAGAAATAGTACTGCTTGCCCGCTTCCCGTTCGTTCAGGCGCATGGAGCAAACCTGTCCCGCCGTGGTGAAGTAGCACTGGTTGGAGAGCAGGCCCCCGCTGCCGTCGGTTTTGTCGGTGATGTAGGGACGGCCCGAGGTGCTGCCCGCCTCATAATCCACTTCAAAGAGGGCATAACCCGCCCGTACGGGCAGTTTGATCCAGGCCCCGGTACGGCCGAGGAGCAGGCAGGAATTGTTGTAGAACAGGTAGCCGTTGCTCGAGCCGGTGGTGCCGGCGTGCAGGGTGATCTGGTAGCTCGCGCCGCCCGAAGTGAAACTGTAGGTCCTGTCTTCGGTGGGGGAAGTGGTGGGCAGCGACGGGGTGACGGCATCTTTCTTATTGAATACCACGCCAATGTCGTCGGTCTGCATGAGGAAACCACTCATGTACGCGACCGTACCCGCTTCAAGCGTAAGCGGGCCGCTGAGCGTGAAGCTGCGCGTACTGCCGTCGCCCAGGGTAACCGTAACCACGAGGCCTTCCGGATAGCTGCCGGCGGGAAGCGCCATGAAGAAGTCGCAGGCCTTTCCGCTGAGTTGCGCCATGGCGCCGCCGTCCTTTTCCAGCGTGAGCGTCTTGCCGCCCTCTCCGGTAAACGTGGTGGCGGGCCGCACCGCTGCCGGAATGAGGGTCACCGCACCGGAAAGCGTCTCTCCGGCTCCGCCTGCAAGGCTGATGCGTTGCACCGTAGCAAGGCCGTCGAGCCGGATGCGGAGGAAGGCGCAGGCATATTTGAAGTTGAGCGTCTTCCCGTCGGTCGAGGAGCAGAGCAGGGCCCATCCGTACGAATCGGGCACGTAGGGCTGGGTGGCAGGAATACGGGTGGTAAGCTCGCCGCCCGTCATGACGGCATCGGCGTCATAAGGCCAGAGGGCGGTGAAAACGCCTTTCCCCGTGCGGTCGCTGCTGCCGTTGTGGGTGATGGGGCCCGAAGCAGCCCCGTCCTTGCCCGTATATTCCCAACACTCGTTTTCGCCGCCGTTATAGAAGACCGAAACCTTGTCGCCGGCGTTCCAGGCGGCGTTGATGCCGTCGGTGAGGTGCACGCGCACGGTGCCTTCCGCCTGGGCATAGAGGGTTTCGGTGACGGGAGCGGCCGTTTCCGTTTTGGCGCAGGCCCCTGCAAGCAGGAGCGTCGCGGCGAGAAGTAAATACTTTTCTTTCATACGCGTGCGTCTACAGAAGGTTGAGGTAAATCCCCTTTGCATGCCGTTCCTGCAACTGGCACTCGTAGAGCGACAGGGGGTTGGAATAGCTTTCGAGGGTGTTGACGGGCCACCAGCTCAGGCCGGGCTGATGGGGAAGGGAAACGTGCGTGCCGCCGTTGGTCTTGAACTTGCGCTCGGGATACCATTCCCCGTCGGGACGGTTCTCTCCGTCGGGGCCGTAGCCGTATTTCTGTACATAGTAATCGGTTACGGGATTGCCGTAGTAGTCCTTCTCGTAAGGCGAGGTGCTGGCCAGTTTGCGGCAGATGTTGCCCACCGAGTAGTTCTTGGCCGAGGCCCACAGACTCTGCACCACCAGGGAGTGCGTGCCGTTGTCGCAGTTCCAGAAAACGGTGTTGGCGCCGCGCCAGCCGTGGCCGGTACCCATGTTGCCGGCATCCTGCACCTCCATGTCGCCGTCGGAAGTGATGCAGTCGAAGAGCGTTCCGGTGGCGAAGTTGTTGTGGGGGCCGATGGACGACTGGGCATTGGTGGACGTGCACTGGGTGAACACATGCGGGCCCAGGGAGGCGCCGTTGTTCACGAAGCTGTGCCGGTCATAGTCGCAGCGGCAGTTCTTGAAGAGTCCGAGTTCGCTCCGGTCGGAGGCGCAGAAGGCGTAGCGCCGGGCGCCCTGAACGGCCGAAACGGGTTCGAGGCAGCTGCAGTCCAGCACGCTGATGCAGCGCGAGCCCTTGTCGAGTTTGGCGAGGGCGAAACCCATGTGGCGCGAAGTCAGGTTCCTGATCCAGCAGTGCTCCGCGGCCGTGACGGATACGGCGCTCCAGGCGTGGCGCTCGTCGACCGGCTGGCCGGAATAGATCTGGGAGGCATCGTAATCGCAGTCGACGGTGAGTTTTTCCACACCACAGCCAGTCACGCGCTCCATTTGGTATTTCACCAGCATGCCGCTGCCGTACTGGCGGTCGAGGGCCATCACCACGGGCGCGTCGAGCCAGACCTGGTCGCCCTTGACCGCAGTCACCACGCGCGACCAGTAGAAGGTGTAGCCGGTGGGATCCCACTGGATGGTGCCGGAACCCTGTGCAGAGCGGCCGTTGTCGGCAATCTTGTCCATGCCTATGTCGCTGATCCACTTGGCGGTACCGGGTCGGAAGATGGCGACCTTCTCGCCGGGATGGAACTTGGAGGCGTCACGGACCCGCAGGTAGAGACGACCCAGGGGCGTGTAGTCGTCGACGACGGGGGAAATGAAGCCGTAGACCGGATCGCTGATCCGGGGCGTGTAGATGTAGAGCGTCACCGAGCCGAAGGTGGAACTGCCTCCGGTGCCTGCGGCTTTCATGGTGGAGACGTTCACTACGCGGCCCGATATGAGTTGAGCTCCGTCGGGCGCCGTGGCGGCCGTAACCGTGGCCCCTATGTTGATGACCGGCATCTGAATGTGCCGGCGGAACTTGATGACGGTGCCGCTCTCGCTCTCGCCGCGCAGCACCACGCCACTGCGGTCGAGGAAAAGGATGCGGCTCACGTTGTACGTCCCGTTCTTGAGCAGGACGGCGCCGCCGCCGGCAGCCCCCACCTGGTCGATCACTTTCTGGATGTAGTCGGTGGTGTCACTCGCCGAATGGGCGGAGAGCGCCGCCGAAACGGCAGCAAGGTCGATGGTGGCTGCAACGGAGGGAGTGGGGATGGCTTCGTCGCCGTATTTGTAGCCCACGCGGCTGAAGTCGGGAATGCGGTCTGTGTCTTCGTAATCGTCGTCCATCGGTTCCAAGCCGTTGAAATCGTGTTCTGACAGGCCGGAAGTGGCGCCCGTGTCTTCCACACCGTCAATGAGGACGCGGCCCGACTGAAGGTCAAGTTCCACCGCCACGGTGGCCGCCCCGCTGCAGTCGAGGTCTTTGGACAGCGAGAACTCGTATTGCTTGTCGGAACTGATGGCGCAGACTTTTACCTTGCCCAGGTTGGCCGCGGCCGTGCGGATCCATAGCCGCGCCTCCTGCCCGGCGGGGGCTGCATTGTCGAGGGCAACGGACACCTTCTTGCCGCTGCCGCCCGGGTAACGTTCGCTCTTGATGAGGTTCACTCCGGCTTCCCCGCAAAGGCCCTCGCGGGTGGAGACGATTCCGGCGCCCGTAATCGGGGCGGGCGATCCCGTCACCTTGACGCAGACCGTTCCGCAGAGCGGGTCGAAGTGCAGCGGCGCTTCGCCGCCTTTGGGCTCGGCAATGGCGTACAGCGCCCGTGAAAGCAGGTTTTCCTGTCCGGAAGAGGCCTGACGCTGCTGCGCGGCTACCCGCACGGTGACGCGGCTGGCGTTTCCTTCCGAGACTGCGGCCGTGGGGGCGACGGCATAGATGCGCCGGGTTTCGGCGGGCAGCGTAACGGAGGCGAGTCCGCCCTCGAAGATGACCGTGCGGACGTCGGGGCCGTCCTTTGTGTAAATGTCAGCCGTGGCCCCCTCGGGCAGGTCGGTCCGGAGGGTGAGCTGCATGAAAGCGGGTTTGTCCTCCTCGCGGTTCTTCTCTCCGCAGGAAACGAGGAGCGTGGAGAGTACCGCAAGGGCGAAACAAAATCTTCTCATGGATATGTGCTTAATCGAAATAGTCTATGCGCATGGCGCGTTTCACGTCGGCGAGGGTCTTCGCGGCGGCCTCCCGGGCCACGGCGCTGCCTTTGCGCAGCACCTCCCGCACATAGGGGATGTCCTTCTCGAACTGCTTGCGGCGCTGCCGGATGGGCTCCAGCGTGTCATTGAGCACGGCGTTGAGGAAGCTCTTGAGCATCATGTCGCCCAGGCCTCCGGCGCGGTACTGCGCCTTGGCCTCGTCGAGGCTATGAAAATCGAAACTGGCCTTTTTGCCGTGGAAGCAGTCGCCGAACTTGTCGAAGTGCTCCGGGCGGCAGAAGGCATCGAGATAGGTGAAGACGGTGTTGCCTTCCACCTTGCCGGGATCGGACACCTGGAGGTGCCCAGGGTCGGTGAACATGCCGCGCACTTTCTCCCACACCACCTCGGCGGGGTCGGAGAGATAGATGCAGTTGCCAAGGCTCTTGCTCATCTTGGCCTTGCCGTCGGTGCCGGGCAGGCGCAGGCAGGCCGCGCTGTCGGGCAAGAGGATTTCGGGTTCCACGAGGGTGGGGCCGTAGGTGGCGTTGAACTTGCGCACGATCTCGCGGGTCTGTTCCAGCATGGGCTCCTGGTCCTCGCCCACGGGCACGGTGGTGGCCCGGAAGGCGGTGATGTCGGCCGCCTGGCTGATGGGATAGCAGAAGAAGCCCACGGGGATGCCGGCCTTGTTGTCTTCGCCGGTCTCGGAGAAACCCCGCATCTGGATTTCGGCCTTCACCGTGGGGTTGCGCTGCAGGCGCGCCACGGTGACGAGGTTCTGGTAGAAGAAACTCAGTTCGGTGAGTTCGCTCACCTGGCTCTGGATGAAGAGGGTCGACTTCTCGGGGTCGAGGCCGGCGGCGAGATAGTCGAGCGCCACTTCAATGATGTTGGTACGGATCTTCTCGGGGTTGTCGGCGTTGTCGGTGAGGGCCTGGGCGTCGGCGATCATGATGAAGATCTTGTCGAAGAGCCCGCTGTCCTGCAGTTCCACGCGGCGCCGGAGCGACCCCACGTAATGTCCGATATGCAGGCGACCGGTGGGCCGGTCGCCTGTCAGGATAATCTTTTCCATCAGTCTTTGATGCCTTTGAGGGCCTCGCGGATCCGGGCTTCGATCTCGTCGGCGAGTTCCACGTTGTCGCGCAGCAGCTGTTTGGCCGCCTCGCGTCCCTGTGCGAGTTTCTGGTCGTTGTAGCTGAACCACGAACCCGACTTGCCCACGATACCGAGCTCCACGCCCAGGTCGATGAGTTCGCCGCTGTGCGAGATGCCTTCGCCGAAGACGATGTCGAATTCCGCCTTCTTGAAGGGCGGGGCCATCTTGTTCTTGACCACCTTGACGCGGGTGCGGTTGCCCAGCGCGTCCTCTCCTTCCTTGATCTGCGTGGTGCGGCGCACGTCGAGCCGCACGGAGGCATAGAACTTGAGGGCGTTGCCGCCGGTGGTGGTTTCGGGATTGCCGAACATCACCCCGATCTTCTCACGCAGCTGGTTGATGAAAATGCAGCACGTGCCGGTCTTGGAGATGTTGGCGGTGAGTTTGCGGAGGGCCTGGCTCATCAGGCGTGCCTGGAGGCCCACCTTGTTGTCGCCCATTTCGCCTTCGATCTCGGCCTTGGGGGTGAGGGCCGCCACCGAGTCGATGACGACGATGTCCACGGCACCCGAACGGATGAGGTTGTCGGCGATTTCAAGGGCCTGCTCCCCGTTGTCGGGTTGTGAGATGAGCAGGGTTTCGAGGTTGACACCCAGGGCCTTGGCATAGGTCCTGTCGAAGGCGTGCTCCGCGTCGATCATGGCGGCGATGCCGCCCAGGCGCTGGGCCTGTGCGATGGCGTGGATGGCGAGGGTGGTCTTACCGCTCGACTCGGGACCGTAGATCTCGATGATCCGGCCGCGCGGATAACCGCCGATGCCGAGCGCGTGATCGAGGGCTACGCTGCCGCTCGGGATGACCTGGGCGTCGCTCCATTCTGGCTGATCTCCCAGCTTCATGATCGTCCCTTTCCCATAATCTTTCTCAATCTTGTCGATCGTGGCCTGCAATGCCTTGAGCTTCGCGGCATTGATTTCGGAGGCCTGTTTTTCTACTGCTTCTTTAGCCATAATGAGGTTTTTAATGATTACAGACAAATATAGATAAAAATCGTTAAATTTGTCGAGATGAAAGAAAAGTTACTGGGAAAAACGCTGTCTGAACTCCGTGCGCTGGCCTCGGAAATGGGGCTGCCTGTTTTTGCGGGAAACCAGCTGGCCCAGTGGCTGTATGTGCGCAGGGCCGGGTCTTTCGACGAGATGACCAACCTCTCCAAGGAGGCGCGCGCCCTGCTTTCCGAACGCTATGAGACAGGACGGGTGGAGCCCGCCGAAGTGGCTTGCTCGACCGACGGTACCCGGAAGTATCTTTTCCCGGTTGTGTGCGAAGTGGCCGGCCGGACGGAGCGCTCCGCCGTGGAGGCGGTGATGATTCCCGACGAGGAGCGCCGGACGCTCTGCGTTTCGAGCCAGGCCGGCTGCCGCATGGGCTGCCGCTTCTGCATGACGGGGCGGCAGGGCTTCCACGGACAGCTCTCCGCCGCCGACATCCTGAACCAGTTCCTTTCCGTCGACGAAGCGCCGGACCTCACCGGAGCCGTTTTCATGGGGATGGGGGAGCCGCTCGACAATTACGAGACCCTCTCCCGCGTGCTGGAGGTGCTCACCGCGCCCTGGGGCTTCGCCTGGAGCCCCAAACGCATCACCGTCTCCACGGTGGGCGTGCTGCCGGTGCTGGAGCGATTCCTCCGGGAACAGCGCTGCCACCTGGCCCTGAGCCTGCATTCGCCCTTCGACGATGAACGCGAAGCCCTCATGCCGGTGCAGCGTGCCTGGCCCTTCCGGGCGGCGCTGGACCTCATCCGTCAGTTCGACTTCAGCGGGCAGCGGCGGGTGAGTTTCGAGTACACCATGTTCTCGGGCCTGAACGACGACAAACGCCACGCCGACGCCCTCTCGCGCCTGTTGCGCGGCCTGGAGTGCCGGGTGAACCTCATCCGCTTCCACCGCATTCCCGATTATCCGCACGGCCCTTCGCCCGAAGCGGTGATGGAGGCATTCCGCGACCGGCTCAGCCGCAGCGGCATCACCTGCACCATCCGTGCTTCGCGTGGGGAAGATATCTTCGCCGCCTGCGGCCTGCTGGCCGGACGGCACGGTGAAACCA
The DNA here is from genome assembly GCA_017453565.1 of Bacteroidales bacterium. Classification (GTDB taxonomy): domain Bacteria; phylum Bacteroidota; class Bacteroidia; order Bacteroidales; family UBA932; genus Cryptobacteroides. The sequence goes on from JAFTEQ010000072.1 coordinate 25,523, forward strand.
AGGAGGAAAGCGTATGAAACGGATTGCTTTGACTCTTTTCTGCCTCCTCTGCCTTGCGGCCTGGCTGCCGGCGCAGAACGCCCCGGTCCGCCTGGCGGCGCAGAGCGTCGATCCGCAGGGCGATTCGCTCGCTCTCCTGCGTTTCCGTGCCCGGCTCGACACCGTCCGCGCCCAGGAACACCGGCCCACCGTGGCCCTGGTGCTGAGCGGCGGCGGCGCCAAGGGGGCGGCCCATGCGGGCGTCCTGAAATATCTGGAAGAAAAGCAGATTCCCGTAGACGCCGTGCTCGGGACCAGTATGGGCGGTCTGGTGGGCGGCCTCTACGCGTTGGGCTATCCGGCTTCATACCTCGACTCGCTGCTGCGTGCGCAGGACTGGGGCAAGATGCTCAGCGACCGGGTGGAACGGCGCTACATTCCCGCTACCGAACGGCGGTACCGCGATCGTTATCTCCTCTCGGTGCCCTTTAACTACGGGGGCCTGCGCGAGCGTTTGGGTGAAAGCCTTCAGAGCGAGACGCAGATGCGCGCCCAGGCCCTTTCGCGCAGCCTTCCTTCGGGTTTCGTGACGGGACTCAACGTGGGAAACCTCATTTCCCAGGTTTCGGTGGGCTATCACGCAAACCGCTCTTTCTCTGACCTGCCCATTCCCTATCTGTGCGTGGCCACCGACCTGGTGTCCTGCAAGGCGAAAAACTGGACGGGCGGATCCTTCCCGCTGGCGATGCGCTCCACCATGTCGATTCCCGGCCTGTTCACGCCCGTGCGCTACCGCGACATGGTGCTGACCGACGGCGGCATGCGCAACAATTTCCCCACCGACCTGGCAAAGGCCATCGGGGCCGATATCGTGATCGGGGTCGATCTTTCCCAGGGCCAACGCGACTATTCCCGGGTGAACAACCTGCTGGAGATGACCGACCAGATGATCGAGATGCTGGCGCGGGACGCCTGGGAGCACAACCAGAACCTGCCCGACGTGTTCATCAAGCCCGACCTGCACGAATACAACATGCTGAGTTTCTCGACGGAAGCCATCGATACCATCCTCGCCCGGGGTTACCAGGCCGCCCGGGACTGCGCCGCGCAGCTGGATTCCGTGAAAAACCTGATGCCCGAAGGCCGGACGCTGCTCGCCGCACCCGTGGCCCGCGACATCGGTTCGCGGCCCGTCACCCTGTCGGGCGTGCGTTTCACCGGTGTTCAGGGCCGCAATGAGGATTATATGATCCACAAACTGGGCCTTCAGGAAGGTGATTCCGTCGATGCGGCCCGCATCGAGCAGGCTGTGGCGAAACTCTGGGCGAGCCACATCTTCAACCGGGTGGGCTGGTCGCTGCTCGAACAGCCCGACGGCCGTTATGAACTGGTGTTCCACTGCTCCTACGGGCCTGCCCACCAGCTGGGCGTGGGCGTGCGGGCCGATACCGAGGAACTGGTGTCGGGCCTGGTGTACCTGGGGCTGAACGCGCACAAGCTCCGCAGTTCGCGCCTGAGCCTCGAAGGGCGCATCGGGCAGAACCGCTACATCCAGGGACACTATGTTTATTTCGATCCCGACCTGCCTACCATCAACGCCGAAGTGAAGGTGGGCTCCACCACGGTGAACCTGGCTGAGCGCAAGTCGCTCTACAACCTGCGCTACTTCTACGACCGGGAAAGCTTCTATTTCTCGGGGATGCAGCTGGTAGACTGGGACCTGCGCGCCGGCGTGAAGCATGAGAACTACAAGCCGCTCGCCTGGCTCACCAGCAACGGAAGGACCCTGGGCCGCGACCTGTCGGCCCTGCAGCGCGACTACGTGGGCGTGTTCGGCTACGCCATGGCCTATACGCTCGACGATTATTACTATCCCACCGGCGGCTTCTCCGCTTCGCTGGGCTACGACCTGAGCTTCGGCAACAACCGGGCGCACGTGCTGGCGGCCGATTTCCGCACAGTCCTTCCCCTGGGCGGCTCCGTGGCGCTGATTCCCTCGCTGTACGGACGGAGCGTGTTCGGGGGCGATGACAACATTTTCCAGTACAACCTCGTGGGCGGCTCTATGCAGGGCCGGTACATCGACCACCAGATTCCCTTCGTGGGGATGCACCGCTCCATGTTCTTCGACAAGCACGTGGCTGTGCTCAATCTCGACCTGCGCACGCGCCTTTATAAAGATGTATACCTCTCGCTTCAGGGCGGTGCTGTGCGGGAAGGGTCTGATTTCGAGGACCTTATTTCCGGGCCCCACGGCCTGTCCCTGGGCGCGGCCGGCGAACTCGGCTACGATTCGGTGATCGGGCCGGTGAAGGCCAGCCTGCACTGGTCGGACATTGCGGGCTGGGGCGCCTATCTTTCCGTAGGATTCGATTTCTAGCCATGGACGAGCGGGTAAAAAAGGTGCTGGACCGGCTGGAGGCGCAGTGCGCCAGGCGGGAATACTGTGTGTCCGATATTCGCAGGAAGGCGCTGGAGCGCCTGGAGGGTGACGAGGCGGCGGCCGCGGAGGTGGTGGAGGCGCTGGTGCGGGAACGCTACGTGGACGATGCCCGCTACGCGGCGGCCTTCGCCCGCGAGAAGTCCGCGGTGACCGGCTGGGGGCCGGTCAAGATCCGTTTCGCCCTGGCGGCGAAACGCATCGCGAAGGCCGACATCGATGCGGGCCTTGCCGAGATGGAACCCGAACGCTCCGACGCCCGTCTGGACCGCCTGCTCGAAAACCGCTGGAAAGCCCTTGCGGGTGAACCGGACGCCAAACTCCGGCTCCTGCGCTTCGCCCTTTCGCGCGGCTACGACTACGATACCATCCGCGGACGCGTGGAGCGTCTCGCCTCAGGTAAAGAATAATAACCAATTCATTATGAAATTGTTCCGTGTTTTTGTCCTCCCGGCCGCCCTGCTGCTCGCCGGCCTCGTGTCCTGTTCACGCACCCACCGGGTAGACGTGATTCCGTCGCCGGAAAAGGTCTGCGTGCGCAGCGCCCGCGTGCCGCTTTCCGACCTGGGAGAAGCGCAGTGCCGTCTGAACGCTTCGCTTCCGGCCGAAGGCTATGTGCTCCGCATCGGAAAGAAGGGCGTGCGCATCGCCGCCGCCGACTCGGCGGGCCTCTTCTATGCCCGTCAGACCCTGGCTCAGCTCGCCGAAGCCGACGGGACCGTGCCGCTGGGCAGTATCAAGGATGCGCCCCGCTTCCCCTGGCGCGGGTATATGCTCGACGCCTCGCGCCATTTCATCGAAAAAGAAAAAGTGTTTGAGGTACTGGACTACATGGCCCGGTACAAGCTCAACAAGTTCCACTGGCACCTTACCGACACCGACGGCTGGCGCCTGGAGATTGACGGCTGGCTGGAACTCACCGGCATAGGGGCTCTGGGCAACCGGAGCGACCACGGCGCCCCCGCCCGCTATTACAGCAAGGAAGACGTGCGCGAAGTGATTGCCTATGCCGCTGCGCGCCACATCGAGGTGATTCCCGAGGTGGACATGCCCGGCCACGCCTCGGCCGCCAACCGGGCCTATCCGGAGTTTGACGGAGGCGGCAGCGAGCGTCTGCCTTCCTTCACTTTCAATGTGGGCAAGGAAGAGACCTATGCCTTCCTGTCCGACGTGCTCTCCTGCACGGCCGAACAGTTTCCGGGCGCGTACATCCATCTGGGCGGCGACGAGGTAGACTTCGCCGGCAAGGCCTGGGCGCAGAAACCCGAGATCATGGAACTCGTCGCCCGGGAAAAGTTGGACGGCCTTCAGGGCGCCGAGGCCTGGTTCGACCGCAGGATGCAGCAGGTGGTGGCGGGCCTTGGGAAGACGGCGGCGCTTTGGTGCGATGTGGTCGATTACGGCCTTCCCACCGACGGAACCCTGCTCTACTGGTGGCGGCACGACCGCAAGGATATGCTGGAGCGCTGCCTGGAGAAAGGCTATGCCACGGTGCTCTGCCCCCGTCATCCGCTCTATTTCGACTTCATCCAGGACGAAGGGCTGAAGAACGGCCGCACGCACCGCGGCAATGAGTATGTGGGGCCCTGTAGCCTGGAAGACATCCTGGCCTATCCCGAATCGGAGGAAGGCGCCTTCCGGGACGGGAAGGTTTCACCCCTTGTCGTAGGGCTCGAAGCCTGCCTCTGGACCGAGCTGGTGCAGAACGGAAAACGGGTCGACTTCATGACTTTCCCGCGCCTGGCGGCCCTTGCCGAGTCGGCCTGGTCGCAGCCCCAAAACAAGGACTGGACCTGCTTCAGCACCCTTCTGGACAGGGAATACGCCCTCTATGAACGGGCGGGACTCTGGTATTACGACCGGCGCAATCCCGGCCTGCACGACGAATACTGTGCAGACTGATCCTGCAGAGATTTAAGCGATCTGCGGCCGCCCGTTCCGGTGGCCGCGTTCGTTTTCCGTACTGACCTCCGGCATCTTGCCTTCCTGGAGTTCCTCGTAGGCGCGGCGGTTGTTGCAGATGTCGATGGCGGCGAAGATGGCGGCCCGCATGGAGCGCGGGTCGGCTTCGTCGCGGCCGGCTTTCTCGAAGGCGGTTCCGTGGTCGGGCGAGGTGCGCACCACCGGCAGACCGGCCGTGAAGTTGACCCCGTCCTCGAAGGCGATGGCCTTGAAGGGGGCGAGCCCCTGGTCGTGGTACATGGCGAGCGTGGCGTCGAACTTCTCGTAGTCGCTCATGCCGAAATAGCCGTCGGGCGAGAAGGGTCCGAAGGCGAGGATGCCTTCCTCCTGTGCCCTGGCGACGGCGGGGGCGATGATGCTCTGCTCCTCGTCGCCCAGCAGGCCGCCGTCGCCGCTGTGCGGGTTGAGGCTGAGCACGCCGATGCGCGGCTTGTCGATGCGGAAATCGGCCTGGAGCGAGGCGTTCATGAGGCGCAGCTTGCTCAGGATCTTTTCTTCCGTAATGGAAGCGGCCACGTCCTTGAGCGGAATGTGCCCGGTCACCACGCCCAGTTTGAGGCGCTGGCTGATCATGAGCATGGTCACGTCCTTCACGCCGAAAGCATTCTGCAGGAACTCGGTGTGGCCGGGGAAGCCGAAGCCCTCCGAGACGATGGCCTTCTTGTTGATGGGACCCGTCACCAGGGCATCGATGTCGCCCGCCTTGAGGTCTTCGACCGCCCTTTCCAGGCAGGTGATGGCCGCCCGGGCCGAATCGGCCGTGGCTCCGCCGGGTTCGGCGAAGACGTTTTCGGGCAGGCAGTTCACGATATTGATGCGCTTGGCGTGCGCCTCCTTCGCGGAAGCGATGGCGTTGGTGTCCATGGACTCGAGTTCGTGTATGGTCTTCCGGTAGAAGCCGAAGATCTTGGACGACCCGTAGATGACGGGCGTGAACATATCGAGGATGCGCGGGTCGGACAGGGCCTTGATGATGACTTCGTAGCCGATGCCGTTGCTGTCGCCCTGGGTGATGCCCACAATGAGTTTCCTGTTCTGCATACTATAATGGTAATGTGTTGTCTTCTGCTTCATACCCCTCGTCTCGGGGGAGTCCGGGAACGGAATAGGCGGCTACCGCCAGGCGGTCGCAGCGCTCGTTCTCGGGATGGCCTGCATGGCCCTTGATCCAGTGGAACTGCACTTCGTGGGCGCGATAGAGCGGCACGAAACGCTGCCAGAGGTCGGGATTCTTCTTCTTTTTCCAGCCCGACGCGATCCACTGTTCGAGCCAGCCTTCCGTGACGGCTTTCACCACGTAGGTGGAGTCGCTGTACACCTCGACCCGGGCGTTCTCCCAGCGGATGGCCTCCAGGCCCTTGATGACGGCAAGCAGTTCCATGCGGTTGTTGGTGGTGCGGGCGAAGCCGCCGGAGAGTTCCTTCCGGAGTTCTCCGCACACCAGCACCACGCCGTACCCGCCGGGTCCGGGATTGCCGCTGGCCGCGCCGTCGGTGTAGAGCTGTATGACGGGTCGTTGTTGCATTTGACAAAAATAGTTAAATTTGCGTGATTATGGAAGAGAAAAGGAAGAACGTATTGGTGACGGGTGCCTGCGGACAGCTCGGAAGGGCCCTGCGGCTGCTGTGCGGAGAGAGCCCGAACCATTTCGTTTTCACCGACATAGCGGCTCTTCCGGGCGAGGACATCCTGCTGCTCGACATCACCAATCCCGATGCCGTGCGGCTGGTGTGCGAATCGGAACGGATCGACGTAATCGTGAACTGCGCGGCCTACAACGCCGTAGATGCGGCCGAAGACGATCCTTCCGGCGCCGAAAGCTTGAACCATACGGCCGTGGCGGGGCTTGCCGCCGTGGCCTCCGGCTGCGGAGCCACGCTCATCCATATCTCATCCGACTATGTCTTCCCGGGCGACCGGCCCGTTCCCATCCGGGAGACGGACGAGCCCGCGCCGCTCAACGTGTACGGCGCCACAAAACTGGCGGGCGAAAAGGCGGTGCTCGATTCGGGCTGCAAGGCGCTGATCGTGCGTACGGCCTGGCTCTATTCGCCCTGGGGCAAGAATTTTGTGAAGACCATGCTGCGCCTGTTCCGGGCGGGGGCCGGGGTGGAAGTGGTGAACGACCAGGTGGGCAGCCCCACCAGTGCCCTTTCGCTGGCCCGTTTCCTGCTGCGTGTCATCGACACGGACGGCCTGGAACGGACAGGCTTATATCACTATGTAGATGCGGGTGCGGTCAGCTGGTTCGATCTGGCGCACGCCGTGCTCGAATACTCCGGCTTGCAGGCCCGGCTCCGTCCTTGCAGTACCGAAGAATACAGGAGCCGTGCGCGGCGGCCGGCCTATTCGGTGCTGGACACTTCGCTCGCCCGCGCTACCTTCGGGGTGGAACCGCCCTACTGGCGCGACGCCCTCAGGGACTGTTTGCAAATGATGGAAGGACATGCAAGTTGAGACTACACGCATACCCGGCGTACTGCTGCTGCATCCCCGTGTCTTCGAAGACGCGCGGGGGGCCTTTTTCGAGAGCTTTTCGGAACGGGATTTCGCTGCGGCGGGCCTTTCCGTGCGCTTCGTGCAGGACAATGAAAGCACATCCCGCTACGGCGTGGTGCGCGGCCTGCATTTCCAGCGTGCGCCTTTCGCCCAGGCCAAACTGGTACGCGTCTCGCAGGGCCGCATCCTCGACGTGGCCGTAGACCTGCGGCGGGGCAGCCCCACTTTCGGCTGCAGCGTGTCGGCGGAACTCTCGGCCGAAAACCACTGCCAGATGTTTATCCCGCAGGGTTTCGCCCATGGTTTCAGCGTCCTCAGCCCCGAAGCCACGGTGCAGTACAAGTGCGACGCCTTCTACGCGCCCGAATCGGCCGGCGGCATCTGCTGGTGCGATCCGGATCTGGTGATCGACTGGGGCCTTCCCAAAGAGGAGATCATCCTTTCCGAGGCGGATACCCGCCGGCCCCTGCTGCGTGAACTCCCCGAATCGGAATTGTTTGAATACACAAAAGAATGAAAGATATGGAAAAAGGACATCTGTTTACGGGTATCGCCATCATGGCGGGCCTCGTGGCCATTGCGCTCAGCATTCCCTGTGCGGTGCGCAGCTACCGTTCCTACGACCGCACCGTGAGCGTGCGCGGACTCTGTGAGCGGGAAGTGCCGGCCGACAAGGTCATCTGGCCCATCAAGTACAAAGTGGTGGGCAATGACCTGAGCCAGGTCTATACCGATATCGAAAAGCGGAACGCCGCCGTGGTCTCCTTCCTCACGGGAGGCGGTATCGCCGCAGGGGAGGTGAGCGTCTCCACGCCTACCATCTCCGACAAGTTCGCCCAGGAATACGGCTCCAACGACCGTCCGTTCCGCTATGTGGCTACGTCTACGGTGACGGTCTGCACGCGGGAAGTGGAAAAGATCCTCTCCCTGCTGGCCGACCAGAAAGAGCTGCTCCGCAGCGGCGTGGTTCCCGAGAACGACTGGGACGGCGGGGCGCGTTTCTCCTTCGAGGCGCTCAACGACATCAAGCCCGAGATGATCGAGGAAGCCACGCGCAATGCCCGCGAGAGCGCGCAGAAATTCGCCAACGACTCCCAGAGCCGTCTGGGCAAGATCAAGACCGCTTCGCAAGGCTATTTTACCATTGAAGACCGCGACTCCAACACCCCGCAGGTGAAGAAGGTGCGTGTGGTCACCAACGTAGACTACTACCTCTCCCGCTGATGAGCCGCAGGGTCGCCATTCAGGGATACCGGGGCTGCTTCCACGAAGAAGCCGCCCTCCGTTTCTACGCCTCGCTTCCCGGGGCGCCGGAAGTGGAAATCGTACCCTGCGACACTTTCGCCGAACTCTACGAGGCGCTGGGCGCCGGTCGGGCCGACGCGGCGGTAATGGCCATCGAGAATACCGTTTCCGGTGGGCTCATCCCCAATTTCGACCTGCTCCGCGCTCATCCTCAGGCCATCAAGGGTGAGGTTTTCCTGCGCATCGAACAGAACCTGATGGCCCTGCCCGGGCAGACGCTCGCCGACATCCGTGAGGTGCGCACCCACTACATGGCTATCAACCAGACCCGGGCCTTCTTCGCCTGTCAGCCGCACATCCGCCTGGTGGAGTCGGAAGACACGGCGGGCAGCGCCGCCCAGATCGCCCGCGAAGGTCTGATGGGCGTGGGCGCCGTGGCTTCGCGCCTGGCCGCACAAAGCTACGGCCTGGAGATCCTGGCTCCGGGGATCGAGACCTACAAGCAGAACTTCACGCGTTTCCTCATCCTCGACGACGAGCTGGAGGTGCCCCAGGAGCGCATCGACAAGGCCTCGCTCTGCTTCACCCTGCCGCACACGCCGGGCTCCCTGGCGCACATCCTCACCATCCTGTCCTTCTACGGGATGAACCTCACGCGCATCCAGTCGCTGCCCATCCCGGGCCGCGAATGGCAGTATTTTTTCTACGCCGATATCAAATTCGAAGACCCCGGGCGCTACCGGCAGGCCGTTTCCGCCGTGCGTCCGCTCATCGATGAATTCCGAATTCTCGGAGAATACAAAGCCGCATTATGATCATTTCACCAGCCCTCAGGACCCGAAGCGTTTCGGAGTACTATTTTTCCAAGAAGAACCGCGAGATCGCCCAGATGAACGCCGACGGACGCAGCGAGCCCGTCATCAACCTGGGTATCGGGGCGCCCGACGGACGTCCGCCGGAGCTCGCGATCGATACACTCTGCGAAACGGCGCGGAAGAACGGCGTACACAAATACCAGAGCTACTCGGGTATCCCGGAACTCCGGGAAGCCTTCGCCGCCTGGTACCGCCGCTGGTACGGCGTGGAGCTCAATCCGGAAAAGGAAATCCAGCCCCTCGTGGGTTCCAAGGAAGGGATCCTGCTGGTGAGCCTGGCCTTCCTGAATCCGGGCGACAAGGTCCTCATTCCCAATCCAGGCTATCCCACCTATGCATCATCGGCACGGCTCTGTGAGGCGGAGCCCTTGTTCTACGACCTCTGTGCCGATCGTGGCTGGGAGCCCGACCTGGAGGCGCTGGAGCGGAGCGACCTGAGCGGCGTGAAACTCATGTGGACCAACTATCCCAACATGCCCACGGGCGCACCGGCGAGCCGCGAACTCTATGAGCGCCTGGTCGATTTCGGACGGCGCCACGGCATCATGATCTGCAACGACAACCCCTACAGCTTCATTCTCTGCGAGGAGCATCTTTCCATCCTGGCGGTGCCGGGGGCCATGGAGGGCTGCCTCGAACTCAACTCGCTGAGCAAGGCGCACAACATGAGCGGCTGGCGTCTGGGCATGATCGCGGCCCAGGAAGACGTGATCCGAGAGGTGCTCAAGGTGAAGAGCCAGATGGATTCGGGCATTTTCCGCCCGTTGCAGCTGGCGGCCGTCGCGGCCCTTTCGGAAGGGGAAGCCTGGTTCTATCAGCTCAACAAGGAGTATCGGGCCCGGCGGGCGGCCGCCTGCCGCATCATGGACCTGCTGGGCGCCCAATACAACCCGGACTGCTGCGGCCTCTTCGTCTGGGGCCGGGTGGGCGGAGACGCCGCCGTCCTGTCGGATAAATTCCTCTATGAGGCCGGGGTGTTCATCACGCCGGGCTTCGTGTTCGGCTCGAACGGAAAGGAGTATCTGCGCATCTCGCTCTGCGCGCCCGTACCCGTGCTCGAGCGGGCCTGGGAGAAAATCAAGGCCGTACTATGAATGTCGGTATCATAGGCCTGGGCCTGATTGGCGGCTCCATGGCGGTGGACCTGCGCCGCCGTCATTTCGCCCGCACCCTTCTGGGCGTGGAGGCCGAGACGGTGAACGCCGAGGCGGCCCTGCGCCTGGGTCTCGTGGACCGGGTGGTCCCGCTGGAAGAGTGCGTCCGCAGCTGCGAGCTGCTGGTCCTGGCCATCCCGGTGGGCGCCGCCATCCGACTACTGCCGACGTTGCTCGATGCGGTGGCCGGTACCCGGAAGGTGGTCATCGACGTCTGCTCGGTGAAGGACTGCATGTGCCATGCCGCGGAAGGTCATCCCGGCCGCGGGCGCTATGTGGCCACGCATCCCATGGCGGGTACCGAATACAGTGGTCCCTGGGCGGCGCAGCCGTGCCTGTTCGACGGGCGCGCCTGCATCGTCTGCGATCCGGAGGGGGCGGATCCCGATGCGCTGGAGCTCGTGGAACGGCTCTACGACACCCTGGGCATGCGGCTCATCCGAATGGGCGCCCGGGCCCACGACATGCACGCCGCCTACGTTTCGCACATTTCGCACATCACCTCCTTCGCCCTCGCGCTCACGGTGCTCGACAAGGAGCGTGACGACAAGCATATCTTCGACCTGGCGTCGGGCGGTTTCTCCTCCACCGTGCGCCTCGCCAAGAGCAACGCCGACATGTGGGTGCCCATCCTGGACCGGAACCGCGACAACGTGCTCCGGGTCATCGACACCTACCTTGAAAAAATGGGCCTCTTCCGCGACGCCATCGCTGCGGGTGACGACGACGCCATCCGCGCCCTTATGGAAGAAGCCAACCGGATCAAAAGGATTATCCCGTAATGGACAGCAAACTCGATCTTATCCCCCTTGCTCAGTGGGGCCTCTTTGAATATCCGCGGCCTTTCCTCGTGTGCGGACCTTGCAGCGCCGAGTCGGAAGAGCAGGTCATGACCACCGCGCGCGATCTGCGCGCCATGGGGCTCAACGTGTTCCGCGCCGGCGTGTGGAAACCCCGCACCCATCCGGGTTCCTTCGAAGGAGCGGGCGTTCCGGCCCTTAAATGGATGCAGCGGGCGCGTGAGGCTTACGGGCTCAAGATCGCGACCGAGGTGGCCGGCACCAAACACGTGGAGGCCTGTCTGGAGCACGGTGTAGACCTGGTCTGGATTGGGGCGCGCACCACGGCCAATCCTTTCCTGGTGCAGGAAATCGCCGAGGCCCTGCGGGGCACCGACGTGCCCGTGCTCGTGAAAAACCCCGTCAATCCTGACATCGACCTCTGGATCGGGGCCCTGGAGCGGCTTCACCGGGAAGGGGTGCGCAAGATCGGCGTCATCCACCGCGGCTGCTCCTCCTACGAGAAACTGCGTTACCGCAATGCACCCCAGTGGGAGATAGCTATCGAGCTGCGCAGCCGCTATCCGCAGCTGCCTTTCTTCTGCGACCCCAGCCACATGGGCGGCGACCGCAGTTTCCTCTCCGAGATTTCTCAGCAGGCCCTCGACCTGGGTCTCGACGGGCTCATGATCGAGTCGCACTGCAATCCTGCCTGCGCCCTGAGCGATGCAAAGCAGCAGATTACCCCCGCTGAACTCAAAGACCTGGTGGAGAGTCTGATTGTGCGCGACCAGACGAGCGACGACCTCGACTACCGCCGGGCCCTCGCGCGCCTGAGGACACGCATCGACGTGATCGACGAAAGTCTGCTCTTCAACCTGGGTGCCCGTATGCGGGTGAGCCGCGAGATCGGTAAGGTGAAGAAAGAGAACAACATCTCCATCATCCAGGCTTCCCGCTGGGACGAGGTGCTCTCGCAGGCGGCCAGGACGGCCCGTACCTACGACCTGCCGGTCGACTTCGTGGAAAAGATTTTCACCGACATACACGAGGCCTCCGTGCGGGCGCAGAACGATATCCTGTCGTCCGACGAAGACTACTGATTCCGGAGACCGGAATCCCTATTGCGCAGGCTTGTAGAGGCGCGTGCCGGCCGCAAGCCTTTCCTTCAGCTGATACTCGTAGAGCGAAGCGGGTTCGACGTGCTTTCCGTGTGAATAGAAGATGCCGTCGGGCCGCTGCAGGCCGTCTTTGTAGGTGCGGGTCGTGTTCTTGAACTCCTTTTTCCCGCTCTTCTTGCTGTCGATGGTCCCGATGCAGCCCACCGCCCAGTTCTGGGCGCTCACCCAGGGACTCTGGCAGGTGATGGTCTTCGAACGGCAGTTCCAGAAAACAAGGTTGGCGCCTGCCCAGCCGTGTCCGGAACCCCAGTTGTCGCGGTCCTGGCAGTCGAGCTGATAGTCGGTGTCGATGTTGTCGTAGAGCAGGCCGGTCGACCAGCGGTGGTGCGGTCCGAAATCGCTCCACATGGTGGTACCCTTGCAGCGCAGGAACACGTTGGGCCCGCAGACCCGGGCTCCGGTCACGCAGCCGTGGCGGTCGTTGTCGCAGCTGCAGTCGCGAACCAGGCACAGTTCCGCTCCGGTGGAAAGGTTGAAGGCATAGCGGCGGCTGCCCGTGACGATGGAAACGGGCATGTATACCCGGCAGTTCTCCACGGTGATGTTGCGGGAACCCGTGCGCAGCGAGAAGAGACTGTAGCCGAAATAGGTGGTGGACACGTTCCGGATCCAGCAGTGCTCGGCGCCCTGCACGGAAATGCCGGTCCAGGCGTGTTGCTCGTCGGTCCAGCGTCCCTGGTCGTCCTTGATGCTCTCGTCGAAGACCGAGATCAGGGCCATGTTCTCAATGCCGCATTCGCTGATGCGCGGAGTGGCGCAGGGAATGAGGAGGCCGCCGCCGTATTGGTCGTCTATGGCCATCACCACCGGGCTGTCGAGATAGATTTTGTCGTCCACGATGTCCGTGACGATGCGCTCCCAGTAGAGGTTGTATTCCGCGACCCGCCACTGTTTGGTGGTGCCGCTGGGATGCATAGGAATCCGGTCCATATGCAGGTCGGTGATCCATTCCTGGGTGCCGGGACGGAAGATGACCACCCGTTCGCCCTTGCGGAAATTGCCGGGAGTTTCAACCCGAACCCATAGCTGTCCCACCGGGGTGTAACTGTCCGAAATGCGGCTCTTGCGCGCACTGTCGAGTTTGCGTTTGCTGTCGCGTCCGATCTTGAGGAGGGTGTACTGCTTGCGGGCGGTGGCTACCAGACGGGTCTTTTCGCCCTCGCCGCGCAGTACGATGCCGCTTCGGGGAATGACGACGGTGGTGTCGAGATTCCAGGTGCCGGCCTTCAGGAGGATGGCGCCGGGGCCCTTCATCTCGTCAATGGCCTGCTGGAGCAGGGCGCTGGCGTCGCGGCCTTTCTTGGGGGCCTTGAGCGTCTTGACCACCGGGACCGTGGGGATGGGGTCTTCGCCGTAGTGGTAACCTACGCGGCTGAAGTCGGGAATGGCGTCGCCTTTCGGCTGGCTGAGGCTGAGCAGCAGGGCCGCCGCAGACTGGAGAATAAGGGAGAGGGTCATTGGTTATTGTTTTTGTTGGATTCTGTTGAGGCCCTTCAGGATGCGGTCAAGGCCGTCCTGCAGGGTGGCTTCGGGACAAGCTATGTTGATACGGATGAAACGGTCGTCGCCATATATACCGCCGCCGTTGATCCATACTTTCTCGTGTGTGATCAGTTCTTCCTCAATCTGTTTTCCGCTCAGGGACAGGGCGCTGCAGTCTATCCAGGCAAGATAGGTGGCTTCCAGCTCCGTTACCGGACACTGGGGCAGTTCCCGCTCGAAGCGGTCTTTGAGAATCTGGAAATTGTCGAAAACGCGCCGTCTCATCCCTTCAAGCCATTCGGCTCCTTCCGGAGTGTATGCCGCCTGAAGGGCAGCGACGCCCAGGGGGTTGAGGTCGCAGTGCTCCCAGTCGTTGATGACACGGTCTATGCGCTCCCGCCAGTCGGGCCGCTCACAGACCATGCAGGCCGCCTGTAGTCCGGCGATGTTGAACGATTTACTGGGCGAAACCAAGCTGATGCAATTCTGTGCGAACTCCGCTTTGATGGAGGCGAAGGGTGTGTAGGATGTGCCCGGAGCGGTAATCTCGCAATGGATTTCATCGCTGATGACGGGAATGCCGTGGCGCAGGCAGATGTCGCCGAGCCGTTCGAGTTCCTCCCTGCTCCACAAACGACCGGTGGGATTGTGGGGATTGCACAGCAGGAAGGCCTTGACTTCCGGGTCGGAGCAGGTCTGCTCGAAGGCGTCGAAGTCGATGCGGAACTTCCGCGTGGCCCGGTCCTGGACCAGCGGGGAGTCTGCCAGTATGCCGCCGGTGTTGCGGATGTTGGAGAAGAAACAGTTGTAGGCCGGCGTGTGCATCACGACCTTGCCGCCGCGGCAGCCCAGAGCCTCGAGGGCGATGCTGGCGGCAGGCACAAGGCCTGAAATGGGGATGATGGCCTGCGGTCCGATGGCCCAGCCGTGGCGGTCGGAGAACCAGCCGCGGACGGCGGCATAGAAGGAATCGGGAATGTGCGTGTAGCCGAAAACGCCGTGGTCGACCTTGCGTTGCAGGGCCTCGATGATGCAGGGGGCGGCGCGGAAGTCCATGTCGGCCACCCACATGGGAAGGACATCCGGACGCAGGTCCCATTTGACGGAATCACTGCCCCGGCGCGGGATGACGGTATCGAAGTCGAAGTTCATCGTGTAATGATTTGACAATCTGCCGGAGCCTTGATGTTTCCGTCGAGGATGATTTCCCCGTAGCCGTCGGCGGTGATGCGGCCGCTGCGGGGGTTCTTGACCGAAGTGACGGCGCCCCGGATATCGGCCTGCACGTCGGAATACTCGAAGGCGAGGTCGGCGTCGGGCTCGAAGCTGCAGTTCTCCAGCACCAGACCGCTGGCGTAGCAGAGGGGCTGGGTGCCGCCGATGCGGCAATTGATCAGGTGCAGGTTCTTCGAATACCAGCCCAGATACTCCCCGTTCAGGAAGGAATTGCGCACCGTCACGTTCTCGGTTTCCCAGAAGGCGTCTTTGGTCTGCAGGTCCGAGTCGCAGATTTCCACGTTCTTGCAATATTGGAACGAGTAGTTCCCGGAGAGGCGGAAGTTCCGGATGCGGATGTCGCGGCTGTGCATGAAGATGTAGTCGGCCTCCCGGGCCTCCACGTCTTCGATTTCAATGTCGGAACAGCGCCATAGGGTCTCGTGTGCGTGCGGCAGGCGGACGCGTTCCAGCCGCAGATGTTCCATTTCGCGGAACATCTTGGGCGCTTCCACCAGGGTGTCGCTCATCACGAGTCCGCTCGAATACCAGAGTGCGGCCCGGGCGCCTTCGGTGAAGGTGCAGCGCTCAATCTTGAAGTTGCGGCATTCCCAGAAGGGGTATTTGCCTTCGAAGCGGCAGTCTGCGGCTTCGATGTCTCCGGTTTCCTTGAGGGCTGACTCACCGGCGTGGATGGTCACGTTCTCGATGCGCAGGCCCTTGCAACAGTACAGGGGTCTTTCGCCTTCAAATTCGGTATTGCTGATGGTTTTCATATTCTTTACAAGATAGGTGTTTCCTGGGTTATATCAAAGTTTTTGCCAACCATTTGTGACCGCGCAGGCGGGCGGCGAACAGGAGGCCGCGCAGGTTGAGTTCCACGCACATGGCGATCCAGTATCCGGTGAGCCCGAAACGGGGTGTGAGGATGAGGGCCAGGCCGATACGCACCACCCACATGCTCAGTAGGTTGAGGGCGCTCGGAACCAAGGTGTCGCCTGCGCCTACACAAGCTCCGTAGGCCACGATGGATACTCCGTAGAGAGTTTCGGCGAAGGCCTCGATGCGTAGGACCTGGGCTCCGAGCGCAATCACCTCGGGGTCTGTGGTGAGGAGCTCCATCAACTGGGGCGCCAGGGCGAACATGAGGGCGGCAAGCAGGGTCATCATGCCCGCGCCCATGCCGGTGGTAATGAAGGCGAAGTGGCGGGCGAGGTCTTTCCGGCGGGCACCGGCGCTCTGGCCGACCAGGGTGGTGGCCGCCTCTTCCATGCCGTAACCGGGCATGTAGCAGAAACTCTCGGCAATGATGGCAAAGGAGTTGGCCGCAATGGCAATGGTGCCCAGCGGGGCTACGATCACGGTGCTGCACACGTAAGCGCCGCGCATGATGAGGTTCTGGAGCCACATGGGACCGCTGATGCCGAAAGCCGTGCGCAGGCACTTGCGTTCGGGGAAGAAACTGCCCCGGTCCTGCCTCAGATTCAATTCCGGAGAGCGGACGCAGAGGAAATAGAGCATGAGAACGGCGGTCACGACCTCTGCCAGACCGGTGCCAAGCGCGGCGCCTTTCACGCCCAGCCCCAAGGTAAAGATGAAGAGGTAGTTGAAGCCCACGTCGAGCAGGCACATCAACACATTGAGCAGGCTGGGGACCTTCATGTTCCCGCTTGCCTGGAGCATGGCGCCTCCGGTGAACACCAGTTGCATGACAGGCAGGAAGGCGGCGTAGATGAAGAAATAGGCGGACGCGTCGGCCACGATGTCGGACCCGCCGCCCAGCCAGCGGGGGAGGGCGTTAGCGATCCCCATCCCCAGAAGGGACAGGGCGCCGCTGAAGGCAAGCACGCAGACCAGGGCCTGGCGCAGCACCTGCCTGGCACCGGTGAAATCGTCTGCGCCGATGCGCTGGGCCACCTGGACGGAAAAACCGGAACCTGTGGCCATGCAGAATCCGCCGAAAATCCAGGTGGTGGTGGATACGAGGCCGATGGAGGCTGCCTGTGTGGCGCCGAGCCGGCCCACCATGCCGGCATCGATATACTCCATGAGGATGGTGGAGAACTGGGCCAGGATGGCCGGGAGACTCAGAAGCAGGCACAGCCGCAGCTGCTCGCCGCCGCTCATTTCCGCTCCGCTCCGGATCTTTCCCAGAAGTATGTCTTTCGTTCCGGCCATCGCAGGCAAAAGTACGAATATAAATGCGAAAAATGTTATCTTTGTACCAATAACCAATGATACCACATGAATACCTGGAAAAGGATAGTTGTACTGTCGGCGGGCCTGGTCCTGCTGGCCGGATGTGCTGAAAAAGAGATTGAACCGGAAAAGGAAACCACTCCGGAAGCAGAGGAAATGAGTTTTACCGTGGCGCTGCCGGGAGAAGGAGCCTTTGAGGCCGAAGCTGCGCTGAGCCTGTTTGACGCGCATGCAAACCAGCGCTTCGTTACGGAAGAAGGAGGGGCTCCGGCCCTGTTCAAGGGGAGTGCCTTCAAGGCGGACCGTTACGACGCCGTTTATCCCTACGACGCCAAGGCAAGTCTCCAGGCCGATGGCGGCATCCGGATTACCCTGCCGGTCATGCAGGAGGCGGAGCCCGGGCAGAAGCCGGCGCCCCTGTATGTGGGCAGTTCCACGGGCGGAAATCTCTCGTTGAAAGAGGCTTATTCTATCGTTAAGTTTACCATGCAGTACGGCGGCGCCACGACGGTGACCCTGAAAAGCCGCTCTCCGGAACTGGGCCTGGGCGGCGCCGTCACCTTCACGCCCGGCGCGGAGGGGTGGACGGTCGCTTCGGCCGTTTCGTCCTCGGTCAGCTGTAAGACTCCGTCCGGCGCTTCCTTCACGGCCGGCGAATACTATTTCCAGGCCCTTCCGGGTACCTTCCCGGAAGGCTTGTTGCTGAGTGTCAGCGGAGGCGACAAGAACGGCTCCATCCCTTACGGGGAAGAGGGCGGCATCACGCTCAAGGCAGGTGAAGTGTTCGATCTGGGTGTGGTAGACGACGACTTCGCTCCCGAGCCCATCAGACTGGTTATCCCCTTCCATTTCAAGGAGCCCGATCTCCTGCTCGACCCCGTTGCTGTGGGCTCTGCATGGCCCTTCCAGGAGTCGAAGGGGTCCTCCTCCAACCATGCCACCGAGCATTGGCTGCACACCGTTCAGGAAGGTTATCCCTTCTATTGGTCGGGCGCAGACTACTACCTGAACAGCAAAGGCGGAATCCAGGTCAATTGCAATACGGCCAGCGACTTTTTCGAATTCCCCACCTTCGCCCACGGGCGCATCACTTCCATCACCGCCGCTTTCGGCAACCTTCCGGCTCCGTTCGTCACCGACGAACGCGGCAACGTCCTGCAGGGCGGCGAACCCAAGTCCGGCCTGGAAAAGGGCAAGCTCTATGAATGGGAACTCAAGGACACGCAGTACGGCCAGCCGGTGCATTTCGTGCTGGGTACGAGCGGAAGCGCCCAGATCCTGCAGTTCAATGTGTATTATGAACTCACCGACGACACCATCCTGAACGGCATCTCTTCGGTCTCGCTCTCCGACGTGGGGACCGACGTGTTTGTGAACGGAACGGTGGACGTGGAGGCGAAGGTGCAGTACAACTCGGGCGGCTCCGCGGCCGGAACCAGCTGTGCGTTCGACTATTTCGACCTGGCCGACCGGAGCTCGTCAACGCAGCTTGCCTGCAGTCCCGAATCGTTCGCCTGCCACCTCAAGGATGTGACGGGCGACGCCTATCAGTTCCGGGCCTGGGCCTGTTCGGAAAAGGGCTGGCGGGTTTATTCCGACGACCTCACCGTCTATACCACCTGCCTGAAGATCGACTTCTGGCGCGACGGAACGAGATATCAGCCCTTCTCTCCGGGTCTTAAGGCCGGTCAAGCGGCTGCCGCGGCGCTCGCCGGTACCGAGCAGACCGTGAATGTGATCGGTACCGATCTCAACGTGTCGTACTATTCCCCCAAGGACGGCACAACCTATTATATCGATCTCAATACCACGGCAGCCTGCCGGGTATCTTCTGCCGGTACCGATATGTCTCCCATGTCGTATTTCAAGTTCCCGGCCATCAGCGGCAAGGCCGTCAGCGCCGTGGTCGTGACCCGTGGCGTGGCGTCGGGCTCGAACTTCTTCATCTGCAAGGACCCTGCCAATGCGGAATCTACCCGGGTGAGCGAGACGGTGAAGATTGGGGCGCAGGACTCGGGAATCATGAACTGCAGCCTGACTGCCGCGGGGGTGCAGTACTGCCTCGTATTTCCCGACAAGGCACTCTACAACGTCCGCAATATCCGTGTGGTCTACGAAGGGGGCGGGGCGTCTGCCTGGAGCGACGATCCCGACGACCAGACCCTCAATCCCGACGATCCGTCGGCCGATCCCAGCGGAACGGTGAACTATTCGGGTCTTGCGGCCATGGGACATCCGCGCGTGCTCATAGACAAGGCGGGTTTTGCCGACATCCGCACCAAAGTCACCGAAGAGGCGGGGTCCAACCGTTTCCTCACGTCTGTGGTGAGCGACATCATCAGCCGTGCGAACGGCTATGCCTCCTCGCCGGTGCGCATTACCTATACGCTCGACGCCTCCGGCAAGCGCCTGCTCACCCAGTCCACCACGGCGATGCGGCAGCTGGTCCTGCTCGCGTTCGCCTACCAGGTGACCGGCCAGGCGAAATACGTGTCGGCCTGCCGCAAGATCCTGAGCGACGTGTGCGCCTTCCCCGACTGGCATC
Source organism: Bacteroidales bacterium (assembly GCA_017453565.1). Classification (GTDB taxonomy): domain Bacteria; phylum Bacteroidota; class Bacteroidia; order Bacteroidales; family UBA932; genus Cryptobacteroides. The sequence goes on from JAFTEQ010000072.1 coordinate 45,078, forward strand.
CCTCGCATTTCCTCGACGTGGCCGAGATGAGCCTCGGCGTGGCCATCGCCTACGACTGGCTCTACGGCGTGCTCACCCCCGAGGAGAAGGTGGCAGTGAAGAACGCGCTCATCAATTACGCCCTCGTGGCAGGGGCCAATAACGGCTCTCAATTCTACAATTCCGGCGGCAACTGGAACCAGGTGTGCAACGGCGGTCTGGTGGCCGCTGCCATCGCCGTGTACGAGAAAGACAAGACGCGGGCTGCCCAGACCATAGAAAAGGCCATCTCCACCAACAAGACGGCCTTGGCGGCCATCTACAGTCCCGACGGCAACTATGCCGAGGGCTACGGTTACTGGGGCTACGGCACCGGTTTCCAGGCCTATATGATGCAGATGCTCCAGACGGCGTTCGGCACCGACGCCGGGCTCTGCTCGGTGGACGGTTTCCTGGAGACGGCCGCTTACATGCTCTTTATGGCGGGTCCCGGCGGTCCCTTCTCCTATGCCGACGGCGGCGCCACTTCGGAGAGTGCGTCTCCAGGAATGTGGTGGCTCGCAGCCAAACAGAACGACCGCTCGCTGCTCTGCAACGAGATGCGCCTCTATCAGAAGGGCGGATACTGCAACGGGAGCGACGAACGTTACCTGCCGCTCATTCCCGCCGTGGTGCGCAATTTCAATATGGACGGCTACTCCTCGGTGAAGCCCTCGGCTACGGTGTGGAGCGGTAACGGGGCTGTTCCCGTGGTGATGGTTCACACGGGCTGGGACTTCAATGCGAACGACCACTACCTGGGTATCAAGGGCGGGCAGGCCAACCACGGCCACGGGCACATGGATGCCGGTTCGTTCGTCTACGATGCCCTGGGCCAGCGCTGGTCGGCCGATGTCACGCGTCCCAACTATGCCACCATGGAAGTGCAGCTCGCGACTGCGAATGGCAGTTTCTGGGCTATGACGCAGAAGTCGCTCAGGTGGGACATCACCAGTATGAACAACTGGTTCCATTCCACCATCTCGGTGGCCGCGAACGACGGTTCCATTTCCAAGACCTATCCCACCGACCACAACGTGGCGGGGAAGTGCACCGTACAGAGCGTGCTCAATAGCGCTTCGGAAAAGGGCGCCGTGCTCGACATGAGCGCCGTGCTGAAGGGCCAGGTGGCGTCGGCTACCCGCACCATCAAGCTGGTGAACGAGAAGGATCTGCTTGTGATTGACGAGATTACGGCCCTGTCCGGACAGGCTGCGCCGTTGCTCTGGCATATGGTGACGCCCGCGACGGTCAGCGCCGCAGCGGACGGGGTAACCCTCACTTCGGGCGGGAAGACCATGTACCTGACGGTGCAGAGTTCCGACGCCGGCGTGACCCCCACTTACGTCGTGTCCGACTTCGTGCGGCCCGCCTCGTGGGCGGCCCGGACCTGGGATCCCTCGCAGGCTTCCTTCCGGGTGACGGGCTACGAATGCACCGTCCCGGCCGGCCAGACCGTGACCCTCACCACCCGGCTCTCGCCGGAGAAGTAGGGTTCAGCGCGTTTCGGTAAGTCGTTTTTCGCGCCGTTCAAGCCGCCGCTCGAGTCGCTGTTCGATACGTTCCCTGCGCTGCTCGAACTCGTTTTTGTGTTTGAGTATGAAGTTCTCGGCATAGATTGCCACCGATGCGAGCACGAAGTAGACGACGGTCTGCAGCGTGAGCGCACGCATGAGCGGACGCACGGTGAGCAGGTCTCCGCCCGCCGTGTTGAGGTTGATGAACGCCCGGCAGCCGAAGGTGGACGGGAACAGCCAGGAGAAGTATTTCCATACGGCCGGGAAGGCGCTTTCCGGCCAGGAGAAGCCCGTGAGGAAGGCGCAGATGGGCGAGATGAAGAGCAGCAGCACGAAGACCGATTCGCGTCGCGTGATGAGCGTGCTCCAGGTCATGGAGAAGAAGACGCAGTCGGTCACATAGAAAAGAAGGAGCAGCACGATGTCTTCAAAGCTGCCTCGCTGGGGAAAGTGGAAGATGGCGGGCACGATGAGGGCGATGTAAAGCCCGAGGCCCATGAACAGCAACCAGTAGGCCCCGCCCCGGCCCAGGATGACACGGCCTACGCCCTGGCCCTGGAAGCGGTCGGCGAGCGGGGCGAAACTGCGGTTTTCCTCACGCATCGTTCCGGCCAGCAGCGACATCCCGTAGAACATCACCTGCTGGACCACCAGCAACAGGATGGCCGAAATGAGGAAGATGGTATAGGAGAAGGCGCGGTTGTAGGGGTTGTTGTCGTCGTAGGGGATGGCGTGGATGAAGGCCCGGGCTTCCTGTTCGGAAAGGCCTGCCTCCGAGTATCGATCCACCTGGATCTGCCCGATCTCGTGCAGCATTACGAAATGGCTGCCCATCATCACGTTCTTGTAGTAGAGGAAACTGCTCATGTCGGCGTAGATGGAGAGTTTGGCGGTTTCCATGCGGGCGAGCCGCTCTCCGAAGTCGTCGGGGAAATAGATGATCCCGTTGATCTTGCGGCGGCGCAGCAATTCGCGCGCTTCCTCCATATCGGTGCAGCGGGCGGCGATGCGCAGTTCACGCGTGGCGTCCATCTCGCGGATGAAACGTCGGCTCTCTGCGCAGTCGGCCCGGTCTACGACCGCTACCGGCGTCTTTTCCAGGATGCCGTTTTTGTAAACATAATTATAGAGTAGAGGGTAGCAGAGTCCGCCGATCACGAAGATGACCATCACGCCGCTGTCGTGGACAATCTGGCGCAGTTCGTGCGCGAAGATGCCCCAGGCATCGGAGAACCATCCCTTTATATACTTAATTCCTTTCATAGTCTTGGTAGATGTAGGCGTGCTGCAGCCGTCCGAGGCTCAGCAGGGGCAGCAGCAGGAAGACGAGCAGGTGGATGACTTGCGGGTACCAACCGGCAAATCCGTTTGCATAGATGCCTTCCTGCACGTAGAACAGGTAATAGGCGCGCAGCGGATAGATGGCGGCCAGACCCGTGAACGGGGCAGGCATGGCCTCGATGGGCAGGGTGAACCCGGCCAGCGAAAAGCCCAGCACGCTGTAGAGGGCGCCGATGCTCAGGGCGAAGCGCAGCACGGGCACCAGTCCGATGATGGTGACGGCCACCGCCTCGCAGGCGAGTACGAAGAGGAACATTCCCAGAGCCATGCTCCAGATGCTGCCCGCGAAGGGGAAATGCAGGAAACGGTAGAAGATGAGCACGAGTGACAGGCCCAGGGCCGTGAACAACAGGGTGTAGACCAGAAGTTTTCCCAGAACCGCCGCCACGATGTCGTGCCCCGCCTTTTCGAGCAGATGGCGCGAAGTGCCGTATTTGAGCTCGGTGCCCAGCGAGTAGATGACCAGGATGACGATGATCATCTCCAGCACGCCGGGCAGCATGATGTTGGAGATGTATGCGCCGTAGTTCATGGTGGCGTTCCCGATCTGATGCACATCGATGTCAACGGGACGGATCTGTCCGGAGATGGCCCTGTCGTTCAGGCCTTTCTGACGCAGGACCTCCCGCTGCACGGCGCCCGACGTGAGGTTGACCATCTGCAGCAGGTCTTTCCAGGCAAGCGAACCGCCCACGAAGTAGAGCCCGTTGATATAGAAGGTGATGCGGGGCTGGCGCTGGGCGTTTACATCGGCAAGGAAGCCCTTCGGAAGTACGCACACAGCCGTGACGCGGCCCGCCTGCATCTCGGCCCGTGCTTCGGGGAAAGTCTCGAAGCGACGCACGGATCCCAGCTGGGTGGCGTCGAGCTGGCGGATAAAGTTGCGCGAGAGGGAGGTGCCGTCGAGATCGACCACGGCGATGGGCAGGTCGGTAGGTACGCCGGCGTGGAAGAAACTGAGGTAGAACAGGGTACAGAACCCCAGCACCAACACCGACCCCACCAGATAGATGGGGCGCCTGATCCAGATGCCCAGTTCACGGAGGGCGACCGCACGCAGTTTCTGCCACATGGTCCAGGCGTTTTATTCGACCACGAGGGCGGTCATTCCGGGCAGGAGCCCTTCCACTTTCTCACAGGGTACGGCACGCACCTCGAAGGTCTTTGCGTCGTACATGTCGTTCTCCTTGGTGGCCTTCCAGGTGGCGTACGATTCCCGCACCGCGATGTAGTTCACCTCGGCCTCGAGCTGCCGTCCGTCGAGGGCGGGGATGGAAAGGGTGAGGCGGTCTCCGATGCGCATTCCGTGCAAGCGGTCTTCACGGATGTTGAACGTGAACCAGAGGTCGCCCAGGTCGAGGATGGTCATCACCGGAGAACCGGTGCCCACGAGTTCCCCCACCTTGGGGAATACGGCCGAGACCACTCCGTCGGCCGGAGCGGTGAGGAAGAGCTCGTCGAGATAGGCGTTCACTTCCTGCAAGGCGCCGTCGGCTTGTCCGAGCACGGCCGCCGCGGCGTCCTTGTCTTCTTTCCGGGCTCCGCTGCGGGCCATGTTGTACTGGCTCTCAGCGGCGCGGGCCTGTGCCTTGGCTGCATCGTACTTGGCTTTTACCTCGTCGTATTTCTGCTCCGACACCACCTTCTGTTCGAAGAGGCGCGCCATGCGGTCGAACGACTTCTTCATCACTTCCTCCTGGACGAGGGCTTGCTGCCAGAGTTCGTAAGCGGCTGTGACCTGTTCGCTGCGGGCGCCGTTCATGGCCTTGTTTCTCTGGGCCTGGGCTGCATTGCGCAGGGCCCGTGCCTGGGCGAGTTTCGCCCGCACCTCGGGAGAGTCGATCCGGGCCACGGTGTCGCCCTTGTGGACAGTCTGTCCTTCCTTATAATAGAGTTCCTCGATACGTCCGGGAACCTTGCCGGAGACCCGGTATTCACTGCCTTCCGTCTCGCCCTGGATAAGCGTAGGCCGCGGTTTGGAGACGAAGTAGCCCACGAGGGCGATGAGCAGGATGATGGCCACGAGGGCGATGACCCCGATGATGAGGTTGTAATTCTTTTTCTTATCCATATCTGTACTGTTTTATTGTGCTTGGGTATAGGCACCCTGGGCCTTGCGGAGCAGGGTTGCATTCATCTGCAGTTCAACGCCCGCATCCAGATACTCGGAGTGGGCCTGAAGCCAGGCCGTCTGGGCGGCGAGGGCTGTGTGGGCGTCCACCACGCCGGCTTCGAAGCCCACGGTGGCGGCCCTCAGGTTCTCCTCGGCACTCTCCAGGTTGCTTTCCGCCATCTGCAGGCGTTCGGCGGCTTCTTCTCCCTGGCGGCGCAGTTGCGCGAGCTGGAGTTCGATCATTTGGCAGGCATCATCGTACCGGCTGCGGTAGAGCGAGGCTTCGGCTTTGGCCTTGCGCGTTTTCTGCAGGGCCTCGGTGCCATGGAAGATGGGCACGCTTACCAGCACGCCGGCGTTGAAGCGTCCGCCCCATTCGCGCTGGAATCCGTGCTGCATGTTGGGGTTCGACACCAAATAATTTGCGGTAAGGGCCACTTTGGGCAGCATGTCGGCCCGGGCCATGCGGGCCTTGCCGTCGTAGATCTGGGCGGCGAGGTCGAGACAACGGGTTTCTGGACGGTCGTCCAGTACGGCCTGGAGCGGCTTGTCCGCCGGGGTGCCCGGAGCGGGGATGGCGTCGAGGCTTTCATCGGCGAGGGTGATATCGCTGTCGAGCGGCAGGCCGATCTGCTTGCAGAGCAGCATCTTCGCAAGCGAGAGCCCGCCCGTGGCCTTGGTGCGCAGCATCTGGGCTTCGTTGGCCTTTACCTTGATGGTGAGGGCATCCGATTCCGTGGCTACTCCGGCTGCCACCGATGCCTGTACATCGGTGAGCATCTGTTCGAGCAGGTCGCAGTAGCCTTCGGCCAGTTTCTTCTTGCCGGCCACCGACACGATCTGCCAGTATGCCTCGTCAACGCCCGCGAGGACTTCCTGATACTCTTTATCGTACTGCGCGTGCGCGAGTTCTTCGGCGAGCCGGGCCACGCGGTTGGCGTTCACGATCTTGCCGCCCATGAAAAGCGGCTGCTGGAGCGACACCGCTCCAATGAAGACATGCTCGATCTCGGGATGGAGGGCACCGTCGATTTCCTGCCCGATGTGGTTCAGGAGCGTACTCACATCGGCCTGCGAGAGGGCGCCCAAGACCGTCTGCCACATGGGGGAACCCATGTACTCGGCGGCTGCGGCCGGGTTGGACATGATGGCCGTGGTAAGGCCCTGCATAAAGCCGTCGAACTGTCCCTGGACGTGCGTGCCCAGCGAGTTGAGCAGGGCGGACTGTTCTTCTCCGATGAACGAGAAATCGCCGGGCGTGTATTGGTAGGTGCCTTTTGCACTGATGTTGGGGAAATAGTTGGCCTGGGCGATCTTGCGGTCATAGCCGGCCATCTCCACGCGTGTCTCGGCCTGCCTGAGCGCTTTGTTTGCCTGGACGGCCATCTGCCGGCACTGTTCCAGCGTGAGGGTTTTTCCCTGGCTGCTTCCTGCTGCATTCTGTGCCGGGAGGCCGGGGGCGAGGGCGGTGAGCAGGACACCGATGAGTAGTTTGCTTCGCATCATATCTGCGTTTATCTTTTTTTATCCGTGCGGCGCAGAACTGCAATTATTTTGCCTTTTTTAGCCGAAAAAATAGACTCTTTTAGCACTTCTGTGATAAAAAAGTCGGAAATTTGCGCTTTTTGAAAAGAGATGAGTATCTTTGCAATAAGTCAGTACTGCCCGTATGGATATAAAAGTGCACCAGATTGGCCTGCGTGACCTGCAGCGTTATTTCCCTGCCACCATCTCCGACGATTTGTCGGACGACTTCTTCATTTCCGACATCCGCCACATCGATCCGCTGCAACTTCTGCGCGAACCCTGCCGCTTCGACGGCTATCTTGGCCTTTTCTGCATGGAAGGGCGTCTGGGGGTGGAAATCAACCTAAAGACCTACGAGATCGGAGCCGATTCGCTGGTAATCATCGTGCCGGGAACCATCGGCCGCGTCTACGGTGTGGATGATACGTCCCTGAAAGGACTGCATTTCGTGGCCGTTGCCATGTCGCGCGAGTTCCTGTCGGGCATCCGGCTCGACTTCGTGCGACTCTACGAGGAGAGCCTTTCGCTGCTCGACAATCCGGTGCTGCGCCTGACCGAATCCGAGCGTGCCCTGTGCCGGCGCTATTTCGACCTTGCGATTGCCCTTTCGCAGAGCGAGACCCCGGGCTTGCAGGACGCGCTCCGGCAGCTGGTCTCTTCGGCTTTCTACTATTTCGGGGCCATCTGGCAGGGGCGGCTCTCCTTGGCCCGGCCCCAGGCGGCTTCGCCGGCGGTCCGTACTCCGGGCAGCACCCGTACCAGCCGTGCGAAGATGGTGTTCAACTCCTTTCTCAAACTGGTGAGCGAGCATCATGGAACTGAGCGGAACATGGCCTTCTATGCCGACCAGCTCTGCCTCACGCCCAAGTATCTTTCCAAACTGGTGAAGGATGTGAGCGGGCAGTCGGGGCCCGACTGGATTGACTCGTTCGTGATCCTGGAAGCCAAGAATATGCTCAAGTATTCCGACATGCCCGTGAAGGAGATCGTCTACCGCCTCCACTTTCCCAACGCCTCGGTCTTCTATAAATTCTTCCGCACCCACACCGGCGTCTCGCCCAGCGAGTATCGGAAATAGGGGGGCGGCAACCCCCGTTCGGGAGTTCGCTTCGCTCACCCCACCGTCCTGGCGCCGGCAGGCGCCGTCGCTCCCCCCGCTTCCGTGCCGCGGGTGGCACGTCCCTCAGGGGGTTCCGCCCTCCCGGGTTCCATTTTCGCATCTTCGTCCCAGCTGCGGGCACAGTATCGAGATGCCGTGGAGGCTAACCCGTTCACTGATAGCGGATAAGGTCACTATCGGGCCCCCTCAAAAGGGGTGCCCGATAGTATGGGATATTCTTGATATTCAGTGCTTTATCCTCCACGTAAATCCCCGCCCTGTCGTGGGCCGCAAACCTGTCATCGGATTGCGTTGATCCTTCTCTGGTCTTGACCGTGACATGCCTGGGAAATGCCCGACAGCCTTGTTTACGCAGCGCTCAAAAAACTCCCTGATTGGATGGTCGCAGTCAATGATGCTTTTGATGAGAAAGTTAATCATATAATGTCTCTAGAACAGTTATAGAAGTCCGGTGCCTCAAACTTGAACTGGTTAGTGGCGCTAACCAGTTCAATACCATATTTTGCCCTCTTCCCCTTCTGAGACGTCCAATAGTCCCGGCAAGTCGTGAGTGGCACTCACGAGTCGGGACAGGCCTTTTTGAACACTGTCGGCTGCTGACGAGCCAGTGCTATTTGCGGTAATGCCCCTTCATGGAGAAGATATAGACGAGCACGGTGTCGCCGTCCACTGAGTAAATGATCCGGTCGGCCTTGTTGATGCGGCGCGACCACTTGCCGGTGAGGTTATGCCTTGATGGCTCCGGCTTTCCAATACCGGTGTAGGGGTGCTCAGCAATGTCCTTGAGTATCTCCTTTATCTTATCGACCGTCTTCCCGTCGGTCCTCTTCCACTCTTCGAAATCCTTCTGCGCGCGGGGAAGGAAGGCAATCTTATAGCTCATCAATGTTCACAATTTCATAGTTCCCGTTCTTCACATCTTCATCGCCCTGACGGATGGCCTCCACCAGATCCGGCTGAGACATGACGTAAGCCGTCTCCATCATGGACTCATACTCTTCCATGGACATAATTACCACGGCAGAACCTCCTCCACGGTTCACTATGACGTTGTCGGAATCCTTGACAACCCGGTCAAGGTAGTCCTTCAAGTTTGACCTCAGGTCTGTATAGGTAGCTGTAATCATGACGAAATAAGTACTTAAATAAGTACTGCAAAGATAATGCTTAATTATGAAAAAACAATACCTGTCGTATGGGCAAGAAAACGCCCCCTACAGCTGCTTTGTCGCGCGGGCGAGCTGGTCGGGGCAGCCGGTGCCGCGGCCTTTGCCGCCGATGCCTTCCGGAAGGGCGAAGAGCCGGGAGTCTTGCAAAGATTTTGGTATTCAGATAATCTTTGTTATATTCGCGGTGTCGTTGCGGATATTCCAAGAAAATCCGCAATTAGTATGAGGAAATTCAGAACGGATATGTACCATAGAATATTCGACATAGAGAACCGTTTGGATGAGGCAATGTTCCTCTTCGGCGGCCGTCAGACAGGGAAATCAACCCTTTTGAAGGAGCGCTTTCCCAAGGCGGTCTACTTTGACTTGTTGAAGTCCGACGTGAGAAATCGCTTCAGGCAGCATCCGGAGGAATTCCGGGAGAGTCTTCTGAGGTATCCGCCCGAGACGCTCGTCATCGTTGACGAGATTCAGAAGGTCCCCGACCTCCTGGACGAAGTTCATTGGCTGATGGTTAACCGGGGCCTGTGGTTCATCCTCAGTGGATCAAGCGCCCGTAAGATCAAAAGGAGCGGAGCGAATAACCTGGGCGGGCGTGCTATTCCGGAGACATTGTATCCGTTGGTGAGTGCGGAAATCCCGGACTTCGACCTTGAACGGGCGGTTCAGAACGGTATGATTCCCCGCCATTATATGGTAGCCAACGCCCGGAATCGTATGAGAGCTTATATCGACCTGTACCTGAAGGAGGAGATTATGGAGGAGTCGCTCGTGCAGAATGTCGACGAGTTCGTGCGTTTTATGGAGGTTGCCGCCATTATGGATGGGGAAATCCTCAATTACGAGAATGTGGCCGGTGATTGCGCAGTGTCCGCCAACACGGTAAAAGCATACTATAAGATCCTGGTCGATACGCTGCTTGGATTCGAAGTCCCTGCGTACAGGAAGGTCATTAAAAGGAAACTGTACAAATCTCCCCGGTTCTACTTTTTTGATGTAGGCATTGCCAACCATCTGACGGGGAGATACCATCTCGCCCCTAAGACGCCGGAGTACGGCCACGCCTTTGAACACCTCGTGATGCAGGAGATCGTGGCCTATTTGGGGTATACGAACAGCGATGAGGAATTGTCCTACTGGCACACTTACGAAAACCTGGAGGTTGATGCCGTTGTCGGCGATGCCCGGGTCGCCATCGAAATCAAGTCGAAAGACCACATCGATCACGATGACAAGAAGGGTGTAACCGAATTTGCCAAGGAGCATCCGGACACAAAGCAGATTATTGTGTCCCGTGACCGTATCAGCCGCCGTAGTGGTGATGTGGATCTCTATTATGTAACCGATTTCTTCAAAGCCCTCTGGGCCGGGGAAATCATCTAAGTGCCTTAATAACGCCCCTACAGCTGCTTCAGCGCGCGGGCGAGCTGGTCGGGGCAACTGGTGCCGCGGCCTTTGCAGTCGATGCCTTCCAGTAGGGCGATGACTTCCTGCCTGCTGCGGCCCGCGCAGAGTGCGGCGACGCCCTGGGTGTTGCCGTGGCAGCCGCCGGTGTAGCGCACGCGGCGGACGATGTCGCCTTCGAGCTCGATGTCGATCTGCTGCGAGCAGACGGCGCCGCAGGTGCGGAACGAGGCCTTGCGCACGCCGTTCCAGCTGGTGTCGGAGATTTTGGTCACGTCGAACATAAAACTGCAGGATTGGTTGCTGCAAATATGCGAAAAAAACTGCATCTTTGCGTAAGACCAATCTGCCAACCCTATGAAACGTATCGCCTGTCTCCTGTTTGCCGCCGTCGTCCTTGCTCTGCCGGCCCTTGCCGCGCCCTTCTCCCTGGTGAAAGGGAAAAGCGTGGGCAGGATCGTGCTCGCCCCCGACGAGCCGGCCTTCGTGGAACTGGCGGCGCGTGACCTGGCGGGCGATGTGGAACGCATCACGGGGCGGCGCCTGGAAGTGCTGCGTGCCGCAAAGCCCAAAAGGGGAGACATTCTCCTTCAGACCCGTCCCGACGGCCGCTGGGAGGCCTATGAGGGCGTGGTGGAGCGGGGCGTGCTGCGCCTGAGCGGGTCCGATGCCCGGGGAACGATGTTCGCCGTCTACCATTTTACTGACGCCTTCCTGGGGGTTGACCCCCTGTGGTATTGGAACGATGCCGTCATTCCGCAGCGCTCCGAGCTTGTCTGGAAGGACGTCTCTTTCCGGCAGGACAGCCCGTCCGTGCGCTTCCGCGGCTGGTTCATCAACGACGAGGACCTGCTCACCGACTGGAAGATATCGAAAGGCATCCGCGACAACGGCTATCGCTATTATAAGACCGTCGTCGCGCCCGAAATCATGGAACGCATCGCAGAGGCGCTGGTGCGCTGCCGGATGAACCTGATCATCCCCGCGAGTTTCCTGAACGTGCTCAACCCTCCGGAGAAGGAACTCGCCGACATCTGCGCCCGCCGCGGCGTCTATCTGTCCATGCACCATATCGAGCCCATGGGCGTGAGCGGTTATACCTTCTTCCAGTACTGGAGGGCCCGGGGAAAGGAACTCAAGTACTCTTATTTCAGCGAGCCGAAGGCCGTTGAGGAGGTCTGGACCGCTGCTGCCCGTGTGTGGAAGGACTATCCGAACGTAATCTGGCAGCTGGGGATGCGGGGTGCGGGCGACCGTCCCATGTGGCGGGAAGACGCATCCATGCCGGAAGAGGATGCGTCCCGTGCGGCCATCATATCGAAGGCAATGAAGCGTCAGGTGGAGATCCTCGACGAGTTGGGCGTGCCCCGCGAGGGCCGGGAAATCTCTACCACCCTCTGGGGCGAGGGCGCCTGGTTCGCGGAGCGCGGACTGCTTGAGATCCCGGAAAACTGCACCGTGGTCTTTGCCGACAACAGCCCCGGCTGGGTGTGGCAGGAAGATATCCACAAGATGCCGCGCAGTCCGCGCAACCGCTACGGGGTCTACTATCACCACGGCCTGATCGGCGCCGGTCCTCATCTGGCGCCGCTCGTGCCGGCCCGGAAGACCTGGGAGATGCTTTGCGAAGCCGCCCGGGCCGATGCCGGGCGCTATGCCATCTTCAATGTGGGCAATGTCCGTGAGTTTACCGGCGGACTCGACGCCACTGCCCGTATGCTGTGGGACCTGCCTGCTTTCAATCCCGAGAAGTGGATGCAGGATTGGACGCAGCGGCATTACGGCACCGCAGCTCCGGCGTGGGCCGAGGCTTATGCGCGCTATTTCGGTTCCTTGCAGATCCATCCGGAGAACAAGGTGCCTGCTTTCCTCGATGGTTTCCTGCAGCAGCGGATGCGCCGTGTCCTGGATGAACTGGAAACGGGCCGGCCGCCCAGGGAACGGAAACGCGACAGTTTCGACAAGGCCCTGCTCACGGCAACCTCCCTGCCGTTTCCGAGCCGGGAAGAAGAGTATGCTGCCCTTTGCCTGCAGCGCGACAGCCTGCGCCGTGCCCTCGACGACGTGGAGTCCCTTTACGGGCGTCTCCCTGAAGAGGAACGGCCTTTCGCCCTTGCCACGCTGGTGAATCCTGTGCGCCTGATGTTCGGCATGAGCGATGCATATGCGGAACTCCTGCAGGCGGCGATGCAGGGCCTTCCTTCCGGTCGCGCCCATCTGAACCGGGCCGCCCTGCGCCTGCGGGGTGTGGTGGCACTGAAGGACGAATACTGCATCGGGAAGTGGGAGAACTGGTGGCGCGGCTGCCTGAAAGTGAATCCCGACGCCCTCTGCAAGCGGGTGGAAAAACTGCTTGGCGGTCCCGACTACAGCGCCCTCACGGCGGAGAATCATCCGCGCCTTTTCCTTTCCGACGCCGACCTTCTGAAACTCCGCGCCGACCTTGCCTCGGGTGCGAACCCCCAGCTCACGGCCCTGCACGGCCAGATGATGCAGGCGGCGAAGCGCTTCGGCCTGGAAAAGAAGCCCCTCTCGTACGACCCCGCCACCTCCAAGCAGACGCTGCTGCCCACCATCCGCCGCGCCATGCAGCGCATTGTGAGCGCCGCCTATGCCTGGCGCTTTACGGGGGAAAAGAAGTATCTGGAGCACGCTGTGGCGGACATCAACTGCGTGTGCGACAACATCGTGGCCTGGAATTCCCAGTATTTCCTGGAGTCGGCCGAGATGGCCCTCACCCTGGGTATCGCCTACGACTGGCTCCTGCCTCAGCTTGATGAGGCCACCCGCGAGAAACTGCTCACAACCCTGCGGACGCAGGTGTTTGACCTCACCCTCGACCCCAAGAAAGGCTTTTTCTACCGGGCGAGCCACAACTGGAACCACGTGTGCAACGCGGGCATCAGCTGCGCGGCGCTCGCCACCTGGGAATGTCATCCCGAGCGGGCCAGGGAGCTGGTAGAAAAGAGCGTGGCCTCCAATCCGCTGGGGATGAAGGGCGTGTATGCGCCCGACGGGGCCTCGCCCGAGGGGCCCGGCTACTGGGCCTATGCCAGCTCCTTCGAGGGCATGATGCTGATGGCCTTCGAGGACCTGCTGGGGACCGATTTCGGCCTCTCGGCGAGCCAGGGCTTCGAAAAGAGCGGCTGGTTCCGGGTGTTCGCCTTCGGCAATACGGGCTTGAACTACAACTATGCCGACTGCGGCCTCAAGGCGGAGTCCTGCTCGGCCCTTTGGTACTGCGCCTGGCGTTTCGGCCGGCCCGGCCTGGTTTATACCCAGCTGCCTTCGCTGGAGCGGGGCGGCTACGTGTCGGACCGTACGCTCTTCCTTTCGCTGGTGAGCGCGCTGCGGATGGGCGCCGTGCAGCCGTCGGAGCCGCGTGAGCGGGTGTTCAGCGCCCAGGGCGAGGTGCCCGTTGCGATGATCCGTTCAGGTTGGAAGAAGGACGACGCCTATCTGGGCATCAAGGGCGGAACGGCCACGGTGAACCACGCTCATATGGACGTGGGCTCCTTCGTCTTCGAGTGGGGCGGGGTGCGCTGGGCCTCCGAATACCCGGTGGCGAGCTACAACCTCTACCGGGGCGTGCTGCGCAAGCTCGGCATCGACGCCGGAAAACTCTTCCAATATCAGCAGGATTCGCCGCGTTGGATGTTCTTCCCCTACCGGAATCACCATCATTCCACCCTGGTGGTGGACGATGCGCTGATGGACGTGAAGGGCCGGGGCGAACTGCTGGGGACCTTCGAGCGGGAAGGGGAGTGCGGTGCTACCGTCGATATGACCACCATGTTCGGGGGCGCTCTCTCGCGCGCCGTACGCAGCGCCTCCATCGTGAACGGGCGTTCGCTCAAGGTGGTGGACGAACTTGCCGCGCCGGCAGGCGCCGACAGAAAGATCCGCTGGAACCTGGTGACGGGGGCCGATTTCGAGATCCGGCCCGACGGGATTGTGTTGCGTAAGGACGGCCGCAGCATGCGCCTGAAGGCGGAGGGCGCACGCGTGCATTACCGGCGTTTCCCCTCGGCGCCCTCTGAGGAGAATCTGCCGGTGAGTGCGATGGAACCCGCGTCTAATCCACTGCTGACCGTGCTGGGCTTCGAATTCACCCTCCCTGCCGGGCAGGAACTGCGTCTGCAGACTACACTGGAACCGATTGAATAATAATGAATAGCAATATGAAGAAGTGTCTATTTTTGGTGGTCCTGTCCCTGTGGGGTCTGGCCGCGGCGGCGCAGGAAAGCGAGCCGCAGATGTATCTGGAGGAGGGGCAGTTGCCCGATGCCGTGTATTGGCTGCCGGCGCCGCCCGCGCCCGGGTCTACGCAGTTCCTGTACGACATTTCCCAGTATTTCTGGGGGAAGGACCGGCGGCTCGACCCGGCCCGCGCTGAGAAGGCTGTGCGGGAGGCGGTCTATGCCGTAGATCCTATGCTGGAACAGTTCAGCGTGGCTTTCGGCCTGGAGGTCTCGCCCCAAAAGACACCAGCCATCTACAGGGTGGTGAGCAAGGCGGTGCATACCATCCGTCTGAGCGCCACCAAACCCAAGGCCGCCTATATGCGCACACGTCCCTATGTCTATTTCGACGAGCCCACGCTGGTGCCGAAAGACGAGGCGGACCTGCGCACCAACGGCTCCTACCCGTCGGGTCATACCGTACGCGGCTGGGGTATGGCCCTTCTTTTCTGCGAAATCAATCCCGAGGCGCAGGATGAACTCTTCAAACTGGGGTATGAGTGGGGACAGAGCCGTGTGATTGCGGGTTTCCACTGGCAGAGCGACGTGGATGCGGCACGACTGCTGGCTTCTGCCGCCTATGCGCGGCTGCATGCCTGTCCGGAGTTCCTTGACGACATGGCCGCCGCCCGGAAGGAATTCCGGCGGCTCAAAGCCCGTTAGGCGCGGCCGTTCAGCCGATCAACAGTAAAGAGAAGGAGAGCAGCAGGGCCAGGACGGCCTTGATGCATTTGATGCGGAAAAAAGCGCGGCCGCTCTGCGCCAGCAGAGGCAGGCCGGCATGGCCGTCCTGCGTGATGCTGCTTGCCAGCAGCACCGGCAGCGGAAGGACCCCTTCCGCGAACAGGGTCACGAAGATCATGTGGGGCCCCGACTGGGGGATGAAGCCCACGGCGGTGGCGAGCAGGATCATAAGGGCGGTGTTCCGGCCCATCCAGGCCTGCAGGTCTATAAAGTGTTCGGCCACGGCCACCACGGCCATCACGCCAAACGTCCAGAGAAAGATTTTGCCCGCGTGGGGCAGCAGGTGCCGCAGATGGGCGGCCAGTCCGGCGTGGGCGGCGTGACCCGACGGGACGGCGCCGCTTGCGGGTTCAGAATCAGCGGAATGGAGCGTCGCCTCAGAGGGTGCTGTTCTCGCTCCGGAGTCGCCCGCTGCGGGACTTTTTGCTTCTGAGCCGCCCCGAAGGCGGTCCCAGACAAAGCCCAGCAGGATGCCGCCGGCAAAGAGCCCGGCGAAAAGCCAGAGGGCGGTGACGGGGAAGCGGGCCAGCATCAGGAAGGCCTCGTCGCCGGTGGTGGCTACGAAACAGGCGAGCAGGGCGCCGAACGACAGGACGCCTTCCGAATAGAGCGACACGCCCACATAGCCGCCAATGCAGCCGGGCGTGGCGCCCAGGCCCGCGCCGAGCAGCAACTGCCCGGCGCGGGACCGGCGCAGGGCCGTCACGAGACGGCCCCGACCGGAGAAGTCGAGGGCTTCTACCAGTGCCATCAAGGCGGTCACCACCAAAGTGATGACCGCCGCTTCCTTAAATATGTCCCAGAGTTCGGTCAAGGATTACTTCTTTTCGGCATCCTTGATGCAACGCACCTGGACCTTGGTCTTGTTGTTGGTGATGTAGCCCAGGGTTACCCGTCCTTCGGGATAGGTGCCGAGGTTGAACGTGGTCTGCATACCAAACATCTGAACGCCGTTCTTGGGTTTGTAACCGGTGGAGGTGACGATGAAATTGAACGGGCTGCAGTAATTGTAGAGGCTCTCCACGGTGGTGGTCAGGCTCGAGAGCGGAATGGTGCCGAATTTACCGGCCATGGCATAGCCCGACAACGGATAGTTGAAGACCTTAATCATTTCGCTGTAGCGGGCTCCTTTGTAGTCCTTGTCATAGAACAGGGCGGACTCGTCCGTGACAGCAGACTGTCCCTGAGCCAGGGCATTGGAGTAGCCCACGAGGGCCAGGCACTCGGCGTGCGTGGGGATGTGCCAGCCTTTGGGGCAGATGCCCTGAATGCCCTCGAGTTTGTCGTAGTTCTCTTCGGTAATGTCCGCGCCGAAGATGGTTTTGAAGTCGTAGAGGTAGCCGAGTTCCTTGATGGCGGCCTCGCTCTTGGCGAGGTCGTACTCATAGCTCTTGACTTTGTTGTCCTCAATCACCACATTCTTGAACTTGTAGGCGTAGCAGATGCCCTCGGAAGTGGGATCTTCGCTCACCGTAGCATCTTTGGGGAGGTAGCGCAGCGGCTCGGCCATCCAGGTCTGTCCGTTGTCGAGGGTGACGGTCTTGTACTTCACGCCGCCGTACTCGACGATGTCCTTTTCGGCTTCGTCACCGTCGTTGTCTTTTTTGTCGCAGGCCGCAATAGTCAGGAGCGCGGCCGCCATAAGAAAGAGATACTTTTTCATAATGGTTTGATTTATTGGTTGTTGTAATAATTAAAAGTCATATCCTAAACTCAGCCCTCCGCTGTAGCGCGCGCTGCCTTCGCAATACTGCACCCCGAAAGCCTGCAGGAAGCGTCCCGACAGGGCGGCCCAGAGGCCGTGGCCCAGTTCGCGGCGAGCCCCGGCGGAAACGCCCGTGCGGAAGGCGGAAGCAAATTCGTTGCAAATATAGTAATCTTTCCGGTCCAGCCGATACGGACGGGCCGTGGTGGCCGTAACCTCCGCTCCGGGGTAGTGCCCTTCCTCTTCAGAAACGCTGCCCGTGGCGAGCATCAGGCCGGCCTGCAACGACCAGCGCCCGAGCCGCCGGAGGGCCCCGCCTTCGAGACGGATGCGTGCAACGGTCCTGCGGTAGAGCCAGGGATAGAGGGGGGCGGCCACCACATCGTCCAGACCGAACTGCAGGCCGGCCCGGTAATCCCACGCCTGGCCGAGGCGTTCGTATTCGGCGGCCAGGGCGGAAAGGCTGCGCGTCTGGATGCGGTTGGCTCCATACTCGCGGGTGAGGGTGATGCCGTGCGCGCTTTCCTTGCCCAGTACGGTGCGCAGGACCTTCTGCCGCTGCCAGGAGGCGTTCAGGCGCAGGGTCTGCTGCGCTCCGCCGGAAGCGGGAAGCCGGTAGAAGAGATGCGTTTCCAGTCCCAATGTCGGACTCCGGTACCAGATGGTCTGTTTCTCACCCACGCGGAGTAGCGAGGTATTCAGAGCCAGGTCGGCATACCAGCGGCCCCGCTGCGCCTGCAGGGACAATCCGCCCAGATTCTCCTGGAAGGGAAGGCCACTCACGCCCGGTTCCGACAGATGCGTGCCGCTGCCCGTCCAAACTTCCAGATTGCCCAGCTTAGCGCCCTCGTCGAAGAAGGCAGATGGGGGCGTCTGAGCCGTACCGATCTGCTCGGCGTTCACCGTCTCCGCCCTGCGGGCATAGCGCAGATTGGCGCCCAGCACGGTTCCGTTTTCAAGGATGTGCTGCACGCCGGGCCGGAAATCGAGGTCGAGCCGGGCCGAGGCGTAACGCAGGTTCTTGCGTTTGGCGGCATTGCGGGCGCTGTAGTCGAGCACGCTCCCCAGGCGCCAGCGCGGATTAAGGTCGAGCGAAAGCCCGCCCGTGAAGGCGTAGCGCTGGAAACTCTTGCGGCCCGGGGTGAATTCCTGCACGTCGAGCGGCCAGGCGCCGGGCTCCAGGAGCATCGATCCGCACATACCGTCGGCTTCGCTGCTTTCGTAGGCGAAGTTTCCCACCATAGACCAGTGTTCGCGGTGCATCACGGAAGCCGCTTCCGCTCCGGCGGACCAGAGCCGCTGCGCCTCCCAGCTATCGCGGAATCCTCCGCCTTCAGCCCCGCCCGAAAGCAGGGCGCGGGAACGCGAGAGGCTGTCGCAGCGCAGCCCTGCCACATTGGGCCCGTCGTTCCAGGGGTTGCGGCGAAGGAGCTGCTCGTAACGGTCCGACACAGGTCCCTGCGCCGCCGCGGTGAAGCACCACGCCGGAAGAAGAAGCGCCAGGAGCGCCCTTCTAATCGTGCAGGGACTGTTGTTCCGTTTCATAAAAGTCTTTGGTAGAGTTGTTGGTATCCTGCAGGACCTCATAGCCCGCGGCGGCCGATTTGGCCTCGTTGCGCCGGCGCATAAGCGAGTGGCCCGTGTAGGTGTCGGACTGATAGACGAAACCGGCGTCGATCATAGGACCGAGCCGCTTGTTGTTGACCGAGGAGCGCCCGTCGAAGACCTCCATCCCGTCGAGGACCCACTCCTCGGGCACGCATACCACCTGGTCGACCGTGCTCCCGGGCACCTGGATGACGCTGCCCTCCCGGGCGATGAACTCCTGTATGCTCATCCCTTCTGCCCGGAAGATGACAAGGGTGGGAGAACTCACCGAGAGAGGATAGGCGTTGGCCTGTCCGGTCTTGATGACCACCGACAGGATGTGGTCGGTGCGGATCTTGTCGCCCGGAGCGGGGTGGTAGCCCTTGTTCGTAAAATAGGTGGCGTTGTAGCACACGAAACAGTCCTCGCGGTTGAGGTTGACCGACAGGGGATACTCCTGCGCGTGGTCCACGGCCCCGTTCACGGCCACGATGGCGTCCTCGCCCGGAGCGAGCGGGAAGTCTTTCCCGCTGCCGGGGAACTGCCAGACGCACTGGATTACGGGCACATAACCGAGCCCTTCCGGCCACACGTTGGTGGCGGTGGAATTGTAGGGCGAGAGGGTGCCGAAGCAGAGGCTGTCGAGGTAGACCGTCTCGCTCACGTTGTTGTGCAGGATGAAATACTTGTCGGACTGGTGCGTGCCTTCCTTGGGGGTCTTGCGGCAGCCGCCGCAGTAGAGTTCCTTGATGACGATTTCCCCGAAACGGGAGTGCCTGAGGTGCAGTTCCGTCCGGCCGCCGGGTGCGTTGAGTACGATTCCGCTCCGGGCCGCGTTGAAGAAGTCTTCCCCGATCTGCGCGCTGGCGCTCAGGCGGTAGAGTCCGTCGGGCAGGGTGAAACGGGCCGTGCCCGAAGCGTCACACACGGCCTGGTAGGAGGCGCCGCTGTTCACGTCGCCCGCCGTCACCTCCACGCCTTCGAGCGGCAGGGCGGCGTAGGCCTCCTCGAGGCTGAGCGCCACTTCCAGTTCGCCCAGCGTGGCGCCGTAGTTGTCGGTGCCCGTGAGGCTCAGGCAGGAAACCGCGCACAGGGCGGCAAGAATCAGTGTAACGACTTGTTTCATAGCTTGATCCTGCAGCTGAGGCCGTAGTAGAAGGCCGGGGTGAATACGGCGCCCACGCCCGTGGCTCTGGACACCACGTAAGGCCGGGCGTTGGTGAAGTTGTTGGCGTAGAACGACAGGCTCACGTGGTCGCCGATCTCCTTGGTGAGGCTGAGGTTGGCGGAGGCGTAGGGCGCATAGCCGTCCTGAAGGAAGAGATAGTCGTTCGACGGATACTTGATGAGGTTGCGGAACTCGTCCTGCGCGGCTTCCGTGGCGGTGAAGGGGTGCACGACGCCATCGAGGTCCATATAGGCTACGGGCCAAAGTTCCGTAGTCCCGCCCGCGGGGATGTTGCGCGAACGACGCAGCAGCGACACTTCCAGGCGGCAGGTTACGATGAGCCGGGCCTGGGTGATGTGGGTCACCGAGGTGAGGTTGGCATCGAGCCGGTCGCTGTTCACACCGCTCACCATCATGGAACCGCCGCCCCCGTTCTCATAGATGCCCACATAAGGGTAGGAACGGTCGGGCAGGGCGGGATTGGGGTGCGACCAGTTGTCGTTGTAGGAGTAGAAGCGGCCGTGGTCGTCGTAAGCGGAGTGCGTCCACGATGCGTCGAGCCGGAACGAGGTGCGGATGGGGCGGATGCGCGGGAAATCTACGGTGAGTTCCGTCCCGTAGCGGGTGACGGGCGCGCCGTTGGCGGGCTGCCGGGCCAGCACGAAGGTCTTGTCTTCCACGTGGAGGGTGAGCGGCGTACCGTCTACCGATACGGCTCCCGTGGTGGCGTCCAGCGCGATGACGGGCGGATCGGCCGCTCCGGTCGGAGCATCGTAGATGCGATAGCTGAAGGGGGTGTAGGCGTTGTCGTAGCGGTAGGGGTGCAGGGTGCGGTTGAGGAAGGCCACGGCCGAGAGGGAGAACCCGCCCGCGTCGAAGTCGAGGCCCAGTTCCGCGTTTTCGCTGCGCTGCCACTTGAGCGCGGGGTTGACCAGCAGGGTGTAGGGGATGGTATAATAGATGTAGCTGGCGGAACTGCCGTGCGAGAAGCCCACGCTGAGCAGGTCGCGGTATTCCTGCAGGGGATAGAGCACGTGGAAGGAGGGGAGTTTCTCGCTCACGCCCCAGCCGCCGCGCAGGGCCAGGCCCTTGCGGAGCGTCCATTTGGCGTTGAAACGCGGAGAGAACGAGTGCACGTCGGAATAGGGCGAGCCCTTTACGAATACGTTTTCCATACGCAGGCCCGCGGAGGCCTCCAGCCCGAAGGGGGTGAGGAAACGCTCTTCGGCGTAGAGGGCGAGGTTGTGCATGAAGGGATAGTCGCTGTAGGGACGGGGCCGGTAGCCGTCGGCGGCGTAGGTGGGGTCTTCATAGTATTCACCGCGCCCGGCGTTGCCCTCGGCCTTCCACTGCGCGCCCGCCTTGAAATGGCTCTTCCATCCGCCCTGGCTCAGGTCCCAGCCGTATTTGAGGGCGGCGGCGTAGTCGAGTTCGCGCGAGTCGGTGACCTTGTCGGAGAAATAGCTTGCCGGCAGGATGGAGGCCAGGTGGTAGCCCGCTTCTTCGGCGTGCACCGCCGGAAGGGGCACCGACCAGGAGTCGTAGGCGTGCACCCGGGTGAGCCGGTCGTTGTAACCCACCGACGCCTCCAGTCCCAGCCGGGTGAGGAAGGGCCGGTGCGCCTGCCATTCGAGCGAGGTGCGGGCCCGGAGCACGTTGTCGCGTCCGCGGCTGTATTCACCGGAGTAGGCGTCGGGGTCGTCCTTGCTGTCCATGCCGCCCAGGTTGCCGCTGAGGCCCGCTTCCAGGTGCAGGTCACTGCGGGGGGCGGCGGTGTAGGAGAGCGACAGTCCGCGCCGGGTATAGGATTCGTAGGGGGAGATGGCTTTCTTCACGGCACGCGCCCATTCGGCGCCGATGTTCAGCACGCCCGCCCCGGGACCGAGGCCCACGCCCTTGGAGACGGAGACCTGACGGGTGCGGGGGTTGGTGGAGGCGGTGAAGGTGAAGGGGGTGCGTCCCTTCTTGGTGTGGATGCGCACCATGCCGCTGCCCAGGTCGCCGTATTCGGCCGAGAGCACGCCGGAGAGCACTTCCACGTGGTCTACGTTCTCTACCTGGATGTTGCGCGTGTCCACTCCGTCCGGCTCGGCGAACGAGGCGTTGCCGCCCAGCCGCACGCCGTCCACCTCGAGCGCCGTGGCGAAGGCCGCGTTGCCCGCGGAAAGGCCGCCGGAACGCATGGAAAACACCCCTGCCTGCGTGAGGTCTGGGTTGCTCGTCTTTCCGCCCGGCAGCAGGGCCGACATATCGGTGATGGCCGAGAGTTGCAGGTGGTCGAGGGCTTCTCGCCCGATATCGTGACTGGTACCCAGTCCGTTGGCCGGCCGTTTGGCCGTGACCGTAACCCCTTCGATGGCAAGGGAAGTACGCTGGAGCCGGAAGGAGAGGTCCTCTTCGTTGCGCCGGAGGTCGATCTGGAGCGAGGCGGCCTGGTAGCCGAGCAGCGAGACGGCCATCGTCCCTTTCCCTTCCGGGACCCGTTCCAGGCGATAGCGCCCCTGCTCGTCGCTGATGGCCCAGAGGGCGTCCACGTGCACGACGGCACCCGCGAGGGGCGCCCCGTCCGCCGCGTCGGTAACCTTGCCCGAAACGCTGTAGAAGCGCGGGGCGGCGGAAAGGCCTGCGGCATGGAAAAGGAGCAGCAGGACCGTCAGCGGGAGGAGCGTGCACTTTTTCATTCACACAAAGATAGGCTTTTCTCTTTATTTGTTATTTTTGCAAAAGTCAAAATCATCTTTTCTTATGAGTAAGAGACACAACGCATATCTGCGCAACTGGCCGGCCCGCCTGCTCCAGTGGCTGGTGCTGGCCCTGCTGGTCTTTTTCCTGAGCGGAGCGGCCCTCCGGCTCTTCCCGCACACGGCGCCCGCCGATCCCGAGGCCTACTGCCCCGCCGGCGGTCTGCAGGCACTCACGACCTATCTGGTACGCGGGTCGCTGCCTTGCAGCATGTCGTCGCTGCAGATCCTCATGGGCCTGGCGCTCGCCGCGGCCGTAGTGCTGCTGAGCAAGCTTTTCTGCGCCTACATCTGCCCGATTGGCACCATAGAAGATCTTTTTGCGCGTTTGCGTGACGCGCTGGGCATCCACTTCGAAGGACCGCGCCGGGGGAGTGCGGGCGACTGGATCCTGCGCCTGCTGAAGTATGCGCTTCTGTTCTGGATCTTCTACATGACGGCCACCGCCAGCGAGCTGTTCTGCAAGAAACTCGACCCCTACTATGCGGTGGCGACCGGCTTCAAGGGAGAGATAACCCTTTGGATGTCCATCGTTACCGTGACGCTGGTGCTGCTGGGCGGCCTGTTCGTGAAACGCTTCTGGTGCCGCTACATCTGTCCGCTCGGCGCGGCCTCCAATACGCTCAAGTTCTGGCTGCCGCTGCTCTGCATCGTGCTGCTGTGGTGGGTTCTGTCGCTCTGCGGCCTGCATCTGCCCTGGTGGATCCTGCTCGCCGCCGTCTGCCTCTGCGGTTACCTGCTCGAGGTGGTGGTGGGAGAATCGCGCCTGCAGCTGCTCTATGTGGTGAAGGACGACGATGCCTGCACCCGTTGCGGCCGTTGCAGCAAGGCCTGTCCCTATGCCATCAACGTTTCCCAGCGCAGCGGACGCATCACATCGGTGGACTGCACGCTCTGCGGAGAGTGCGTGGCGGCCTGCGGCGACGACGCTCTGCATATCGGCATCCGGGAGAACGGCGCCCGCAGGCGCTGGACCCGCATCTTGCCGGCCCTCATCTGCGTGCTGCTCGTGGCTGCGGCCTTCTGCCTCAAGGACCGCTTCGAACTGCCCACCATCGACGTTTCCTGGGATATCCCCGAGGGCGTGAAGATGGAGACGGTGAAGATCGAGGACCTCAAGTCGGTAAAGTGCTACGGCAGTTCGATGGCCTTCAAGGCCCGGATGCAGAAGGTGCGCGGCGTGCACGGGGTGAAGACCTTCGTGGGCAGCCACAGCGTCATCATCAAGTACGACCCCACCAAGACCGACGAGGAGAAGATCCGCAAGGAAGTCTTCGTTCCCTCGCATTTCCGCGTGTGGTCGCCCGATCCCGCCAAACTCAGTGAACTCAAGATCCTCACCATCCGCACCGAGAAGATGTACGACAAACTCGACCTCAACTACCTGGGCCTCCAGTTCCGGCAGACGGGCAAGAGTATCTTCGGCGTGGAATCGGAATACAACTGCCCGCTCATCGTGCACGTCTATGCCGCTCCGGACGAGCAGCTCGACGAGGATTTCTTCCGGGAAATCGTGAACAAGAAGGTGCTCGCCATGCCCGTACACGGGGGCGGGGTGAAGGAGACGCCGGTCGACTTCGAGTTCGTGCGCATGGAGAAGGGCGAGGGCCGCATCGGCATCTCGGAGTACCTGCACCGGATGTTCGACCCCTTCAAGGCCGAGTTCAAGGGCAAGTATCCCCAGGGCGATACCACCGTGATCCGTCCGCGCGTGGAGGTCTATGCCGACGCGCCCCAGTACATCTATGAGATTGCCAACCAGAGCTACGAAAAGCCCATCATCAAGCGGGCCCTGCCGTTCCTGAGCAACCACCTGAGTAAGGAAGAAGGCGTCATCGGGGTCTACCTGGCGCTCAACAAGGAACTCAAGCCCTGCATCCAGGTGCGTTTCGCGG
The DNA here is from genome assembly GCA_017453565.1 of Bacteroidales bacterium. Taxonomy (GTDB): domain Bacteria; phylum Bacteroidota; class Bacteroidia; order Bacteroidales; family UBA932; genus Cryptobacteroides. Next base: position 69,368 of record JAFTEQ010000072.1, read on the forward strand.
AGCCCATGACCGCGGATCGCCTGTGGGAACTGATGACCATGGAGAAGTGGACCATCACCTACAAGAGCGACGACGTCCGCGAGGAGAACGCCCGTATGAAGTTTACCGAACCGGGTGTCTGCTACCGCTATGAGAAGGAGTAGCCTGGCCGCGGCGCTGGCGGCCCTGTGCCTGCTGGCGTCGCCCTGCGTCCGCGCCGACGAGGGGATGTGGATGGTGAACGCCCTCTCGCGCGCGATCGTGCAGAATATGGAGCGCGAGGGGCTGCAGCTGCCCGCCGGTACCATCTACGACGAGGAGGCCGTTTCCATCAAGGATGCGATTGTCTCGCTCGATTTCGGCTGCACCGGCAGCATGGTATCGGTCGAAGGCCTGCTCATCACCAACCATCACTGCGCCTACTCCGACGTGCATGCGCTCAGCACCCCCGAACACAACTATCTGGAAGACGGTTTCTGGGCCCACACCCGTGCGGCAGAGATCCCCGTTCCGGACAAGAGCGCCTATTTCCTGAAGAAGGTCCTCGACGTGACGCAGGAGGTGGAGGCGCTCGTCGCCGAACTCAAGGCCTCCGAAAAGCCGTTCGGGATGCGCAAGGTGAGTTTCGTGATGGAACGCCGCTACCAGACTTCTACCGGTCTGGAGGCTTCGCTGAGCAGCATGTGGGCCGGTTCGCGCTATTATATGGCGCTCTATGAGGTCTATACCGACATCCGGCTCGTGGCGGCTCCGCCCGTGAGCGTGGCGGCGTTTGGGGGTGATATCGACAACTGGGAATGGCCCCAGCACAAATGCGATTTCGCGCTCTACCGCATCTATGCCGGAAAGGATGGGAAACCGGCCGCTTACAGCTCGGACAACGTGCCCATGCGTCCGGCGCGCTATCTGCGCATTTCCCGCAAGGGCGTGCAGCCGGGCGATTTCACCATGGTGCTCGGTTATCCCGGCCGCACCGACCGTTACGCCTCGTCGGCGAAGGTCCGTCACCTCACGGGGGTGGCTCTTCCCATCTCGAACGAGGTGCGCGGCCATCTGATGGAGATCATGAAACGGGGTATGGACGCCGATCCTGCCGTGCGGCTCAAATATGCCGACCGCTTTTTCTCGCTCAGCAACGTGCAGGAACTTCAGGAAGGGGAGGTGGCCTGCTGCCGGCGTTTCGGCGTGGAAGCCGAGAAGACGGCGCTGGAGCGCTCCTACGGCCTTCCTTCCGATTTGCTGCAGGAACTCGACCGGAAGTACGGGGCCATCGCCGATGCGGAACGCAACCGCTTCTGGTACCGCGAGACCCTCATCCGCGGGACGCGCCTTTCAGTGATCGCCACGCGCCTGCACTCCATTCAGCGCAAGCCCGATCCGGCCCGCGACAAAAAGGTGCGCAAATCGAACGCTGAGGCCTATGCCGCGCTCGATCCCGCCCTGGAGGGAAAACTGCTCCGGTATTGCGTGGAGGCGTACTACGAGCACGTTTCTCCCCGTTACTGGGGGCCGTTCCAGAAAGCGGTCAAGGAGCGTTGGGGGGACGACTATGACGGTCTCTGCGCCTCTTTGTGGAAGGGCGGCGAGATGCAGCCGGGCGACAGCCTGTACCTGTTCTTCAACGATGTGAACATAGGTCAGTTCAACAAGGTGGTGGACAGCCTGCAGGGCCGTGAGAACGTGCAGGAACTGGGGCGCCGCTACACCCGTGCCCTCTGGGCGGAGCGGGAACGCCGCGGGGAGGCCCAGTATCCCGATGCCAATTCCACCATGCGCCTCACGTACGGTACCGTGCGTGACTATTCGCCGCGCGACGGCGTGCTGGGCTGCTGGCAGTCTACGCACAGGGGCATCCTGGTGAAGGCCGATCCGTCCGACTACGACTTCCGGCTCAAGCCCGACTGGGAGGGGCTGCTGCGCGGCCTGCCGGCTCCGATTCCAGTCAACTTCCTTACCGACAACGACATCACGGGCGGGAACTCCGGCAGTCCGGTGCTCAATGCCCGCGGCGAACTGGTGGGTTTGGCCTTCGACGGCAACAAGGAATCGCTCGCGTCGGACGTCTCGTTCACGCCCGCCTACAACCGCTGTATCTGCGTGGATATCCGTTTCGTGCTCTGGACGCTCGAACGCTATGCGGGGATGCAGGAGGTCTTGAAAGAACTCGGATAAAATTTTTGCAAATGCAAAATTTACCCTTATCTTTGCAGTCCTTTTTGAGGGTTTAGCTCAGTTGGTTTAGAGCGCTTGCTTGACAGGCAAGAGGTCGGCAGTTCAAATCTGCCAATCCTCACACGAATGGCTCCGGAATTCCGGAGCCTTTTTTTGCTTTTTGGGGCGATTTCTGTATCTTTATGCCGCTAAAACTATACTGATATGCACAACCTGATTACCATCCTTCTTTCCGTGCTGGTTTCCGCCCTGCCGGTTGACATTCCCTTTCAGCGGGGCGACCAGATGCCCGACTTCAGCCGGGTGGGTTACCGCTGGGGCGACGTGGAGATTCCCACGGTGAAAGTGGTGAAGAAACTCAAGCCCCCGAAGGACGGGTCCGACGCCACGGAACTCATCCAGAAAGCTATTGACGGCCTGAAGAAACCGGGCGCCATCCTGCTCACGGCCGGAACCTACAACGTGGAAGGCACGCTGACCATCCGCAAGAGCGGCGTGGTCCTGCGTGGCGAGGGACAGGACAAGACCATCATGGTGTGCAAGGGTAACACCCAG
>JAFTEQ010000073.1 GCA_017453565.1 Bacteroidales bacterium
CGGTCTGGGGCGCCTGCGTGCTACGCGGCAGAACAATATTTTCTTTATTACGGACGAAGCCCTGGATATCTATCCCGAGGGCTTTGGTCTGGAGCCGGTCAGCCTCAAGAATCATGAGGAGACCCCGGCCGAGGTCCATCATGTGGTGGAGTCGCTCGCCGGAATCATGGTCGCGCCTGCGGAAGAGTTCGTGGAGCCGGCAGGCGCTTCGAACGAGCCAGCTGGAGCTGTGAACGACCTGGCCGGAGCTGCGAGCGACCCGGCAGGCGAAGTGGCCGCAGGAGGCGCAGCTGTGGCGGGCGGAATTGCCGCAGCTACAGGATTCACAGCGGCAGGTACCAGCGCGCCAGTGCCAGAAGCCGCGAACACGGAGTATGAGCCGATAATTCCGGCTGACGAAAGGCTGGAATTTGCCGACGAACCGGTTGAGAGCGAAGGGTCGGAGCCGGAATGCGAGGAAGGGCGGAATCAAAATGGGGCTAAAATGCTACACCCCCCGGGAAAAAACGAGGGGGGTGTGTCAAAAAAGGCCAAAAATGCTGCCGCCAAGGCCGCAAAGGCTCAAGCTAAGGCCGATGCGAAGGCGTCGAAGGCCCAGGCCAAGGCCGACCGCAAGGCCGACCGCATCGAAGCCCGCCAAGCCAAGGCTCAGGCAAGGGCCGAAGCCAGGGCTGCTAAGGCCGCAGCCCGTGCCGCTCGCCGCGAAGCCCGCACCGCCGCGAAGACCGCACGCCTCGAAGCCCGCGCTGCCGCGAAGGCCGCACGCCGCGAGGCTCGCGCTGCGCGCCGCGCTGCGCGCAAGCCGGCGCCGAAGTGGCTCTGGGTCACTCCGCTGGTAATTCTGGCGCTGGCCGCGCTCGCTGCTGCCATCTTCTTCATCCTGGTGTACGCCGCGCCCGATTTCCTCGACACGCTTCTCTATACCCCGGAGGAACTCCGCATTATAAACTGGTAGCATTAAACTGGTAGCGGCATGTTCTCTCTGGTTTATCCGCCAACTCCGTCATCCATAACAGGCCGTCGCATGAGCGGTCGCGACGAGCTCCTTCCCATAGTGGAGCCCAGCGGCCTGGTTACCGGAATCGCACCCAGAAGTCTTTGCCATGGCGGTGGAATGCTGCTGCATCCGGTGGTGAACCTCCATCTCATCGACCGTCGCGAACGCATACTCCTGCAGAAACGAAGCGCTTCCAAACACACCTGGCCGCACTGCTGGGACACCGCTGTGGGAGGCCATATCGGCTATGGCGAACAGCCCGACGAAGCCCTGGTGCGTGAGGCTGACGAAGAACTGGGTCTGCACGACTTCAATCCCATCTTCCTGGGAACCCATGTGTATGAGAATCAGCGGGAACGCGAGCTGGTGGCCCTTTACGCCGCCATCGTCCAGGAACTCCCGGAGCACTACGGAAGCGAGGTGGAAGAGCTCCGCTGGTGGACCTACGACGAAATCGCCAAGGCACCCAAATCCGAGTTCACCCCGGCTTTCCTGGAAGAGTTCGGCCGCATCTCGGGGCAGCTCCTCGCACTCCTTTAACACCGAAAATGAGCGATATCGATAAATTCATACGGGACCAGCTTTCGGTCTGGCCGCTCGCGGCGGGGAACTTCCGCCTCATCAAGAACGCACAGTACAAGGAATTCACGGTGGGTAGCCAGAAGGTGGTGGTGCAGATGAACCCCTGCCGCATCGCCTCGTCCACAGCCGAGATCGACCCGGAAACCATATCAGCCCGCAAATGCTTCCTCTGCCCGGAGAACCGGCCCAAGGAACAGTTCCATCTGAAATACGAAGGCAAGAAAGGCCGCAGCTACAATATCCAGGTGAACCCGTTCCCCATCTTCCGGAACCATCTGGTGATAGCCCGCGATCAGCACATACCCCAGACCATATGGCATCACTTCCCGGACATGCTCCTCTTCAGCCGCATGTATCCGGAATACACGGTCTATTACAACGGTCCGGTGAGCGGTGCTTCGGCCCCCGACCATCTGCATTTCCAGGCCTGTCCGAGGGGAGTGCTGCCGGTAGAGAAGTCGGTCGACGCCTTCCTCGACGCCCCAGGAGAGCCTCTTGCCAGCGTGCAGGACGCGAGTCTTTACAAGTTCGAAGGTTATGCCCGAGGCATCTACGCCCTCAAGGCGACCACCCAGAAATCGATGGCCAAGCTGGCCTACCGTCTGCTCGAATGCTCGCCCCGCGTGGAAGGGGAGAACGAGCCTCGCTTCAACCTGTACTGCTGGTACAAGGGAGGGGAGTTCCGAACCATGGTGGCCCTTCGCAGCCGATTCCGCAGTCATCACTACGCCAGCACCGGAGCGGACCAGCTCACCATGAGTCCCGGCGCCGCCGAGATGGCAGGCTTCTTCGTCGCCCCGGTTCCAGAAGACTTCGCCAAGATTAACGGGAAACTGCTCGCCGAGATGATAGACGAGGTGTCCGTCTCCCCGGAAGAGGAGCGCATGGTGGGCTGGAGACTCAGCCGTCAGCAGCCCCTCATCGACGTGGGCATCATGGCGGCGGAGGAGATTCGTTTCGAGATCATCTCCGACGGCGCAGGTCCGCAGAGGGTCTCTTTCTGCGACGGCCGCATCAACTATAACGGCGCCCTCTACGACTCCCTCACCTTCGACGCCGTGACCCGTTCGACCCTTTTCGCCGAGCCCACATTCATACTGTACGACGTTCCCATCGGCATAGGATTCCACTGGGAGCAGAAGCTGACGCGCCGTTTCGCCGGCCGCCTGAGCTTCATTGTCGAGGGCGACAGGATACGGGCGGTGAACCGCATAGGCGAGGAGGACTACCTGCTGAGCGTGATCAGCAGCGAGATGCGCAGCACGGCGCCGGTGGAGCTCCTGAAGGCGCACGCCATCATCGCACGCAGCTGGCTCCGCCGGAATCTGGGTTCGCACGGGAGTTTCGACGTGTGCGCGGACGACCACTGCCAGCGCTATCAGGGCCTCGACGGGGCCACGGGAACGGCGGTGCGCGACGCCATCGACCAGACCTGGGGACGAGTCCTCAGCTATAAGGGCGAGATCTGCGACGCCCGCTATTCGAAGTGCTGCGGCGGTCTTACTGAAGTTTTCAGCACCTGCTGGGAAGGGGGCGACAAACCCTACCTCGCCAGCGTGGAAGACTCCTACTGCGCCAAGGCTTCGGAAGAACTTCTGCGGCGCAGCCTTAACGAGTACGACCTGCCCACTACCGATTATCTCGAATGGGAGCTGCGTTACAGCCGGGCCGGGCTTTCGGAACTGCTGGCGCGCCGAACCGGGAAGGACTTCGGAACGGTGCGTTCGCTCCTGCCCGTGGAGACGGGGGCGTCGGGCCGCATCAAGACCCTCCGTATCGTGGGTTCGAAGTGCAGTGAGACCATAGGACCCGAACTGGCGGTGCGCCGTGCGCTGAGCGAGTCCCACCTCAAGAGTTCCAATTTCACCGTCACCTGGGAGGGCGACAGCTGCATCCTGCATGGCCGCGGCTGGGGACA
>JAFTEQ010000074.1 GCA_017453565.1 Bacteroidales bacterium
AATCCCAAAATATAGCCTCAAATCGGACAATAGACTTCTTGAGAATCGAAAAAAATCGAAGGATACCGAACTAACTCGATATCCTTCGATTGTCTTAATTGTCAGAGGACTTTAGTTTGGGCACCTTTTTCAGTGCCCTCCTGGTGAAGCTGCCCTCTTTTTTGCAATATGGTACGTCGTATAACTCTATTTCTGTTCTCTTTGCTGCTGAGCACCACCGCGCTTCGCGGCCAGACGCCGGCGCCCGTTGACCTGCCGGAAGGCGTCCGGGTGGATACGGTCCAGTATGATCCGCTCCAGGCGGCGTTGGGCTTCCACTGGCCTCCGTCTGTTTCACGAACAGCCGGATTGGCTGTCTGCCAGAGGGCGGGCATCACCCGCAGCAGCGAGTTCCTGCTTGCAGGGACGATGATGCGAGAATGGAGTCCGCCCCGGCAGATGCCAAACCGGCTGGCAGGCCGTCAGAAACGCACAAAGCCCGCTTCACAGCGGGCTTTGACGGTTAGTTAGTAGTGTATTACCTTAGAAGAAGGTTAATTATTGTTGGTTAGAAGTTGTTTCCGAGTGCAAAGATACATCACTTTTTTAACATTGCAAGGGAAACTGCAAAAATTTTTTGATAAATAAAATACTTATTAAAGTTTTTTAAGAAGTTCGGGTCTCAAGGCCTCGGTCCTTTTGAGTGCCTGCTCGTCCTGCCAGGCCCGGATCTGCTTCGGATTGCCGCTCAGGAGCACGTCGGGAACCTTCCATCCGTTGAACTCGGCCGGGCGGGTGTAGACGGGGGCCGACACCAGCCCGTCCTGGAAACTGTCCGACAGGGCCGAGGTCTCGTCGGTGAGGGCGCCGGGCAGGAGCCGCACAATAGAGTCGGCCAGCAGGGCGGCCGGAATCTCGCCGCCGCTCACCACATAGTCGCCCACCGAGATTTCGCGCGTGACGAGATGCTCGCGGATGCGATGGTCGATGCCTTTGTAGTGGCCGCAGAGCAGGATGAGGTTCTCCTTGAGCGAAAGCTCGTTGGCGATGCCCTGCGTGAGCAGTTCCCCGTCGGGGGAGAGGTAGATGATCTCGTCGTAGTTGCGCTCGGCGCGCAGTTCCTCGATCATATGGTAGACGGGCTCGATGCGCATTACCATGCCGGCGTCACCGCCATAGGAATAGTCGTCCACGTTCCTGCGGGGACCGATGCCGTATTTGCGAAGGTTGTGCACCCTGATGTCCACAATGCCTTTCTGAATGGCGCGGCCCACGATGGAGTGTGCCAGGGGGCTCTCCAGCAGTTCCGGGACCACGCTTAGGATGTCGATGCGCATGTCATTTTGTGTTTAAGCACAAAAATACCCTTTTTCTTCGAATTTTATATATATTTGTAGGATTGAACAAGTGTAATAGTATGAACGAAGAACCCAAAGAACTGAATCTCGCCGACAAAACCCTGGCCGAACTCTCCGACCTTTTCCGCGAGTTGCGGGAGAGCGCCGACAGCATGCTGCGCTCCAAAGAGGCGGAGGCCATCAAATCGGCTTTTTACAAACTGCTGGTGAAACTTCGCAGCGAGGCTGCCGAGGCGGGGGACAAGTTCGACGAGGTGGAGGAGCATTTCAAATCGCTCTATGCCGACTACAAGCGCGAACGCGCGGAATACAACCGCGAGCAGGATGCCCTCAAGGCGCAGAACCTCGAGAAGAAGCTGGCCATCATTGAAGAACTCAAGGCCCTCATCGAGAAGGAGGACGGCGTGACAGCCAGTTTCCCCGCTTTCCGCGCCCTTCAGGACCGCTGGCGCGAGACCGGTCCCGTGCCGGCCGACCGCTTCCGCGACGTGAACGACACCTATCAGTTCCATGTGGAGAAGTTCTACGATATGGTGAAGATCGACCGCGACCTGCGCGACCTCGATTTCAAGAAGAACCTGGAGGCCAAGGAGGCGTTCTGCGCCGCGGCCGAGAAACTCGCCGAGAACGAGAACGTGGTGGCTGCCTTCGCCGAGCTGCAGAAACTGCACGAGCAGTGGAAGGAGTACGGCCCGGTGGCCCGCGAATACCGGGAAGACATCTGGAACCGCTTCAAGGCGGCCACGGCTGTGATCAATAAGAAGTATCAGGCCCACTTCGAAGGGCTGAAGGAGCAGCAGGCGCAGAACCTCGAGGCCAAGACGGCCCTCTGCGAGCAGATTGAGGAGATTGCCGCCCGCGACATCACCACCTCGGCCGAATGGAACGCGCTCTCCAAGGAGATCGAGCGCATCCAGGAAGAGTGGCGCAAGGTTGGCTTCGCCACGCGCAAGGAGAACCAGAAGATCTACGAGCGCTTCCGCGCGGGCTGCGACGCCTTCTTTGCCAAGAAACGCGAGTTCTACGCCGGTTTCAAAGGCGAGATGGAGGAGAACGTGCAGAAAAAACTCGCCATCATCGAGGAGGCCGAGCGCCTGAAAGACAGCACCGAGTGGAAGAAGACCGCCGATGCCCTGATCGCCCTCCAGAAGCGTTGGAAAGAGGTTGGGGCCGTGCCGCGCAAGAAGTCGGAGCAGCTCTGGACGCGTTTCCGCGCCGCCTGTGACGCCTTCTTTGCCGAACGCGACAAGAGCGCCAAACCCGAAAACTCCTACCGTGCCAACCTGAAAGCCAAGCAGGCGCTGCTCGAAGAGATCCGCGCCTATGAACCCAAGGGAGAGGCCGAGGCCGACGCCGCGGCGATGAACGATTTCGCTGCCCGCTGGCAGGGCATCGGATTTGTGCCGTTCAAGGAGAAGGAACTCATGGCCACGGCCTATCGCGAGGCTATGCGCGACAAATTCCCCGAATTTCGCGGCCGCCGTTCCGCACCCGCTCAGCAGCACGCTCCGGCTCCGGCCCGCAGTCCCAAGGATGCCCTTATTCAGAAATACAAGGCCCTGCAGCAGGAAGTGGAGACCTACGAGAACAACATCGGTTTCTTCTCGTCTTCCAAGAATGCCGAGCCCCTCATCAAGCAGATGCAGGAGCGCATCGAGAAGGCCAAGGCCGAACTCGCCAAAATGAGGGAACAGATCCGTAAGGCAGAGGAGGGCGCAGAGTAATGGATAAGAATTCAGTCATCGGTTTCGTCCTCATTGCACTCATCCTCGGCGGTTTTACCGTTTTTCAGTCGCGTCAGGCGGCCAAACAGATGGCCCTTCAGGCCCAGGCCGATTCCATCGCGCTTGCGCAGCAGCCCTTCGACACGGTGGCCGTGACTGAGGCCGCGGCCGATATCCAGGCGGCTCCCGCCGCACCCGCAGCGGAGCAGGCGGTTTACAAGGACGTTGCCCTCGAAGCGGCCCGCAGCGGGGAAGCTGCGCTTGTCACCCTCGAGAACAGCAAGCTCAGCCTTCAGCTTTCCTCGCGGGGCGCCCAGCCCTGGAGTGTGCTCGTCAAAGACTATTTCAACTACGACAGCACGGCGCTGTATCTGCTCAAACCGGGCACCGGCAATTACTCGCTCAGTATCTATGCGGGTGAGTACGTGCGCACGTCCGACTTCAATTTCGAAGTGGCCGAGCAGACGGCGAACTCGGTGCTCTTCCGTCTTCCCTTTGCGGGCGGCGGCTGCATCGAGCAGCGCTACACCCTGCCCGAAGATTCCTATGACCTGCAGGCCGAAGTGGCCTTCGTGGGCATGCAGGGCGTGATCCCGCGTAATGTGTCGGTCTTCGACATCGACGTGGACATGACCATCCCGCGCATGGAAAAAGGCTACAAGAACGAGGTGCAGTACTCCAAACTCGATTACTATCAGGAAGGGGATAAGAAACCCGCCGAAGTGGGGCGCGGCCGCAACGGTTCACGCCGCGTAGATTCGCGCGTGAGCTGGTTCGCTTTCCAGCAGCAGTTCTTCTCGGCCATCCTCTGCGCGCCGCAGCAGTTCGCCAGCGGCGAGTTCTCGGTGAACTTCTTCCCCCAGGAAGACCCCAATCGCGAACTCATGGCCTGCTCGGCCAAAATGCGGGCAGAACTCACGCCCGGAGCCGAGTTCCGCTTCCCGCTGGAATGGAGGTTCGGTCCCAACCACTACCAGGACCTCAAGGCCTATGAGCGGAAGTACGAGAAGATCATCCCGCTGGGCGGTTCGCTCGTGGGCTGGTTCACCAAGTTCGTAATCATCCCCATTTTCAACTTCCTGCACAAGTACATCGCCAACTTCGGCATCATCATCCTGCTCATGACCCTCATCATCAAGCTGGTGGTGCTGCCCTTCACCTGGAAGTCCTATTCCTCGTCGTCCAAGATGGCTGCGCTCAAACCCGAGATTGAGAAGATCAACGAGCGTTATCCCAAGCAGGACGATGCCATGAAAAAGCAGCAGGCCACGATGGACCTCTACAAGCGGGCCGGGGTGAGTCCCATGGGCGGATGCCTGCCCACCCTGCTCACCTTCCCCATCCTGTGGGCCATGTTCCGCTTCTTCCCGGCCTCCATCGAGCTGAGGCAGCAGCCCTTCCTCTGGGCGCATGACCTCTCGACCTACGACGCCATCGTCGATTTCGGCTCGCGCGTACCCCTGCTGGGCGACCACCTCTCGCTCTTCGCCCTGCTCATGGCCTTCACCATGTGGATCTACAGCAAGATGACCATGTCGGGCCAGCCCGGCGGGAACGACCCCAATGCGGCGAGCATGCGCTTCATGAGCGTGTGGATGATGCCCATCATGATGTTCTTCATCTGTAACAGCCTTTCCGCCGCCCTGAGCTACTACTATCTGCTTTCGCAGCTCATCAGCATGCTGGAAATCTGGATTATCCGCAAGTACTTCACCCATCCCGAGGCCCTGCTCGCCAAAGTGCGCGCCTCGGAGGGCAAGCCGGTGCCCAAGTCGAAATGGCAGCTCCGGCTCGAGGAAGCCCAGCGCATGCAGCAACAGCAGCAGAAACAACAGAAGTCGGGCCGCAGATGATTGCCGAACGCCTAACAGCCCTGAAAAATGAACTGCCACCGGAAGTGAAACTGGTGGCAGTTTCCAAATTCCACTCCGAGGCCGAGATCATGGAGGCCTACGGGGCGGGACAGCGGCTCTTTGGCGAAAACCGGCCCCAGGAACTGGTGCGGAAGGCATCGGCCCTGCCGCGCGATATCGAGTGGCACCTGCTGGGGCATCTGCAGACCAACAAGATCCGGCAGGTCCTGCCCTGGGTGTCGCTGCTGGAGTCGCTCGATTCCCTGCATCTGGCCGGGGCCCTGGAACAGGCCTGCGCCGAGGCGGACCGGGTGCTGTCCGTGCTGGTCGAGGTGCACATCGGCGCCGAGGAAACCAAAGGGGGATTCAGCCCCGACGAGGCGCTGCTTCTGCTGCGCTGCCACGAGGATTATCCGCACCTGCGTTTCTGCGGCCTCATGGGCATGGCCTCGCACACCGACGACGCTACGCGCATCCGCGCCGATTTCGAACTGCTTGCCGACCTGCACGACCGCATCCGCGACGAGGCGCTGCAACGGGGCGACGAAGCCTTGCTGGCTTCATTCACGGAACGCTCCATGGGCATGTCGGACGACTGGCGCATCGCCCTTGGCTGCGGCACCACCCTGGTGCGCATCGGCACCGCTATTTTCGGTCCCAGAAATTATTGATCGGGCGTTTCGCCCCTGAGGCGGGCGATGAGGTCGGCCGCCACGGCGCGCGAGGCTCCACCACCACCCAGCCGTTCCCTGATTTCGGCATAGCCGGCGAGCATCTCGGCGCGGTATGCCTTGTCCTCGCAAAGCCTTCTGATTTCTGCAGTTACGGCGTCTGTTGTGAAGTCGTACTGAATGAGCTCGCGGAACACGAGCCGGTCGGCGATGAGGTTGCCCAGCGAGATATACTTGATGTGGTCGAGCACGCGCAGCACGTACTTGGCCAGTACGGCCGTCACGAACGAGGTAGACCAGCAGACCACCTGGGGCGTTCCGATGAGGGCGGCTTCCAGCGAGGCGGTTCCGCTGTTCACTACGGCGGCGTCGGCATACTTGAGCACGTCGTACGTGCGGCCGAAAACCAGACGCACATAATCCTCGCGGCCCTTCAGGAAAGGGGCATAGTCTTCCGGCCTGCGTCCGGGCGCGCCCGCCACCAAAAAACGGCAGCCGGCGTAGTCGGGAAGGGCGTGCAGGCGGTCAGCCATCTGCATGCAGACGGGCATGGTCCTGCTCACTTCTCCCTTGCGGGAGCCGGCCAGAATGGCGATGTAACGCTCCGACTCTGGCCGCTCGAAGCGGGCTGCGTCAATGGCGTCTACCAGCGGATTGCCCTTGTAGGTGAAGGGGATGCCGCGGCTGCTGAAGTAGGGGATTTCGAAGGGGAAGACAATGTAGAGCCGTTCCACCCAGGCCTTGAGCTTGCGGTTGCGGCTTTCGCGCGAGGCCCAGGTCTTGGGCGCGATGTAGTAGAAGACGCGGATGCCCCGTTCGTGGCAGAAGCGCGCGATCTTCATATTGAAGCCCGGATAGTCGATGAGCACCACGGCGTCGGGCTTCCAGGCCAGGATGTCGGCCTTGCAGAAACGCAGGCTCTCGGCGATGCGCCCCAGTTTGCGGAGCACGTCGGTGAAGCCCATCACGGCGCCGGCGGCATTGTAGTCGCGCACCATTTCGCCTCCGGCCTGCTGCATTTTCTCCCCGCCCCAGAAGCGGATCTCCGCTCCGGGTTCTTCGGCCAGAAGGCCGCGGATGAGGTTGCTGCCATGCAGGTCGCCGGAAGCCTCTCCGGCTATGATATAATAGCGCATAGATGGTGCTATCTAAAGTCCTTCTCCAGGCCGGACTCGCGCAGCTGGCGGGCGTGGGCGTAGTCGGTGTTGTCGAGGTTGTGGGCCACCACGGTGATGTAGCCCTTGCGGATGAGCAGGTGGTCGGCATCGTCCGCGTTGGCGGGGTCGCTCACCACGTCGCCCACCATCTGGTAGAGCTCTTCTCCCTCGTCGTGCAGGGTGTCGAAGGGGAAGGGCTGGAACTCCCGCTCCCAGTGCAGGATGCCCTGCCGGCACACGCGTACGCCCTTGATCTCATCGACCGGAATATTGGGGAAGTTGATGTTGTAGAGCACGCCGTAGGGCACGTTTTTCAGGGCGAGGATTTGGTCGAGCAGCGGGGGGAAATATTTCCGGATGGCGGAGAAGTCGGCGTCGGGGTCGAAACAATCGAGCGAGACGGCCACGGACCTGATGCCGGCAAGGGCCGCTTCCGTGGCGGCGCCGAGGGTGCCGGAGTAGAGGGCCGCGGTGCCGTAGTTGGCGCCGTGGTTGATGCCGCTCACCACCAGCTCGGGCAGGGAATCGGGGAGGATGTTGTCGATCCCGAACTTCACGCAGGAAGAGGGCGTGCCGTCTACATACCAGTAGCTCACGCCATCCTCTTCCGAGAGTTTCTTGACCGCGATGGGCTTGCCGCCGAGGTTGACGGCCATAGACATTCCGGACTGGTGGAACTTGGGCGAAACGACGGTGAGATGGCCGTAGGGGCGCAGGATTTCCACGAGTTCGTGCAAGCCTTTTGCCTTGTATCCGTCGTCGTTTGCAACCAGAATTCTCATACCCGTTTATTTTCTACAAAGATAATGGAAAATTGCTTAAAATTTAATAAATTTGCACGGCCTTTAGCGGGCCTGGTTGGATAGTATTGTTTAACTTATATTTCAAAAAATGATTAAAATCGGTATTAACGGATTCGGCCGCATCGGACGCATGGTGTTCCGTGCTGCTGTGGAGAACTTCTCCAAGGACATCGAGGTTGTGGGTATCAACGACCTGCTCGATGCCGACTACCTGGCTTATATGCTTAAGTACGACTCCGTACACGGCATCTTCAACCACGACATCAAGGTGGAGGGCGACTTCCTCGTGGTGGACGGCAAGAAGATCCAGGTGTTCGCAGAAAAGGACCCGGTGAACATCACCTGGGGCAAACTCGGTGTCGACGTCGTGGTCGAATCTACCGGTTTCTTCCTCACCGAAGAACTCGCCTCGGCCCACCTCAAGGCCGGTGCCAAGAAGGTGATCATGAGCGCTCCCTCCAAGGACGCCACGCCCATGTTCGTCTATGGTGTGAACCACAAGACCTACGCCGGACAGGCCATCATCTCCAACGCTTCCTGCACCACCAACTGCCTTGCGCCCCTTACCAAGGTGCTCAACGACAGCTTCGGTGTGAAGCGTGGCCTCATGACCACCGTGCACGCCGCTACCGCCACCCAGAAGACCGTTGACGGTCCGTCCAAGAAGGACTGGCGCGGTGGCCGTGGAATCCTCGAGAACATCATTCCGTCCTCGACGGGTGCCGCCAAGGCCGTGGGTAAGGTTCTCCCCGAACTCAACGGTAAACTCACCGGCATGAGCCTCCGTGTTCCCACTAGCGACGTTTCCTTCGTCGACCTCACTGTGGAGCTCAACAAGGCCGCCAGCTACGAAGAGATCTGCGCTGCCATGAAGGCCGCTTCCGAGGGCGAACTCAAGGGCATCCTGGGTTACACCGACGAGGCCGTGGTCTCCACCGATTTCCGTGGCGACGCCCGTACCTCCATCTTCGACGTGAAGGCCGGTATCCAGCTCGATCCCACTTTCGTGAAGGTCTGCGCCTGGTACGACAACGAATGGGGTTACAGCAACAAGGTTCTCGAGATGGCCAAGGTCATCACGAAGTAAGCTTGTCGCCTGCCTTTTAGCATGCCCCCGGACGTGGCCTCGGCCCGTCCGGGGG
>JAFTEQ010000075.1 GCA_017453565.1 Bacteroidales bacterium
GACCACCTGGGCGACATGGACTTCAAGGTGACCGGCACCAAGGACGGTATCACCGCCACCCAGATGGATATCAAGGTGGACGGCCTCAGCTACGAAGTGCTCGCCAAGGCCCTGGAGCAGGCCCGTCAGGGACGCCTCCACATCATGGGCGAGATGCTCAAGACCATCGCCGAGCCGCGCGAGGACTACAAGCCCTTCGTGCCGCGCATCGTCCAGATCCGCATCCCGGCCGAGTTCATCGGCGCCGTGATCGGCAAGGGCGGTGAGACTATCCAGAAGATCCAGAAGGAGACGGGTGCCGTCATCAACATTGACGAGGAACCCATTCCCGGAACCAACCTCACGGAAGGCGTGGTGGATATCGCTTCCTCCGACAAGGACGCCATGCAGAAGGCCCTCGACTGGATCAAGGGTATCTGCGCGGTGCCCGAGGTGGGGCAGGTTTATCACGGCCGTGTGGTGAGCATCCTCGAGTTCGGTGCGTTCATCGAGATCCTTCCGGGTAAAGAAGGCCTCCTGCATGTGTCCGAGATTGCCTGGACCAAGACCGAAAAGGTGGAGGACGTGCTCAAGGTGGGCGACGAAGTGGACGTGAAACTCCTGGAGGTCGATGCCAAGACCGGGAAGATGCGCCTGAGCATGCGTGCCCTTACCGAGAAGCCGGAAGGCTACAAGGAGCCGGAGCGCCGTCCGCGCGGAGGCGACCGCGGAGACCGCGGCCCGCGCCGTGAGGGTGGAGACCGTGGACGTGGCCCGCGCCGTGACGGAGACCGTCATGAAGGCGGCCACCGCGACGGAAAGGGTCCGCGCCGGGTGTTCGGACGCAAGGAAGAAGCCCCCGCGCCCCAGGCCGACGACTACAAGGAGCCCGTTGACGAGATGTTTTAATTGAAGCATGAAACGAATCCTTACCGTGATGCTTACAGCCGCAGTTCTTTGCTGCGGCTGTTCGCGTCAGGCGCCCTCGGCGCTCGAAACCGCCATCCTGGAGCGGGTGGCGCAGCAGGCGGGGACCGATCCGGCCTCCGTGCATCTGGGGAAGGTGGAATGCGTTGATTCCTCCACCTTCCGGGCGGAATTCGCCCGCCGGCGTGAGGTGTTCTCCTTCAAACTGGAGCAGGACAGCAAACTCTACGAACGCTACCGGGGCGAACGCAAAACGAACAACGCCGCGGCCAAATTCGCCGCCATGCAGAAAGACATCCGCGTGCTCGCCAGCCTCGACAGCCTGGAGCAGTCCCTCTCTGCCCAGCTCGATGAGATCGCTTTCTACGACTACCGCTTCTCCGCCACGGGCAAGATGCCCGACGGCGGGCGTCTTGAGGTGCCCGAGATGTACATTGCCCTCACGCCCGACGCCTCTGTGGTTTCCATGGCCGGAGACCGCAAAGCCCTTCGTAAGGGAACCGGCCGGGTGATTCCCGGCTATCTGGAACTTTTTGGGGCAGAGTAGGCGTTTTTTTTGCCTGATTGTTTGGATTTTACCCCACCCCTATTGTATATTTGTGAGTTAAACCATTTTTATAACACAAAATGTCGCATTCCAATTACATCTCACCGGATTGTCTGGAATTGATGCTTTCCAGTACAGCTGTGCTCTGCGCCAGTGAGCCCTTCCCCATGAGCGGCAACACCAATGAAGGCTACACCGACAGCGGGAATTATTTCTATTTTGATTAACCTTTCTGCAGCCATGAAGAAAAACCTGACACTTATCTGTGCCGCGGCATTGGTATTTGCCGCCTGCACCAAGACGACTGCTCCGGAAGCACCTGAAAGCGGCCTGCAGCCCTATACCCTCAGCGCCGGCTTCTCCGAGACGGAGTCGCGTACCTATGCCGGTACATCCCCGGACAATGCCGTCGCGACGGTCATTTGGACCAGCGGAGACGCGCTCAGCGTGTTTGATTCCGCTGGGAACAACAACGAGTTTGCCATGGATCCTGACGACAAGGGCAACGCCGCCGCCGATTTCACCGGGAGCATCGCCGCCGGTTCCACGGCGCAGTATGCCATGTTCCCCTATGACAAGGATGCCTCGATTGACGGTGACATCATTACCGCCACGGTAAAGACCTCCCAGGGCCACAGCAATGCCACATCCTTCGGCAAGAGCGCCAACCTGGCCATCGGCTCGATCGAGGGTGATGCGGCCGTGCTGAAGAATACCTGCGGCCTGATCCGTTTCGTGGTGCCGAACATGCACGTCCGCTCGGTCACGATCTCCTGCAAGGAAGGCGAGACTCTCACCGGCAAGGCGAAGTTCGACCTCAGCACGGGTGTTCCGGTCCTTTCCGAGGTGGTCGAGGGCAGCAATTCCGTCACTTTCGGTAACGCTACGAAAATTTACGCTTCTTCTTTCTTTGTCTGCGTATTGCCCGGCACCTACCATGGCATCAAGGTCACCATCACAATGGATGACGGCGCGACCGTGAAGTATATGGGTGACTCGGAAAGTACGGCTCCGCTGGTGGTGGAGCGTGCCAAGGTGACCGACCTGGGTATCCTGAGCGTCGTGGCGGACAAGGTCCTTACGCTTGATTTCTCGACCAACGAAGTTTTCACCACAGAAATCCCCACGACCAACGTGTCGGAGGTAGGTACTACGGACTATACCGATGCCGAGGGGAACGTGTACAAGCTCATTGTTTCGGCATCAGGGGGAGCATATCGTTATTCAGGAACCGGTCTGATGCTTACTCCAAGGGGAAAAGCTTTTCTCGAGGCTCCGGTCATTTCCGGCATGCACCTCTGTGCCTTTGGCGTGTCAAGTTGGAATACATCCGGAACGGTAACGCGGGACATGTATGTGTACGGAGGAGACGGAACGACATTCAGCAAGCTCAGCCCCACCTTCACGACCCAGGGCGGGGCGATGACTCCGAGCATCAAGTATTTCACGACCGGCGTCGGACTTTCCTCCAGCAAGAAGCTTCCGGATCTCACCTGCCGCTTCGGCAGTGCGGCTGCGTCCAGCAATATCAATCTTAGAAAGCTGGTCCTGTACTACGCGAACGACTGAGGCGCATCGGTAATACGCCAAAAAGAAGCCCTGCCAGACCTTTCTGACAGGGCTTTTTCCTTGCCCCGGCCCCTCGCTCCGGCTCATCCGTCCCCGCCGCCATCTGCGTCTGCTTTCTACGGGCCCCATGCCCGTTCCCCCCGCGTCCTTTTTCGCAACCCGAAAAACACCGTCCACGGGTAGCCCCCTTGCAGTGCAGCCGGTGGTCTCTGGGCGTGGATGGTCACCCCAAAATGCGGTAACCATCCACGCGACCCCGCCCCAGACCCCCTTCAGGGCCATGTCGGCGTGGACGGTGTTTTTCAGTTTGCCGCCCCGCCCGCCTTTCCCTGAAGCCGACCCTCACAGCAGATGCCGCACTTCCTCATAGACCAGTCCCGTCAGCCGGCAGATTTGTTTCAAGGAACTGTTATAACGGGCCCGGAGTGTTTTAGCCAGGCGCAACCTTTCCTGTGTATTCAGCTTCTTGACGGTTCGCTCACCAAACAACTCCCGGCAGATTTCGGTCTTGTGCTGCCTCATTTCCTGGATTGGGATGGACAGCAGGGAGATGCTCCCGCCCCGGGCATCCACCTCGTCCTCCCGGCTTCTGCACAGGAAGAAGTTGTAGCTTTTGTGGCTTTTGAAAATCATTTCCACCAGCTCATAGGGAACGTACGTGCCCGGAAAGACAATCTCGTCGATCAGTTTGAGGCGGGGACCGGGTGTGTGACGGGTTTTCAACAGGACCCTGGCTTCCCTTGTTCCATACACTTCGCTCTGAACGTGGCCTGCCCAGAGGGGCGCAGCCCAGGAGGATCCTTTCTCCCGGAAATACAGGGGGCCACTGGACCAGGGATAGTCAAATCCGTTGAACGGAATCCCGCCAACGGGGGCGTTTTTCACGACGTAACAGATGACGGTTTTCAGATAGCGGTCCGTGTCAATCTCCTGATGATGGATAGGGACGGAAGATAGTTTGCGCTCTTCGCCAAACCGGATCCGGAGGTGTTGCGAAGTCTGACGTACATATTCGTGCACAAATCGGTTGCATTCATCCCATGCCCCGTGTAACACAAAGTGGACATGCGTATCCATGAGTGTAAAGGCAAGGATGGTGACATTGTATTTCTTCCACACAAGGAATACCCGGTTCATTCCGTCTTTGAAGTCGGCCTCGTCATGGAAGAGGTAGTTGACGGCGTTTCCGTCGGTAGAAAAATGCCAGCAGTTTCTGACGGGATTGTCTTTCCCCTTAACAAAGGGTGCATCGATGGCAAGATCTGATGCGATCTGCCCGGGCAGCATTTCGTTCTTCATCTTCTTATATTCTTTCGCCTCACTCGGCTACCGGTAGCAAATGTAATGATTCTTATCCAAAACGGCAACCCGAAAAACACCGTCCACGGGTATCCTCGTTGCAGTGCAGCCGGTGGCCCTTGGGCGTGGATGGTCACCCCAAAATGCGGTGACCATCCACGCGATCTCGCCCCAGATCCCCTTTAGGGCCGTGTCGGCGTGGACGGTGTTTTTCAGTTTGCCGCCCCATACGCCGTGGTAGGTCGTTTTTTGTGGGTCGCCGCCGCCTGCCGTAGGGAAGTGTGTTTTTTGGGGGCTGTGGTGGGGCGACGGACTGCCCCCCGGCGTGGCTGCCCCCGCAAGCAGAGACAAAAAAAGGAGGCCGGCCTTGCGGTCGACCTCCTGTGGCGGTTTCGGCGAGCGGCTACTCGGCCGGGGCGGGTGCTGCGGGCTCGGCGGCTGGCTCCGCGGCGGGTTCTGCCGGGGCATTGGCCGGAGCGGCCTCGACCTGCTCCACGGCGGCCTTTTCCTTATGGAAGGGCAGTCCGATGCACTTCAGGTTGTCGGTGAAGAACAGCACGGCCGCGCCGATGACGAGCGCACACACCAGGGCCCAGCAGAACCGGCGCCAGCAGGCCTTGCGGCGGGCCTTCGGGTCCACTGCAGTGAGTTTCGGGTATTTGGCGAGGCTCGTGAGCGTGGCGCCGAACTTGATGTTCACAAAGGAGGCGGCGTTGATGGCCCAGCCGTTTGCGTTGAGGACGGGCCCCAGGTCGCGGCGGCGGAGTTTGCGCCAGGCGATGAACATGGAAGGCAGCGAGATGACCAGCATGATGACGAGGATGATGACGAGGACCTTGAGCGGACCGGCGCTGGCCGCCCCCTTGAAGATGGCGACGAGGGCCTGTGACAGGTAGGCGACCGCCATGCCGATGGCGGCGAAGATGCCGGCGAACTTGGCGATGTCGAACGAGCTGGGTTTGGCCGGAGCGGCGCCGTCCTTGGCAGGAAGCGCTGCCGTGTCGGCCTTGGCGATGAGGTCGCCGGTAGCCTTGCTGTCCTTCTCGGCAGCGGACTTGTCGATCTTCTCGTTGATGAAGCGCCCGAGTTTGCGGTATGGGGCCCAGAAGGCCTGGCGGATGCTGATGGGGTTGTCCACGATCTTGGTCACGGTGGCATCCCAGTCCTCACCGTCGCGGCTGTAGAAAATGCCGTTTTTGCCTGCCCGGAACCCGTCCACGTCACCGTCTGTCACCACGGCGGCGATGTCCATCTCCGCTCCCTTGGTCTTGGAAACGCAGTGGCAATAGAGGATGAACATGTTGCTCAACGAGGCCATGTCGCCGTGTTTCCCCATGTCGGCTACCCGGATGCAAAGGTCGCAGCGCCGCTGGTCGATGTAGAGCTGGCCAGCCTGGAAAATGGCGCTCAGCTCCGTTCCTTTGTCGTAGAAGTCGCTGAATACTACGTAGTTGGTGAGGAACTTGTAGAAGTTCTTGTTCAAGGTCAGGAGTTTGTCCACGGCCTCGATGGAGAGGGCTTCACTCTCCAGGGCCTTGTCCTGCTCCACGAGGGCGAGCAGCCCGGCCTTGCGGTCTTCCTTGAGGATGGCCTTGACGGCGTCCAGCCCGAGGGGCTCGACTTCGGCGCCTTTGCGGGCGTCGCTCCAGGCGGTGAAGGCGGCAAATTTTCCGACTACGTCGTTCCATTCGGCTTCGCTGATGGCGTCCTTGCCGGGATATTCGGCATCGAGGACAAGCGCGCGCAGCGTCGCGATGGCGCCCTGCCAGGCAGGGTTGAGGCCTTCCTTGAGCGGCAGCAGGCCGTCCTTTACGGGGCGGGCAAGCGGATAGGAGGCGATCTCTTCACCGGCAGCGCCCAGGTCCTGGCCGGCAATGGCGGCGATCTTCTCGACCGACACGTCCAGGGCGTCGGAAGCGCTTTCGTCGAAGGCGATCAGTTTGCAGCGCATGAAGTAATCGGCCACCTTTTCACGCACGGCCTGCACGGCGGCGTAGGCGTCGGCGGTCTTGTCTCCGAAGGGCAGCACGTCCTTGCCTGCAGCGGCCTGCCAGTCAGCATAGTCCTGGCATGCGGCGTAAAAGGCCTCGATGCCCTCGGCGGTGATTCCGTCCACGCCGCTGCGGTCGAGAGCCCCTCCCATGCAGGTGACGGCCTGGGTGATGAGGTTTCCGAGCGCCTCATCGTCTCCGGCCGAGGCCGGGGTGATGATGCCGTCCCCGTTGAAGCGGGTGCCTGCAAAGATCTTTACGTTGTCGGAAGTATCTTCAAGCGCAATGTCTTCTTTCTCAAGTCCGAGGTTGCCCAGGATCTGCCGGGCCGAAGCCTGCAGCGCCGCGCCTTCCTCGTCTTCGGTGTTGAAGTCTGCCAGGGCAAGCCGGTCCGATCCTTTCAGGAGCAGGTCCGGATCACGCAGGATGCGGGTCAGCCAGCGGGCTGCGCCGACCACCTCTTCCACGCGGATTTTCCCGTCATTGTCCGTATCAAGCAGGGCAAGCGTCTTCGCGTCGAATTCAAGGCCTTGCACCGGGCAGCTCAGCACGGTCCATTTCTTTTGGTCCAGTTCTCCCAGGTGCGCGATGTCGGCCCCTGACTCGATCCTGACCCGTACCGCTCCGCCTACGGAACTGTACTTCCAGTCGTATTCCTTCTTTTTATTCATAAGGGTTTTTGTTGGTGTCAGTCAAAGATAGCAAGAATATCCGGATTTTTACTATCTTTGCTTTTCAGATTAACAACAAGCAAGCGATATGCCCAAAGTCATTACATTCGGAGAAATCATGCTCCGTCTTTCTACACCCGGATATCTCCGGTTTTCCCAGGCAAAACAGTTTGAAGCAACTTTCGGCGGCGGCGAGGCCAATGTGGCCGTTTCCCTGGCCAACTACGGCATCGACGCTGAGTTCGTGACCCGCTTCCCCGACAACGACATAGCCCGCAGCTGCATCCATGACCTTCATTCCTACGGTGTGAAGACCGACCACTGCGTGACCGGCGGTGAGCGCCTCGGCATCTACTTTCTGGAAACCGGCGCCGTGGCCCGTCCCAGCAAGGTGGTCTATGACCGCGCCCATTCCGCCATCTCCACCATCGAGCCGGGTATGGTCGACTGGGACAAGGTGTTCGCGGGTGCCGACTGGTTCCACTGGACCGGCATCACCCCCGCCATCAGCCAGGGTGCGGCCGACGTGTGCCTCGAGGCCATCAAGGCGGCGAACCGTCTGGGCGTGACCGTGAGCTGCGACCTGAACTACCGCAAGAACCTTTGGAAATACGGCAAGAAGGCCGGAGAGGTGATGCCCGCCCTCGTGGAGGGTTGCGACATTATCCTCGGCAACGAGGAAGACGCCGAGAAGGTGTTCGGCATCAAGCCGGAGGGCTTCGACGTGACCGCCACGGGCGGCGCCATCGACCAGCGCCGCTTCCAGAGCGTGGGCGAGCAGCTCATGAAGAAGTTCCCGCGCGCAAAGAAGGTGATCATTACCCTGCGCGGTTCCATCAACGCCAACCACAATACCTGGGGCGGCGTGCTCTGGGACGGGAAGACCCTCTTCGAGTCGCCCCGTTACGACATCACCCACATCGTAGACCGCGTGGGCGGCGGCGACAGCTTTATGGGCGGCCTCATCTACGGCCTGCTCAGCTATCCCGGCGACGACCAGAAGGCGCTCAACTTCGCCGTGGCCGCCTCCTGCCTCAAGCACACCATCTTCGGTGACTTCAACCAGGTGATGGTTGCGGAAGTCGAGAACCTCATGAAGGGCGACGGAAGCGGCCGCGTCTCCAGGTAGAACCTTAAACCAGCTAATAACCAAACCATTATGTTGAAAATCGGAAAATATTCCTTCGGTGTTGGTGACCGTTTCGCCCACGAAGGCGTCAACCAGCTGAAGGCCCTCATCGAGGCTGAAGAGAAGTTCGGCCTGCATTTCGTTCCCGTCTGGAACAAGTCGAACCGCGAGCACCAGATCGTGGGTACCGAACCCATGGAGACCCGTCTCGAGGCGGACGCCGCCGTGGCCGCCCTGAATTACAAGGGCCAGTACTTCGTGGATGCCGACCACATCAACCTGGGCAACGTGGACCGTTTCATCTCCGCGAGCGACTTCTTCACCATCGACGTGGCCGACTACATCGGCAAGAGCGGTTCGGTGGAAGAGCGTTTCCTGCCCGCCATCCGGGAAGCCGGTAAGATTTACCGCCACATTGCGGAGAAGAAAGGGGCCGACAACTTCGTGACCGAGGTCTCGATGGACGAGGTGGACACGGCGCAGACTCCCGAGGAGCTCCGCTATATTCTGAAGGAGATCGCGAAAGAGGGGATTCCCGTGCAGACCATCGCTCCCAAGTTCACCGGCCGCTTCAACAAGGGCGTGGACTACCGCGGTGACCTCGACCTGTTTGAAAAGGAATTCGAGCAGGACCTGCTGGTCATCGAAGAGGCTGTGAAGGCCTACGGTCTGCCCGACAACCTCAAACTGTCCATCCACTCCGGATCCGATAAGTTCTCCATCTACCCCATCATGGGCCGCCTCATCCGCAAATACGACAAGGGCATCCATATCAAGACCGCCGGTACCACCTGGCTCGAGGAGAACATCGGCCTTGCGGTGGCCGACCCCGACGCCCTCAAGCTGGCCAAGAAGATCTATGTGAACGCCCTCGGCCGCATGGAAGAGCTCACCGTTCCGTACGCCACGGTCATCGACATCGACGTGAAGGCCCTGCCGAGCCCGGAGGAGGTGGAGAAGTGGGATGCCGACACCTATGCCCGCACCATGCGCCACAACCCGGCCGACCCGCTCTACAATCCGTCTTTCCGCCAGCTCATCCACGTGAGCTACAAGATCGCCGCCGAGCTTTCCGACGAGTTCCTGCCCGCCCTGGAAAAGCATACCGACGTGATCGGACGCGAGATTACCGAGAATCTCTGCGAGCGTCATATCAAACGATTAGTATAACACCCCCAATATGGCTAAATACAGCAAACTGCAGACCCTGCAGACCATCAAGGAGACCGGTATGGTGCCGGTGTTCTACAACGCGGACCTCGAAACGAGCAAGAAAGTGCTCAAGGCCTGCTACGACGGAGGCGTGCGCGCCTTCGAATTCACCAACCGGGGCGATTTCGCCCAGGAAGTGTTCGGTGAACTGGTGAAATACGCCAACAAGGAACTGCCCGGGATGATCGTGGGTATCGGTTCCGTGGTCGATCCCGGCACCGCCGCCCTGTACATCCAGCTGGGTGCCAATTTCGTGGTGGGTCCGCTCTTCAACCCGGCCGTTGCGCCGGTCTGCAACCGCAGGCTTATTCCCTATGCACCCGGTTGCGGCAGCGTGAGCGAGGTGGGCGCCGCCCAGGAGGCGGGTTGCGACCTCTGCAAGGTCTTCCCCGGCGACGTGCTGGGTCCGGCCTTCGTGAAGGGGCTGCGCGCCCCCATGCCCTGGAGCCAGATCATGGTCACCGGCGGCGTGAAACCCAACCGTGAGAACCTCGAGGGTTGGTTCAAGGCCGGCGTGACCGCCGTGGGTATGGGCAGCAACCTCTTCCCCAAGGAAGTCATCGCGGCGGGCGAGTGGAGCAAGATCACCGCGCTCTGCAAGGAAGCCCTCGCCATTATCCAGGAAGTGAAATAACCAAATAATTCAACTTTTATGTCAACACAAACCAAACTGATGACCAACTGGCGCTGGTGGCTGTGCTCGCTCCTTTTCGTAGCGACCACGGTGAACTACCTCGACCGCCAGGTGCTTTCCCTCACCTATGAGGAATTCATCAAACCCGAGTTCCATTGGACAGACGCCAACTACGGAACCATCACGGCCTTCTTCTCCATCTTCTACGCCATCTGCTGCCTCTTCGCGGGCAAGTTCGTGGACTGGATGGGTACCAAGAAGGGTTACCTCATCGCCATCGGCGTCTGGAGCGCCGGTGCGTGCATGCACGCCGCCTGCGGCTGGGCCCCCGGCCTGATCGTGGGTGAGAACGTGGCCGCCCTCAAGGGCGTCGAGGTCGCTTCCAACGTGGCC
>JAFTEQ010000076.1 GCA_017453565.1 Bacteroidales bacterium
ACGCCCTTGGAGACGGAGACCTCCACCACGGAGCTGTCGGTGCAGCTGTAGGCGACGGCATTCACTTCCAGGAAATATTCCCTGAGGTCGATGGTGGTGCGGGCGCCCGCGGAGAGCGTCACGGCAGGGATGTCGTCCATCTTGGTAATGGTCTTCAGGAGGCGGCAGGCATTGAGAGAGCCTACGCCCATCTTTCCGGCATAGGTCTCGCTGCAATAGGGGTCGATGGGGCTGCAGCTTCCGAGGAGGGCGCTGCGCAGCATATCGGCCGTCAGTCCCTTCCGCTTGTCGGCACCGTAGTAATAGCTCACCGCGAGCGCGCAGGCGCCGCTCACGTGCGGGCAGGCCATGGAGGTTCCCTGCATGCTGCCATAGGCCGATGAGCCGTCCTTCGCCACCACGGTGCTGTACACGCCGCCGTAGTTGGCATCCATAACCTCATCGCCGCCGGGGGCGCACATCGACACCCACTTGCCGTAATTGGTATAGTAGGAAGGCGTTCCCAGATACGAAGTGGCGGCGACACTCACCACCTGCGGGTCGGCGGCCGGGTATTCGATGAGCTCGGAAGCGTCGTTACCCGCTGCGAAGATGACGATACCGCCTTTCATGGAGCCGGTCTGCTCGCCATTTTCGTCCACGCCGGCATACTTGATAAAGTACTCGATGGCTTCTTTCATGGCGGAGTAGTTGCCCTTGTTCCAGTCGCCGCCGGAGAGGGCGCCGCTCGAATAGCCCCAACTGTTCTGGGAGATGACGGCGCCGTTGTCAGCTGCATATTTCATGGCGCGGGCCGATGCACCGAGGCCGCCGCCGGAGGTGCCGTTGGCGGCAGTACCCAGCGTCTCCAGGGTCATGATGCGCACACCGTCCCCCTTGCCGGAGCCGCCGGCGATGCCGTTGACGCCGATGCCGTTGTTGTTCACCGCCGCGATGGTGCCGGCAACGTGGGTGCCGTGGCTGTCCTCCTCGCTAAAGGTGATGTCTCCGCTATTGTCAATGAAATTGTAACCATAGATGTCATCGATGTAACCGTTTTCGTCGTCGTCGATGCCGTTCCCGGGAATCTCGCCGGGATTCTTCCACATATTAGCGGCCAGGTCTTCGTGGTCGTATTTGACGCCCTGGTCAATCACGGCCACAATCACGTCCGGGCTGCCGGTGCAAAGCTGCCAGGCGTCGTAGATACGGGCATCGGCCCCGGCCACGGTGGAACTGGTGAACACCCGGCCCGTGTTGTTGTAGTGCCACTGGTACTCCTGCGCACGCGGGCTTTCGTTGAAGGGGAACGCGGCCGTGGAGGCAAGCCGCAGCGCCTGCTCATATTCCACCGCCTCAACACTCTCGCTGCTTCTGAGATACTCGGCCACGCGGGCCACCGGAACGTCCTTCGAGAAATCGGCGATGAACCAGCGGTCCAGCCCTGCTTCCCGGGTGCGCTTTTCAAAACGCCCGCAGGCGGGGAAAAGCCGCTCGAACCGGATTTCTCCGAGTTCCGGGACCAGGAGGTGTTCTTCCCTGTCCATGCCCGCCGTCGCCTTGGTCACGGCATAGGACGGGCTCACCTTAAAGAGAATCTGTCCGGGAAGGGCGGTGCGGGCATCGCCGATGACAACGGCTCCCGCCTCCTTCCCCTGCGGAGACTCCGGCTCCGCATTCCGAGTACACCCCGCCAGCACGCCAAGCGCAGCCAGCGGGATGAAAAAAGATTTGTTTAGGTACATTTATAAGTTGGATTATTCTTTTACGCAACGGATCTGGCAGGCATACACCATGGCGCCGAAGCCGGAGAAAGCGGCTGCCTCATTCATTCTCACCCACTCATACTCAAAGTATGCGCTTTCGCCTTCCTTGTACGTATTGGGAGCGGTGGTCCAGTACATGCCCAGTTCACCGGTGTAGTGGTTGTACACATAGTCCTCGCCACGCATGGGCACGAAGGTACCCACCACCGGATAGAAGTCTCCGGTGGGCTTCCAGACACGTCCGCAGTTTCCGAACTTCTCCCACAGCCAGTGGAAGTCCTCGGTATACTCGTCCGGCTTGCCGCCGGTGAGGTCGCGGGGGTTATTCTCATCCACGTTGCCAAAGTTGGCGTAGAGTTTTCCTCCGGGCACCTTGTAACCGGCCGGGCAGGGGTCGAAGATGGTCTTGTTCTCGTCCCAGAGCTTTACCTGGGTGACGGATTTGTCGGCCCCCACGCTGGAGACATACCAGGTATAGAGGGAGTTGCTGCTGAACTGCTCGATGTGTTTGTTGGGGTACTTGACACTGTAAGGGATGTTGCCGGGGTTGGTGCTCACCTTGGGAGCCGTATTGGTGGCGAAGACATCCCAGGGACGGGTGCCGTCGCCGATCTCGGCATTGATCTCGTTGTCCTCGGGCTCGTTGATGTCGGGATAACCGTTGGTGCGGTAGGGAGTGCGGGACGGCAGGAACGGATCCTTACGGCCCCACTGATAGAACATGCCCCTGTTTTCGAGGTTCATCGGCTCG
>JAFTEQ010000077.1 GCA_017453565.1 Bacteroidales bacterium
CGCATACGTCGCAGCCAACCGCGTCGGATGTCGGGAATTGTGTCAGTCTGCGCTGCAACTCTTGATGTAGGCCTCAATTCCTTCGACGTGCAGCTGGACAATGGCCGCCTTTCCTTCGTCGCTCAGCAAGAATTCCAGGGATTCTTTGCAGTCCATGAAGCCGTTCTCGGTCAGGCAGGCCGGACATGCGGTCTTGCGGAGGATGGCGAAATCTGCTTCCTGGTCCGAATCATTGTCGCTGTAGTCGAAGCGCATCTTGTGACCGTGGAGGATTCGTGCTGCAGCCTGGCATAGACAGTCAGCAAGTTTGTCACCCTCCGTCTGGCCATTGCTCGTGTAGCAGCACCAGCCAGTGGCGTTGTACCATTTGTTGCCCCGGCCGGCGGCATTCACGTGGATGGAAATGAGACAGACGTTCCGGCGGCCCAACTCGGAGCAAACGCGGTTGACTCTGCTGCAGCGCTCGGCGAGAGAAATGTCTTCGGATTCTGGGACCAACAGGGAAGAGAAGTAGCCCCGCTGCTGGAGTTCTGCGTTCACACGGCCGGCAATCTCTCGATTGTAAGACCATTCAAGGAGACGGCCGTCAGGGGAACGCTTTCCTGCAGTTTCTTGGCCGTGTCCGTTGTCGATAAGGATTTTCATAGGACAAGGTTTTAGGTTTGCAGGTCGGCAGACCAAAGATAGTCAAAATTCGGAGGAAAGGGAAAATTTCGTATCTTTGCAGCGACACGTCGGTTGCCAAGCCGATATGTTAAATTTCGTACGGGGCCGGGCCGCTGTGAAGCTCCTGGCCCTTTTCAGTACACTGCGGAATACCCATTATATTAGTACATTTTCAGTACATTATCACGAAAAATCAGATATAAAAAACGCCCCTCACGTATGTGAGAGACGTTTTTAGGCGGTGCGGAAGGGGCTCGAACCCTCGACCTCCGGCGTGACAGGCCGGCATTCTAACCAAGCTGAACTACCGCACCGGGTGGTTCGCTGGTGACGTTTCCGTCATTTGCGGATGCAAAGATAGGAAAAAAAAGTATACATCCAAATAAAAATTACTGGATGTCAATGGGGCGGTTGGTGTCTTCCGCTTTCACCCGGGCCACTTTGGGGATGTTGACGGTGAGCACGCCGTTTTCCATCTTGGCGCCGATGTGTTCGCGTTCCACGTCGTCCGGAAGCAGCAGGGTCTGCTGGAATTCGGAATAGGAGAATTCGCGGCGGAGGTAGTGGCCCTTCTCTTCCTTCTTGTTTTCGGCTTTCCGCTCCATGTGGATGGTGAGGTTGCCGTCGTGGTCGAGACCCACCTTGAAGTCTTCACGGGTCATGCCCGGTGCGGCGAGTTCCAGGGTGTAGGCCTTATCGGTTTCTAATACATTCACGGCAGGGGCCGTGGCATTGGTCCGGTGCATCCAGTCGTTGTCAAAGAAATCGCTCCAGATGTCGGGGAGCCAGTTTTGGTTGATGCGTCTTGAAGGTAACATAGTTGTATAAGTTTTAAGGGTTGAACATTTTCAAATCCGACAGGAGGAAAGGCAAGCGCCGTGCCGCCACGAAATTGCTGCCATAATGTCAGAATTTGCGCCATTTTGGGTATATTTGCAAGAATGGAAGGCAATATCGTCATAAAGGGGGCGCGCGTCAACAACCTCAAGGACGTCGATCTCGAAATCCCGCGCGGGAAACTCGTGGTCGTGACCGGCATATCCGGCAGCGGCAAGTCGTCCCTCGCCTTCGACACCCTTTTCGCCGAAGGGCAGCGCCGTTATGCCGAGAGCCTTTCCTCCTATGCCCGTCAGTTCCTGGGGCGGATGAGCAAGCCCGACGTAGACCGCATCGACGGGATTCCGCCCGCCATCGCGATTGAGCAGAAGGTAACTACGCGGAACCCCCGTTCCACCGTGGCCACCACCACTGAAATCTACGACTTCCTGCGTCTCGTCTTCGCCCGCATCGGCCGAACCTTCTCGCCCGTGAGCGGGGAAGAGGTGCGCGCGGACGACGTGTCCGACGTGCTGGAGTTCCTGCGGAGCGCGGGGCCGGCCACGGCCTACCTCCTCGCCGACCTGAACTGGAGCGGGCGCGACGACCGGGTGGAACTCCTGCTTTCGCTGAAGGAGGAGGGCTATTCGCGCCTCTTCGCGGACGGCGCCCCGCTCAAGATAGACGATGCGCTGCGCGCCGACGTGCAGACCCTGTCCGACGCTTGGCTCCTGGTGGACCGTGTGCGCCTGACGGGGCCCGACCAACTGGAAAAGGATTCAGACCTGCGCACGCGCCTTCTTTCCTCCATCCAGGACGCTTTCTCACGGGGTGGGGGCGATATGGCCGTAGCCCTGGAAGGCGGGCCCGTGAAACGCTTCTGCAACCGCTTCGAAGCCGACGGGATGAGTTTCCGCCGTCCCGACGAGTATCTCTTCAGTTTCAACAGTCCGCTGGGAGCCTGCCCGGAATGCGGCGGCCTTGGCAAGATTATCGGCATCAGCGAGGACCTGGTGGTGCCCAACAAGAGTCTGACCCTCTATGACGGGGCCATCGCCTGCTGGCGGGGCGACAAGATGGGCTGGTTCAAGGACCATCTGGTGGAGGTAGCCGAACGCTACGGACTGCGCGTTTTCGAACCCTACTGTAACCTCACGGAACGGGAAAAGGACATAGTCTGGAACGGACACAGCGTGGAGGGCGACGACGGCTCCATCGTGGGCATTAACGAGTTTTTCTCCTGGGTGGAAACCCAGCGTTACAAGGTACAATATAAATATATGCTCAGCCGCTTCTCGGGCCGGACCACCTGTACGGCCTGCCACGGGAGCCGTCTGCGCAAAGAGGCGCTCTACGTGCGTGTGGGCGGGAAAAACATCCACGAGCTGCTGTGCATGAACGTGGAACAGCTCACTGCTTTTTTCGAGGGCCTGCAGCTCAGCGAACGGGAACGGGCCATCGTGGCCGAACCCATGGCCGAGATCCTGACGCGCCTTCGCTGCATCGGGGATGTGGGTCTGAGCTACCTTACGCTCAACCGGGCCTTCAACACCCTGTCGGGCGGCGAGAGCCAGCGCATCAACCTGGTGACGGCCATCGGTTCGTCGCTCGTGGGCTCGATGTACATCCTCGACGAGCCCAGCATCGGCCTGCACGCCCGCGACACCGAGCGGCTCATCCGCGTGCTGCGGCGCCTGCGCGACCTGGGCAATACCGTGGTGGTCGTGGAGCACGACGAGGAGATCATCCGCGCTGCCGACCTGCTCATCGACATGGGGCCCCTGGCCGGATCGAAGGGCGGGGAAGTCATCTACCAGGGCCGGGCCGCCGATGCGGGGAAGAAAGACCTGGACCGTTCGCTCACGCTCCGTTACCTGGCCGGGGTGGAACAGCGCTACAAGCGCGAAAAACGCGGCTGGAACTACGCCATTACGGTGGAAGGCGCCATGGAGCACAACCTCAAGGACATTACGGTCCGCTTCCCGCTGGGGGTGCTTACCGTGGTGACGGGGGTGAGCGGGAGCGGTAAGTCCTCGCTGGTGGGCGACATCCTCTATCCCGCCCTGCAGCGCCATCTGGGCGAGACGGGGGAACTGCCCGGCGCCCATCGGGGCCTGGGGGGCAATCTCGACCGGATCGGACGGGTGGAATACGTGGACCAGAACCCCATCGGGCGGAGTTCGCGCAGCAATGCGGTCACCTATCTCAAGGTCTACGACGAGATCCGCAAGCTCCTTTCCGAGCAGCCCTATGCCCGCGCCAACGGCTACGGCCCCTCGTATTTCTCGTTCAATCAGGAGGGTGGACGTTGCCCCGAGTGCCAGGGCGAGGGCGTGGTGAAGATCGAGATGCAGTTCATGGCCGATGTGACCATGGTCTGCGAGGAGTGCGGCGGCAAGCGTTTCAAACCCGATGTGCTGGAGGTGCGCTACCGCGGCCGCAACATCGACGACATCCTCTCCATGAGCGTGGACGAGGCCATCGCCTTCTTCTCCGAAGGCAAGGAAGAGGCCGCCCGTTCCATTGCGGAACGCCTGCAGCCTCTGGTCGACGTGGGACTGGGCTACATCAAACTGGGACAGAGCAGCAGTACCCTGTCGGGCGGCGAGAGCCAGCGCATCAAACTCGCCTGGTTCCTCTCGCTCGGCGCTGGCCGCAAGAGCAGCTCGGAGCGCATCCTGTTCCTGTTCGACGAACCCACCACGGGCCTGCATTTCCACGATGTGGAGAAACTGCTGCGCGCCTTCGACGCTCTGCTGGCCGCCGGGCACTCGCTGGTGGTGGTGGAACACAATCCCGACGTGATCCGCAGCGCCGACTGGGTGATCGACCTGGGACCCGACGCGGGTGACCGGGGCGGGGAAGTGGTGTTCGCCGGCACGCCGGAAGACCTGGTGCGGGAGGGGCGCACGGTGACGGCCCGATATCTCTGAAATGCTTATCTTTGCCTGATATGAAAAAGATCGCCGCACTCACAATGGTCCGCAACGACGACTTCTACCTGCGCAAGTGGGTGGAGTACTACGGCCGCGAACTGGGGAAGGAAAACCTCTATATCTATCTCGACGGACTCGACCAACAGATTGCTCCTTTCTGCGACGGAACGCATGCCCAGGCTGTGGAAAAGATTGGGCATCAGGTTATTTCGGCCGAAAAGGGCCGGCTCAAATTCCTTTCCGAAAAGGCTGCGTCCCTGCTCGCCGGAGGCTACGACCTGGTAATCGGGGTCGATGCCGACGAGTTCGTGATCGTAGATCCCAAAAGGGGGCAGTCGCTGCGCGAATACCTGTCTGCTTGCCGGATCGGCGTGTCGCTCTCGGCCCTGGGCCTCGATTTCGGGCAGAAAATGGGCGAAGAAGGCGATATCCGCGAAGATGCGCCCTTCCTCACCCAGCGGCACTACGCCCAGATCGGGACGCGCTACACCAAGCCTTCCGTGGTGGCGCAGCCCTGTGTGTGGGGTTCGGGCTTCCACCGCATCAAAGGGCATAATTTCCACATTGCCAAAGACCTGTATCTGTTCCACTTCGGCTATTTCGACCAGAAGCGCATCGAGGACCGTTTTCGCGACAAGGACCGACTCGACCAGGGCTGGGGCAAGCATATGCTCAAGCGTTCGCGTACCATCCGTTTCGTGAACCGCTACCGCGCCCGCAACTTCGACCGCTGGACGCGTTTCGGCCGCATCTGCCAGACGCTGGTGCGTCCGCCCTATGCGTGGAACAAGCCGGCGATGTTCGAGCTACGCCTGATCGTGCGTATTCCCGATCGGTTTCAAGAGATAATCTGAGATTTCCTCAATGATGGCGTCGTCTACTGCGTCGTCGAACTTGCGCGCCCAGAAATGAGGCGTGCTGAGCAGTAAGTCCTTGTCTTCCAGGCGGAACGTCCAGGGATGACGGACGCTCTCGCCCCGGCTCCAGTCTATGAAACGCAAGTTGGCGAGGTTGACCGTACCTGCCTGCGAAAGGCCCGGCTCGAAGAGGGCGTCCCGGAAGGGGGAACGCGCCAGCAGGGTGGGGAGGAAGATTTCGTCGCAGGTGTTGGTATGTGCGAAGACCTTTTCCAGCCAGGGTTCCTGCTCCACCACATAGCGGGCCAGGCCGTCGGTGATGCTGAACCACTGCGAGGCGAAACGGAAGTCGACCTGGCGGTTGATGCGGATGCCGAGCGCCATCTGCAGGCCCTTGAAAATGTTGTTGAGCAGGTTGGTTCCGAAACGGCCGGCGCCCTCGGGGAAGAGGGTGTAGTAGCGGAAGCGTGAGGGTGTGCTTTTCTTCATTTTCCAGCACTGGATGAACTCCTTGCCGTCGTGCGCCTCGAACCAGGCGTGGATCTCGTCCTGCGTTTTGAGGGGTAGGTCCATCCCGCTGAGCAGATGGTAGTAGCGGTAGTGCCCGGGCAGGGCGGCCCGAAGGAGCGCGAGTTCCGCGCGCATAATGCTCACGCCACCCCAGTGCACGGCGATGCGGGGCTCGATGAACTGCAGGCGGCTTTTGCGGCACACACCCTCAAAGTCCTGCTGCCGGAAATCCTTTGCCCGTGCGTCTACGTGCACGAAAATGTCGTTCCGCCCGTCGTCGAGCAGGCGGAGCAGCGTGCGCAGTTGTGCGAAATGCGCGTGGGCGAGGATGAGGTAGGCGTGCATCAGCGGAGGGGTTTCACCACGCCCAGTTTATCGGGCAGTTCTTCGTAATTGGTCTCTCCCTTGCGGGGATAGACGAAACTGGGATCGGGCGTACGCCAGCCCGGTCCGTAATATTCCTGCACGAACGCGAGGGCCGACTTGATGGCCCTGGCGCGGATGCCGCCGAAGGGCAGGTACTCCGTTTCCTTGGCCACGGGCAGCAGGGTCTTCAGTACCTTGAGTCCGCCGTAGCGGGCGATGGACGTCTTCCAGTCGGGACAGCCGTCCTGGTTGTAGAACTCGGTGCCGTAGTAGCAGCCCCTGCCGTCGGGGAAGAAATGAAAAAAGTCGATGTAGATGCCTTTGTAACGCCAGGTTTCCTCGTAGCCGAAGCGTCCCTCGTCCACGCAGATGCAGCGTTTGGGCTCGAATCCGGCCGCACGAAGACGTTTCCGGGCAGGGGCGTAATCCTCATCAGCCCAGAGAGCCAGGTCGATGTCGCAGTCGTGCGGAATGAAGCCCTTTTCGCGCACGGCGCCGAGCAGGGTGCCGTAGATGAGCGAGTAGGGGACGCCGCTCTCGTTGAAGACGGCATCGAGTTTCGAAAGCGCTTCCTCTCCGTAGCGGCGCATGAGGCGCTGCCGCCGCGGATCGATGTAGAACTTGTGCCAGAGACGTTTCAGGGTCATAGACGATACATATTGCAGTCGTGCCCGTGCCGCTGTTCGGGCGGCGGGGGCGTCATATAGTCGGGACCGAACACCTGGCTGAGGTAGGCGTGGGTGTCGCGGAAGGCGGGAAAACTCCGTCCTTCAAAGGAAACGGGGGCGAGGTCGTCGAAGAGGGCCTTGTCGTGCACCGATTCGAAGGTGTTGGAACCCAGGATGTGCGCCACGCGCCGGCAGGCGCAGGAGTCGTATTTTCGGGCGAGCCGGTCGCAGGCTTCCCACCATGCGTCGAAGGAGCGCAGGCGCGATTCGAGCAGGGTGAAGGGCGAGCCGTAGGGGAAACGTTTGTGCCGGAAATAGAGCCTGCGGTGCAGGTGGATGAGCTCTTTCATATAGGAAAGGCACTCCGCGTCGTCGTCGGGCACGGCGTCGAGCGGGAAGATGTCTACGCTCACGCCGTAGCGGAAAAGGCTCCTGCGTTCGCCCACGAACTTGCTGGTCTGCGGATCGTGCACCTTGGCGAAGCCCAGGGCGTAGAACTCGTCTGCCGTGCGGGTGTTGTAGAGCAGGTGGTAACGGTGGTCGCTGCGGGGATAGAGGGCCGTGAAACGGTCGAAATCGGCCCGCGGCATGATGATGTCCACGTCGTCGTCCCAGGGAATGAAGCCTCCGTGGCGCACTGCGCCGAGCAGGGTGCCGAACGCGAGCGAATAGCGGATGCCGTGGGCGGAACAGCACGCGTCTACGTCGGAAAGGATCTCCAGCAGGATCTCCTGAATCTGCCTGAGGGTAAGCCGTTCCATCGCCGCCTATCGTTTGAAGACCTTGTGCCAGAGGCGCGAAAGGAAGCGGCGCTCCCCGTTGCGGGCATATTTGAAACTCTTCTTCACGGCGGAACCCACGAACGAGCTCCAGCAGTAGATGGCAGACGACCAGTGGCAGTCCTTCTCAATCTGGTAGCGGAAGATGTAGGAATAATAGTTGGTGCCGCGGTAAGATTCCAGTCCGACGATGCGGAAGCCCGCCTTGCGGTGTGCGCGCACCGAACTGCGTGCCCGGGTGGCGGTGTCACTGAAAACGCAGGCGCAGCCTTCCTCGCGGGCGATGCGCAGGATTTCGCCGATCAGACGCGTGCCCAGCCCCTGTCCCTGCATCCGGTCCGAGACGGCCAGATGCTCCAGCAGGCCCTGCCGTTCGTCTCTTTTTTCATTGATCGTGAGCATGGCGGTGCCCACCAACTCATCACCCTTCATGGCGGCCAGGACGCAGTGGGCCTGGTCGCAAAGGCGGCTGAGCTCCGCAAGGTCCATGTCGAGCAGCGAAAAATGCAGCCCCTGTTTCAGCCTTCCGCGGAACACCTCCAGAAGGAATGCGTGGAGCTGTTCGTAGCCGATGCCGGCTTCCCGGAGGGTGACGATGCGGGTTTCCATAGGGTGCTATGTGCTACAGGGTGAACACGTTGGTGCCGCTCAGCCAGAGCTGCTGCACGTCGGCCATGCGCACGATTTCCTTGCGGGAGAGCTTGGACCAGGTGAGGGCGCTGCCGGTGACGGTAGCGACGAAGTCCTTGATCTCGTAGCGCAGTCCCTCGCCCACGAATGGGTAGAAGAACTTCTTGTTCTGATTCTGGTCTTCGAAGCGGAGTTCAAAGTAGTCGGTCTTCCACCAGGGAGCGGGCACGTAGGCGTAACCCTTTGTCCCCGAGACGGTCAGGTTGCCCTCGGTCTTGGCGCCCAGACCCACCTGGAAGGAGGCCGTGGCGGCGGCGTAGCGGAATACGGCCTTGGTGTAGAGGTCGACTCCGTTTTTCATCTTGGAGTAGAAATTGATGTTGCTCCAGTCGGTCCCGAGCAGTTTGAAGATGGGCAGCAGCGGGAAACAGGCGTTCTCGCTCATGCTGCCGCCGAAGAGCTTGACGTCGAGTTTTTCGGACGACTCGTCGGTGAGGGTGGTGACCGATGCGTTCACGTCTACGATCTCTCCGATGGCGCCCGACTTGAGCAGGGTCACCAGATGCCCGAAAGCGGGGCAGTAGGCGGTCTTGTGGGCCAGCATGAGGGTGAGTCCCTTGCTGTCTGCCAGGGCGAAGAGTTCCCCGGCCTCGGCGCCCGTGAAGACGAAGGGCGTTTCGCAGAGCACGTGTTTTCCGGCTTCCAGGGCGGCCTTGGTGTAGGCGCCGTGGGTATAGTGCGGCGAGGCGATGTAGACCGCGTCGCAGGCCGCATACAGTTCTTCCGCCGTACGGGCGGCCAGCCCGATGCCGAAACGCTTGCAGAACTCCTTGCAGCGGGCCTGATCGGGATTGTAGGCAGCGGTCACGCGTACGCCCGACACGACCTCCGATTCGGGGACGAAGCGCTCCGCGATGCTTCCGGTGCCGATGATGCCCAGGCGTACGCCGGGCTGCTCGTCGCGCAGCTGCGTGCTGGAGATGCCTTCGGTGCGGGGGAGGTAGACTACCTCGCAGAACTCCTTGAGGTAATCGAAATAGCCCTCCCAGTCGGAGCCGATGGCGAAGATGTCCACGCCGTAGCGTTGAATGTCGTCGATCTTCTGCCCGCGGTACTCTTCAATGATGATCTGGTCGGCGTACCCTGTCTTCCGGACGGCTTCGATGCGCTCCATCACGTTGTTGCAGGTGTTCATCTTGCCGCGCTCCAGGTCGAAGTTGTCGGTGGTGACGCCCACGATGAGCCAGTCGCCCAGCGCTTTGGCGCGCCGCAGAAGGTTCACGTGCCCCTCGTGCAGCAGGTCAAAGGTGCCGTAGGTGATTACTTTCTTCATTTCGGTTCAAATTCGCGCATCCGGGCGGCGAGCTCTTCCAGCTCGGCGTCGGTCTGCAGTCCCATATGGGAGATGCGGTAGAAGCCCGGAACGCTGCCTGGCATGATGTACGTGTCGTATTTTTCAATGAGTCCACGGAAGATCCGGCGCTGTGCGTCGTCGGCGGTCTGGATGCCCGTAATGGCGCTGGAAGGCCGTTCGGCGGGTATGGTCCAGCCGTAGCGGGTGCAAAGGGCGCGGAAAACGCTGCAGCGGTGGTGCACTTCGGCGATGTTCTGCTCAGGTCCGCCCTGTGCCTGAAGCTGGCGGAGCCGGGCGTTCAGCTGCAGATAGAGGATGGTGGCGGGGGAGAAGGGGGTCTGTCCACGCTTCAGGTTGGAGAAATTGTCTTCAAAATCCCAGTAGTAGCCGTTGTGTGCGAAGGGGTAGTCCTTGAGCCTTTCGCTGAAGAAGAGCACAGACAGGCCGGGGGGGATGTTGAGGCCTTTCTGGGTGCTGGTAATGCAGATGTCGAGGCCCAGCGCATCCATGTCGAGCGGCTCGGCAAGGAAGGTGGAAATGACGTCCACGACAGGGGAAACCCCGTAGGCATGGCAGATGCGGGCCAGTTCCTTCAGGTCGTAGAGTTGGCCCGAAGAGGTCTCGTGGTGCTGGCAGAGCAGTACGTCGGGCCGTTGCTCGGCAATGGTCCGCTCGAGCAGGGCATAGTCGATGTCGTGGGCGAAGGGAACCTGGAAATGGATGTGGTCCACTCCGTAGTAGGCGCAGAGCTGCTGCCAGCGGTGGCCGAAGGACCCTCCGTCAATGACGATGGCTTTCCGCTTGGTCTTCACATAGTTTTCCACCACGGCGCTCATGGCGCCGGTTCCGGACCCCGTATAGATGATGGTGCGTCCGCCCTTGCAGCCGATGAGTTCGAGCAGGATCCGCTCAGACTCCAGGTTGATCTGGGAAAACGCGTCGGTGCGCATGTAGAGGAAGGGTTCCGCCCCGATGGCGGCGATCTTCGGGTCGATATCTCCCGGGAAAACGTACGATCTCATAAGCGTTAGAGGCGGAAAAACTTAATGTAATTCTGCTGCAGTTTCTGTTGTTCCACAGGAGGCAGCTTCATGTAGTCGCCGTAGGTGTCCCGCAGGATGTCGTCCCAGGCGGCGAAGACGAGCAGGCTCGTGTCCTCGAAGGGCAGTTCCACCAGCTCATCAACGATGCCGGCGGGGAACCAGTTGCGGTCGTCGGGACTGGCGAACTGGCCCAGATGGGCGGAAGGCGTCTTGCCTACAAGGTCGGTGACCGTGCAGATCTGCTGCGCGTAGAAAGCCGGGTCCATGTCGCATTGGCGCGGATGGGTCTGCTTGCGCCACCAGATCTTGAGCCGGTCCTTGAGGCTGTAGCTGCTGCGGGACACGGCGTGGAGACGCCGTAGAGCGTAGGACTGGCTGCTGAGCGCGTCGAGCAAGTCGTAGATGCGCATGGTTTCCTCCTTGCTGTCCGGAGCGGTGTCGAGCGGGAAAATGTCTACCCAGATGCCTGTGCGCCGGTTTTCGTCAATCCAGGGACATTGGCTGTGGGCGACGGTTCCGGTGGTGTCGCAGATGCGGCCGAAGGCCAGGTAGCAGCCCGGGTCGCGGCGGACGTCGAAGAACTTCCAGCGCTCCGAAGTCCAGGTAGCGGCGAGCCGTTCGTAGTCGGCACGGGGCATCATGATGTCGATGTCGTCGTCCCAGGGAATGAACCCTTTGTGGCGCACGGCGCCGAGCAGGGTTCCGTATGCAAGAGAATAACGCAGGCCCTGCGCCCTGCAGAAGCGGTCAACCTCTTTAAGGAGGGCCAGATACTCGGCCTGAAGCTCTTGAAGCGAAAGTGTCCTCATCGCATTGGCTTAATT
Source organism: Bacteroidales bacterium (assembly GCA_017453565.1). Taxonomy (GTDB): domain Bacteria; phylum Bacteroidota; class Bacteroidia; order Bacteroidales; family UBA932; genus Cryptobacteroides. Next base: position 11,450 of record JAFTEQ010000077.1, read on the forward strand.
CGGACAAATATAATAAAAAATCCGATATCCTGACCGTTCCCGCTTTCGGGCCGGAGATGCTCCATTCGACGTTCAGGCCATGGCCCCTGCGGACGGGTGGAAGCTCCGTTTCCCAGCGGCAGGCTTCTCCACCAATGCGTCCCTCCAGCACCAGCAGGGTCCTGGGCGTGCCGGCTGAAGGCTCACTCTCGTCGTTGGGATAGGATTGCAGCTGCGTTCCGGGATATTGGGTGAAGTAGCCGATGTCGCAGGGGAGCGCCTGCTCCAGAAGGGAAGGGTCGTGCATGGGGCTGCCCCGGCTGAGCAGTTCCACGGGGCGGAAACCGTCACGGCGGAGCACTTCGGCCGAGGCGTTCACCCGTTCCAGGTGCACGGCGGGCTCTTCGATGCGCAAGTCACCGGAGAAGGCGCGGTTTACCGAGACGATCCGCACGGGGCAGAGCAGGGGATCGAGCCGCAACAGGACCGAGGCGCCTTCTTTCGCACGCAGGGCGGCGCTGCCGCTAAGCAGGGGTCTGGCGCCGTCTTCCTCGTCGTAGCGCATGCTGAGCTGCTCCAGGGCGTCGAGCCGGGAAAGGGCTTCCAACCGGTATTCCCAGGGGCTGTTACCCAGGGCCACGATGGTTTTGTCGCCCGGTTCCAGTGCCAGTTCCACTGGTCCGGCGGGCTTTTCCTTGAGGCTCAGGAAGGCTTCCAGCGGACGGGTGGGCGTATCGGCGTAGACAAAGATATCTATGCTCCGGAGCGGCCAGAGGCCGGAATCAGCTTCAAGCCGCACGGCCACTTTCCGTTCCGGTTCCGGCGTCTCGACCGGTGCGGATGACTCTACGGAAGTTTCCGGAGTGCAGCCAAGCGAAAAGACCGGGAACAGGGAAAGCAAACATAATGATAACACAGGATGGGGCAGAGCGCCCCGGGGAGGACACCCCAAAAAAGAACCCCGGCCTTTTCGCTTGCTGGTCATACCGCCGCAAATCTATTGCGGAAAAGCGGCAGTGCCAAAAAACCGAAAAAAAGATTCCGGAGTCTTTTTTGTTTTCGGTGGTAAAAAAATCTTTACCCTATCCCTTAACCACCGAAGTTGTCGTAGAGGATGCTTTCAGGAGCCACGCCCAGCGAATCGAGCAGCTGATTCACGCAACTCACCATCATGGGCGGTCCGCACATGAAGTACTTGATGTCTTCGGGCGCGTCGTGGTCCTTGAGATAGGTCTCGTTCATCACGTTGTGCACAAAGCCCGCGGTGTACTTCACGCCGGCCTCGTCGGCGGCCGGGTCGGGCCGGTCGAGGGCCAGATGGAAGTGGAAGTTGGGGAACTCCCGCTCGATCTCGGCGAAATCTTCCAAATAGAAGGCTTCCACCAGGGCGCGTGCGCCGTAGAAGAAATGTACCTCGCGTTTGGTCCTGAGGGTCTTGAAGAGATGCATGATGTGGCTGCGCAGGGGCGCCATGCCGGCGCCGCCGCCCACGAAGATGTATTCCTGGCTGTCGGGATCGTCCTTGGGGAGGAGGAATTCGCCGAAGGGGCCGCTGATCCACACCTTGTCGCCCGGTTTGCGCGAGAAGACGTAGGTGGAGGCGATGCCCGGGGGAACGCCGGGAACGAACTTGAACACGCCCTTGGGCTGCGTGCGGTCGAACGGCGGGGTGGCAATACGCACGTTGAGTTTGATCACGTTCTGTTCGGCCGGATAGGAAGCCATGGAATAGGCGCGGATGGTGGGTTCGGTGTTCTTGTAGCGCAACGAAGTGATGCCGTAGCGCTCCCAGTCGCCCATGTAGATGGGATCCACGTCCATGTCGGAGAAGTCGGCCTCGTAGGCGGGGATGTCAATCTGGATGTATTCACCCGACTTGAATTCGATGTGCTCGCCTTCCGGCAGCCGCACGGTGAATTCCTTGATGAAGGTGGCCACGTTCTTGTTGGAGATGACCTCGCATTCGAGTTTCTTCACGCTGAGGGCCGACTCGGAAACCCCGATCTTGAGGTTGTCCTTCACCTTCACCTGGCAGCCCAGGCGCCAGCCTTCCTTGATCTGTTTGCGGTTGAAGAAGCCCGTCTCGGTGGGAAGGATCTCGCCGCCGCCCTCGAAGACCTGCACCTTGCACTGGCCGCAGTTGGCCTTGCCGCCGCAGGCGGAGGGGAGGAAGATCTTCTGTTCGGCGAGCGTGGCCATGAGGTTTCCGCCCGGTGCCACGTCGAGCTGCTTCTTGCCGTCGTTGATATCGATCTTTACGGTACCCTTGGGGGTAATCTTGGCCTTCACGAAAAGGAGAAGAGCCACCAGCACCAGCGTCACTGTGACGAGGAGCACTACGGAAGCAATGATTGTCTGACTCATATCCTTTTACGCTCGAAGTTGAATGCCCATGAAAATCATAAACGCCAGGCCCATGAGGCCCACGGTGATGAAGGTGATACCGATACCCTTGAGGGGTTTGGGAACGTTGGAGTAACTCATCTTCTCCCGGATGGCGGCCAGCATGACGATGGCCAGGTACCAGCCGATGCCGGAGCCGAGCGCGTAGACCGCCGATTCTCCGAGTCCGGTGAAGTCTCTCTGCTGCATGAACAGCGAACCGCCCAGGATGGCGCAGTTCACGGCGATGAGCGGCAGATAGATGCCAAGGGAGGCGTAGAGCGAGGGAAGGAACTTCTCCACGATCATCTCCACCAGCTGCACGAACGCGGCGATGACGGCGATGAACACGATGAAGCTCAGGAAACTGAGGTCGACGCTCTCGAACTGGGGACCCAGCCACCTGAGGGCACCGGGCTGCAGCACGAAGGTGTTGATGAGCCAGTTGATGGGGAGCGTGAACAGAAGTACGAAAATGACGGCGAGGCCCAGGCCGTTTGCTGTCTTCACATTCTTCGATACCGCCAGGTATGAGCACATACCCAGGAAGTATGCGAAGATCATATTGTCAACGAAAATTGACTTTACGAATAGGCTGATGTATTCCATAAGGCGACGCTGTTATTTTTCCTGAAGATCCTTGTCGAACGCCCGGTGCACCCAGATGATGCATCCGATGAGGATGAGGGCGAAGGGCGGAAGGATGACCAGATTGTTGGGAACGTAGGAGGCGGGCAGCACCTGCAGTCCAAACAGGGTGCCGCTTCCGAGGAGTTCACGGAAGAAGGC
>JAFTEQ010000078.1 GCA_017453565.1 Bacteroidales bacterium
AAATCCAAAAATATAGCCTCAAATCGGACAATAGACTTCTTGAGAATCGAAAAAAATCGAAGGATACCGAACTAACTCGATATCCTTCGATTGTCTTAATTGTCAGAGGACTTTAGTTTGGGCACCTTTTTCAGTGCCCTCGTTTTATCAGGTGCTTTTTTTGTTGCCGTTTCCGGCGGGCGCGGCGCGGCTTTGGCTCCACAGCGGGGGCAGGCGCGGGCTGGGCGGCCCGGCCCTTCCACCGGGGCGGACCATTTGAGGGGGCGCTGCCCCCTTACCCGCTCACGTCCGCTGACGCTGCGTTCGCTATCCCCGCGGCTCCCGAGCTACCGACATCGCGCTGCGCGCTCCGTCCCGCTCACCGACCGAAAAAGAATTGGGCGAAAACTTGCAATAATCGGAATAGAAACTATCTTTGCAAGGAAGAGTGTCTGTGCGTAGACAGCTGGGATTTCAATTGCCATTGAGGCGTTTGGATTATTGTTATGGATATGGTTGCATTGAACACCGCTGAGCCAGGGCGCCGCTCCCGTCCCAAGCAAAAACGGAACTTGCAAAAACACTTCATACTGAATATCGGGCAACCAACGGACAGATACGACGTATCGTAAACCTGCCTCCTGAAATCATTGAAGAGATGTTCCCAGTCAGAAGGTGAGTGGAACGCCTCGCAGCAGGGCGGTGCAGGCTTCGAGGAGGTCCTGGAAGGTGCGTTCGAAGTCGCCGGTGTACCAGGGGTCGGCCACGTCGCGGCCGCTGCCGGTGTAGGACATCATAAGGTGGATCTTGTGCTGCGGGTCGTCGGGGATAATGCGGCGAAGGAGCCGCAGGTTGGAGGCGTCCATACAGATGATCCGGTCGAAGCGCGCATAGTCTTCGGGGCGGACCCGGCGGGCGCGTTTGCCCTCGTCGAACACAACGCCGTGCTGGCTGAGGCACCTTCGGGCCGGGGGATAGATGGGGTTTCCGGTTTCTTCGTCGGAGACGGCCGCCGATTCGATGTGCCACATTTCCTCCTGCCCGCGGGCCCGCACAAGGGCCTTCAGGATGAATTCGGCCATGGGGCTGCGACAGATGTTGCCGTGGCAGATGAAGAGGATGGAGACAGTTTTCATGGGCGCGTCCGTTTTCCGGAGCCAAATTACGGAAATTATTTCGTTTTTGTTATCTTTGTGTTTGCTATCGGGCAAAAGGCTTATGGATATCGGACTCTTGTCGAAAATGGTGGGTGAACTCATTCCGGAACGGGACGAGGTGGGCCTTCCCGGCCTGGGCTCGTTCGTGGCCGAGTGGGTGCCCGCGAGCTTTTCCGACAGGGGCTATACCATCAATCCGCCCTATCGCCGGATGACTTTTCTGCCCGGTCGGAGCGACGACAGTTCGCTGGTGGAGCTCTATGCTGCGAGCAACGGGATCGACTTCGACCAGGCCAAGGCCCTGCTGCAGCATTTCCTGGAGGAAATCAAAAAAGAGCTGATGGAGCGGAAGACCGTGGCGTTTCCCGGTCTGGGGCGCCTGCGCGCCACGCGCGAGAACCGCATTTTCTTTATCTGTGACGAGGCGCTCGATATCTACCCGGGCGGATTCGGCCTGGAGCCCATCTCGCTGAAGACGCATCAGGCGCCCGCGGAACCCCAGCCCGCGGAAGAACCCGCTCCCGAGGCCGTTGCCGCCGAGGAAGTCCCTGCTGCGGAAGCACCGGCCCCCGCTGCCGACGCACCCGCCGCAGAAGCCTCCGCTGTAGAAGCGCCCGCCGCTGACGCTCCCGCCGCCCCCGCTGCAGAACCTGCCCCCGCCGCAGAGAATCCCGCGCCGCGCAGGCGCTGGTGGCTGCTGCCCCTGCTGCTCGTGCTGCTGGCGGCGCTCGCCCTGGCGGTGTTCGTGCTGCTCGCGCATGTGGCGCCCGATTTCATCGATTCCATCCTCTACACCCCGGAAGAACTCCGGATTATCAACGGCTGACGCGGATGTTCGACCTGGTTTATCCCGCTGCTGCCGAAGCGCCCCTGAATGTGTTGAACGGATCGTCCGCACCCGGGTCGGAACTGCTGCCCGTGGTGGAACGGAGCGGACTGGTAATCGGCGCCGCTTTGCGTTCGGCCTGCCATGCGGGTCCCGATTCGGGGAGCCCGCGCCTGCTGCACCCTGTGGTGCACCTGCATATCATCGACCGGCAAGGACGCATCTGCCTGCAGAAGCGCTCCCGCAACAAAGACCTCCTGCCCGGATATTGGGATACCGCCGTGGGCGGGCACGTTTGCTATGGGGAGTCCATCCCGGAGGCCCTTGTGCGGGAAGCCGGGGAGGAGCTGGACCTGCACGATTTTACGCCTTATCCCCTCGACACGGTCGTTTATGCCTCAGATCTGGAAGATGAGCTCGTGTGCTCCTTCGCCACGATCCTTTCCGACCTGCCTTTCCGTCGCAACGACGAAGTGGATGAAATCCGTTTCTGGACGCAGGATGAGGTGGAGGCCGCCATCGGGAGCGGCCGGCTCACGCCCATGTTCGAGTGGGAATACCGCCGCATCAAGAAACCCCTGTTCGCCTTGCTCTGATGAACGACATCCACAAATTCATTCGGGACCAGCTTTCGGTCTGGCCGCTGGCCGCCGGCAATTTCCGGGCGGTGAAAGGGGCGCAGTACCGTTCGTTCGAACTGGGCGGTCTCACGGTGCAGGTGCAGCTGAACCCCTGCCGGATCGCTTCGTCCACCGCAAAGACCGACCCTGCGAGCATTGCGGCCCGACCCTGTTTCCTCTGCGCGCACAACCGGCCCAAGGAGCAGTTTCACCTTAAGTTCGAGGGGAAGAAGGGGCGCAGCTACAACATTCAGGTGAATCCCTATCCCGTGACGCGCGAACACCTGGTGGTGGTGCGCGACACGCATCTGCCCCAGACCATCTGGCACCATTTCCCCGATATGCTGCTGTTCACGCGGCTTTATCCCGACTTCACTGCCTTCTACAACGGTCCTTACAGCGGTGCATCGGCCCCCGACCACCTGCATTTCCAGGCCTGCCCGCGGGGGATTCTCCCGCTTGAGGCGGCTGCGGACGCGTTCCTTGACCATCCGGATGCGGCGCTGGCCAGCGTGCAGGATGCCTCGCTCTACCGTTTTCCCTCTTTCACGCGGGGCGTGTACGTGCTCAAGTCGACCACCCAGAAGTCGATGGCCAAGCTCTTTTACCGCCTGCTGGAGTGCTCTCCGCGCCGGGAAGGGGAGGGGGAGCCGCGCTTCAACCTCTACAACTATTTTAAGGACGGGGAGTACCGGACGATCGTGGTGTTGCGCAGCACGCGGCGTTCCCACCACTACGACGCCGAGGGGGCGGAGCACCTGGCCATGAGCCCCGGGGCGGCCGATATGGGCGGCCTGTTCATCGCTCCGCGCCGCGAGGATTTTGAGAAACTCACCCGGGAAATGCTTTCCGCCATGGTGGAGGAGGTCTCCATCTCGGCCGAAGAGGACGCGCGGGTGGTGTGGCGCCTTACCCGGGAGCAGCGTTTCATCGACGTGGGCATCCTGTCCGCGCGCGAGATCGTGTTTGAGATCATTTCCGACGGCGCCGGCCCGCAGCGGGTGAGCTGGTGCGACGGCCGCATCAACTACAACGGTTCGCTCTACGACGAACTCACCTTCGACGCCATCACCCGCTCCACCCTCTTTGCCGAACCCTCGTTCGTGCTGCACGACGTGGTGATTGGGATCGGTTTCCACTGGGAGCGGAAGGTCACCCGACAGTATGCCGGCCGCCTGCGTTTCATCGTGGAGGACGACCGCATCACGGCCATCAACCGGGTGGGGGTGGAAGATTACCTGCTCAGCGTCATCTCCTCGGAGATGTGCGCGAGCGCGCCGCTGGAATTCCTGAAGGCGCACGCCATCATCTCCCGTTCCTGGCTGATGAACAACCTGCACACACATCCCGGTTACGATGTCTGCGCCGACGATCACTGCCAGCGCTACCAAGGACTCAATACGGCTGTGGGCAGCGCGGTGCGTGACGCCATCGACCAGACCTGGGGCCAGACCCTCAATTATGGAGGCGCGGTGTGCGATACGCGCTATTCCAAGTGCTGCGGCGGCCGAACGGAACTGTTCAGCACCTGCTGGGAAGACCGCGACGAGCCTTATCTTCCCTCGGTGCCCGATACGCCCGGGGAGGAGGAGGGGGCCGATCCCTTCTGCGCCGGCGCTTCGCCCGAACTGCTCGCCCGGGTGCTGAACGACTACGACCGGGCGACCGACGATTTCTACCGCTGGGAAGTGCGTTACGACCGGGAGGAACTCTCCGAACTGGTCCGGCGCCGCAGCGGCATCGACTTTGGCACCATCCGTTCGCTCGAGGCCGTGGAGCGGGGTCCGTCGGGCCGTATCAAACGGTTGCGGATCGAGGGCACGAAACATACGGAAGTGATTGGCAAGGAGCTCGTTATCCGCCGCACGCTTTCGGAAAGCCACCTCAAGAGCTCGGCTTTCGAAATGGAATGGGCGGGCGATACGCTCATCCTGCGCGGCCGGGGCTGGGGACACGGCGTGGGGCTCTGCCAGATCGGGGCGGCCGTTATGGCCGACCGCGGCTACGACTGCGCGCAGATCCTTGCCCACTATTATCCCGGAGCAGAAATCGCAGAACTGTAAAGGATGGACCGGACGGCAAAATCTCCCTGGTGGTGGATCCCCACCCTCTATTTCGCGGAGGGCGTTCCCTATTTCGTGGTGAACGTGATCTCGGTCACTATGTTCAAACGCCTGGGTATGTCGAATGCCGACCTCGCGATGTACACCAGCCTGCTCTACCTGCCCTGGGTCATCAAGCCCCTCTGGAGCCCCATGGTGGACGTGGTGCGCACCAAACGCTGGTGGGTGGTGGTTATGCAGTCGCTCATGACCGTGGCCTTCGCCCTGCTGGCCTTCTCCACGCCCCGCACGACCGGGGCGCCGGTTTCGGCATTCACCTTTTCGCTCGTGGTGTTCTATGTGACGGCCATGCTCTCGGCCACCCACGACATCGCGGCCGACGGGTACTACATGCTGGCGCTCGACGAGCACCGCCAGTCGCTGTTCGTGGGCATCAGGAGCACGTTCTACCGCATCTCCTCGGTCTTCGGCCAGGGGGTGATCGTGGTACTGGCCGGCGTGCTGGAGACGCGTCTGGGAGACATCCCCCGGGCCTGGAAGCTCACCCTGCTGCTGTGTTCGCTCCTGTTCCTGCTGCTGAGCGTCTGGAACCTGCTGTTCCTTCCCAAGGTGGAGCGGAGCGTGCCCGACACGCAGCGGCGCAGCCTCACGGAGGCCGTGACGAGTTTCTTCCGCAAACCCGGAGTGGGGATTACCCTGCTGTTCCTGCTGCTCTATCGTCTTCCCGAGGCTTTCTCGGTGAAGATGCTCACCCCCTTCCTGCTCGATCCGCCCGAGGCCGGAGGCCTTGGTCTGAGCACGGCTCAGTCGGGGCTGGTGTACGGTACGGTGGGGGTCATCGCCCTCACGCTGGGCGGTATCCTGGGCGGCATCTATGCGGGTCGGAAGGGCCTGCGCCGGGCCCTGTGGCCCATGTCGCTGAGCCTGGCCCTGCCTTGCGCCGTCTACCTTTTCCTCTCGCTGGCGAAGGGCGTGTCGCTGCCGGTGATCTATGCCTGCGTGGCCTTCGACCAGTTTGGCTACGGCTTCGGTTTCACGGCCTACATGCTCTATATGATGTATTTCTCGGAAGGCAGCTACAAGACCTCGCATTACGCCCTCTGCACGGCGTTCATGGCCCTGAGCATGATGGTTCCGGGCTTTTTCGCCGGCATGCTGCAGGAGGCCGCGGGCTATACGGGCTTCTTCGTGCTGGTCATGCTCTGCTGCATCCTGAGCCTGGGCGTTACGGCCTTCATTCCCCGGCGGATCCGGCCCGACTACGGTCTCAAATAAAATGGGTATCTTTGTACTATGCGTCGCATCCTTGTCCTGCTTCTGAGTCTTCTGCCCGCCTGCGTGTTTGCACAGGTTAATCCGGGCATCGAGGTGCTGCGGGAGCGGGGTTTCGAGGGGCTGAAGGGGCGCCGGGTGGGCCTGCTTACCAACCCTTCCGGGGTAGACCGCTCGCTGCGTTCCACGGTGGACATCCTCTTTGAGGCGCCCGGCGTGGAACTCAAGGCCCTGTTTGCTCCGGAGCACGGAGTCCGGGGCGACGCCTATGCGGGCGACAAGGTGGCCGGCGGCGTGGACGCGAAGACCGGCCTGCCCGTCCACTCCGTCTACGGCGCCACGCGCAAACCCACCCCGGAGATGCTCCGCGGGCTCGATGTGGTGGTCTACGACATCCAGGACGTGGGCTCCCGTTCCTACACCTTCATCTCTTCGCTGGGCCTGATGATGCGCGCCTGTGCCGAGCAGGGCATCGAGGTGATGGTGCTCGACCGGCCCAATCCGCTGGGCGGACGGAAGGTGGAGGGCTGTCTGGTGGAGCCTGAGTTCAACTCGTTCGTGAGTCAGTACCGCATTCCTTATATCTACGGCCTCACGGTGGGCGAGCTGGCCCGCCTCATCAACGAGGAGGGGCTCAACCGCGGACAGCGGGGCGACGAGCCGCCGCTGCGCTGCCGTCTTACGGTGGTGCCGATGGAGGGCTGGCACCGTTCGATGCTCTTCGCCGACACGGGTCTGCCGTGGATCCTGCCCTCGCCCAACATTCCCTATCCCGAGACGGCCATCTGCTACCCCTCTGCCGGGCTCTGCGGCGAGTTCTACGGCTACCTGCAGATCGGCATCGGCTATACGCTCCCGTTCGGGGTGTTCGCCGCCGAGTGGATCGATGCCGACGCCCTCAAAGCCCGCCTCGACAGCTACCACATTCCGGGTACCGCCTTCCGCACCATCCACTACAAACCCTTCTCGGGTTCCTGTGCGGGCCGGCTGGTGCACGGCGTGCAGTATTTCTACACCGATTACGAAGCGGCCACCCTCACGCTCACGCAGTTCTACGTGATGCAGGCCGTCTACGAATTATACCATAAAGACCCCTTCAAGGCCGCTGCAGGGCGTCTTTCTATGTTCCATAAAGTTTGCGGCACAGATTATGTGAGTAAAACCTTCGGGAAGAGCTTCCGGACGAGTGACATCGAAGCCTATTGGAGCAAAGACGTAGCGTCGTTCTGCAGCGTTTCCGCCAAATACCACATCTATGATTAAAACACAGAGCGCGATGAAAACCTTATTCAGACTGGCCCTTGCCGCCGCAGCAGCTGTGGCGCTTGTGGCAACGCCCGTCAGCTTGAACGCACAGTCCCGCAGTGGCGGGTCGAGCCGTTCTTCTCAGTCTTCCACGTCGAGGTCTTCGTCTTCTTCGTCGGCCTCACGGTCTTCTTCTTCGGCTTCGCGCCCGTCGAGTAGCAGCCAGAGCGGCAGCCGCAGCGGCGGCGTCTCCCGTTCGGGCGGCAGTTCCAGCAGTTCTCGTTCGAGCGGCATGGTGTCGGGTAGCAGCAGTAGCTCCCGTTCTTCTTCTACGGTGAGCAAGCCCGCTACCAGCACCCAGAACCGTACCACCACGCCGACGGCGAGCCGCAGCGGCGGCACCTCCAAGTCGGCGGCCACCGGTTCCCGGTCTTCTGCCACGACCAGCGGCAGCAGCCAGAACCGCGGCAGTTCCACCCATGCCAATCCGCCCAAATCGGGCAGCGGCTCCTCTTCGCACGCCAATCCGCCCAAGTCCTCGGGTGGCGTTTCGAACGGCGGATCCCGCAGCGGATCTCACCGCTCCAGCGCCGGTGGTGGCGGCGACCGGGTGGGCAACCAGAGCCATCGCAATCCGTCGCAGGCCCATTTCAACGGCGGTGCACCCAAACGTGTTCCCCCGCGTGAAAGGCCCTATCTCCACTATGACCGCCCGGGTCACTTCTACGGGTACGACCGGCACTACTTCGGCCACCGGGTGCACTATCTGCCCCGTTACCGCAGGGTGAGCTACTGGGGTGTCGACTACTACCTCTACAACGGTATCTACTACCGTTACTGGCTCGGCAACTACTATGTGTGCCGTCCGCCCTTCGGTGTGCTCTTCGACCTGGCGGCCGACATCCAGCTGTCCGCTTGCCGTTTCGCTTACTACAACAATGTGTACCGTACGTATTCGGCCATCGACAGCAACTATGCCACCATCCAGGAGCAGAACCGCATCATCGCCGAGAACAACGCTACCATCGCGGCCCAGCAGGCGGCCATCGCCGCGCAGCAGGCTGCCGCAGCGGCTCAGCAGAACGCCGTCGCCGCAGCTCCGGCCGCGAGCGCGACACCCAGCATCGACGTCAACGCCCTCAAGTCGCTGGCTTCCTACCAGCTGGCCAACAAACTGGGCCTGGTGCAGAGTTATGCGGGTGCCAACACGCAGTACTTCGTGAACGACGGTGTCTTCTACGTGCAGGAGGCGAACGGTCAGTATAAGGTGATCGTCCCGCCGGCCGGCGCCCTCATCGAGGCTCTGCCCGACGACTACGACGCCGTGACCCTGTCGGACGGCAACGAGTACTACAAGGTTGACGATACCGTCTACCGCATGACGGCCGTGGACGGAACGCCTTACTTCGAGGTGCTCGGTCAGATGCCCGCCGAAATGGCAGCGCAGTACAACCTCAATAAATAGGAACTCCGGTTCCCGAGTTTGAAAAAACCGGCCCGTCTGGGGAGGGCACTGAAAAAGGTGCCCAAACTAAAGTCCTCTGACAATTAAGACAATCGAAGGATATCGAGTTAGTTCGGTATCCTTCGATTTTTTTCGATTCTCAAGAAGTCTATTGTCCGATTTGAGGCTATATTTTTGGA
>JAFTEQ010000079.1 GCA_017453565.1 Bacteroidales bacterium
GATGATGGGGATGCCCAGCCGCGACGAAAGGGCGAGTTCCTGCAGGTGATTCGCTTCCTCGAGGGTGTAAACGTGCAGGAAGGAACCCACCCAGCCCCGGGCCGTCCAGGCCTCCAGAGTGTCGGCGGGAAAGCCCTTGTAGAAGGTGTAGGAATCGCTTTTTGCGAGGTCCCTGCCAGCATTGTGCCGGGCTTCGGTCTTGCGGATGTGCTCGAGCCCGGTGTACTGGTTCATCTGGCCCACCTTCTCCTCGAGCGTCATACGCCGGAGCAGGTCGTCCACCCGCTTCTCGACGGGGGCGGAGGGGTCTTTGTACAGCGGACTGCGTTCGGAGCAGGAAAGGGCGCCCAGCAGGAGCGCTGCGGCGGCGGTGCGGAGCAGGAGCGTTTTCATCGGTATTCTTCGTAATTGGGCATAGCAACCTCGGCGATGAGGTCCTTGATCTTCTTGTCGTCGCGCGGGCAGACCATCAGCACGTCGTCGGTGTCTATGACCAGATAGTCCCTGAGGCCGCGGAGCACGGTGAGTTTGCCCGACGGGGTGGAGTAGATGATGTCGTTGGCGTTGTCTTTCATAAGGAGGGGCCCCGCGGTGCGGGCCGAGTTGCCGTCGCGGTCGTGGCGCGACAGGTAGTCGTAGAGCGACTCCCAGTTGCCGATGTCGGTCCAGCCGAACTTGGCCGGCAGGATCCACACCCGGTCCGACTTCTCCATCAGGGCGTAGTCGATGGAGATGCGGGGGATGTCGGCGTAGATGCGTTCCACGAAGCCCTGCGCGTCCGGTCCGTTGAGGGCTTTCTCCCAGCCCTGCCAGAGGCGGGTGATCTCGGGGCAGCAGCGCTCCATCTCTGCCCGCACGGTGCCCGCCTTCCAGACAAAGATGCCACTGTTCCAGAGGAACTCCCCGCTGTCCAGGAACACCTGGGCCAGTTCGGGGTCGGGTTTCTCGGTGAAAGTCTTGGCCTTGAGCGGTTTGCCGCTTTCGTGCGCACCGGCTCCGCCCGTCACCTGGATGTAGCCGAAGTTGGCGTCGGGACGGGTGGGCACGATGCCCAGGGTCACCAGGGCGTCGCCCCGGCTGGCATATTCGATGGCGTCCGAAACGGTCTTGTCGAAGAGGAGCTTGTCGCTGATGATGTGGTCGGACGGAGTCACCAGCACGGTGGCTTCCGGGTCGATGTTGAGGAGGGTGTAGGTAGCCAGGGCCACGCTGGGGGCCGTGTTCCGGCTATAGGGCTCAATGAGCACGTGGTCGTCGGGCAGCCCGGGCAGCTGCTCCAGGACCATGTCGCGGTAGCGCGCCAGGGTGATGACGAAAATGTGGCCTTCCGGGAAGCTGCGGCTCATCCGGGCGTAGGTCTCCTGAAGGAAGGAACCTTCGTCGTGGGTGAGTTGCAGGAACTGCTTGGGCCTGTCCTCGCGGCTCACGGGCCAGAAACGGGCGCCAATACCGCCGGCGAGGATGACACAGTATCGATGGGACTCAGACATAGATTGGTATAAAAGCTTGTGGGTAGTAATTAATGTATGTGGTATTGTGGTCGAATACGACGCTGATAATGTCAAAAAACACTTCCTGCTCGCGCAGCGGGGCCCGTTGCGGGCTGTGCAGCCAGCCCTGTGCGGCCCGCACGAGGCTGCGGCGCTTGGCGGCCCCCACGTTCTCTTCCGGGTCGGCGCTGCAGGGGGCCGTCCGGCTCTTCACCTCTACAAAATGCAGGCCGTCCTGCGCGAGCGAGATGATGTCGAGTTCGGTGTGTCCGCTGCGGAAATTGCGCTCCAGGATGCTGTGCCCCAGCCGCTGCAGATGCAGGCAGGCCTCGTCCTCTCCGCGCCGCCCCAGATGCTGTCGTTCGGTCTTCATAGGCGTCAGTCCAGGTCTACGATGGTTACGCCGGATCCGCCGGCGCGGACGTCCTCGTCGCGCACGGCCCGCACCCCCGGCACGGTACGCAGGTACTTCTGTATCTCTTCGTGCAGCACGCCGGTGCCTTTGCCGTGGATGATGCGCACCTGGCCCATCCCCAGCATAAGGGCGTCGTCGATGTAATGCATCACGGCCTCCAGGGCGTCCTGCAGGCGCTCTCCGCGCAGGTCCATCTCGGGTTTGAAGCCCAGGCGGCGCTGGCGGATGCCTTCGTCTTCCTTCCGCACGATCCGGGTGGCGGCCGCGCGGGTGGCCTCCTTGAACTCGGCGGCGCTGATGCGTTCTACCAGATGGGGGGCGAGGGTACTGCTCAGGTTGCCCAGGGCCAGGGTGACCGATTTGTTCGACACCCGCACGACTTCTCCCACCATTCCGCTTTCCTTCACGCGGGCCTTCTCGCCCAGTTTGAGCGGGGCTTCCTTGCGCGGGGCCTCGCTGCGGGCGTCCGCTTCGGGACGGTGTTTGCGCAGACGCTCGATCTTCCGGTCGAGGTGCTCGTCGCGCGTCTTCTTCTGTTCCAGGGCCGTGAGGAAGGTCTGGAGCCCCTCGCGGGCCTCTTTGGTGCGGCCCTTGTCGGCCTGCGATTCCTTGATTTCGCGGATGGTGCGCTCCACCTGACGGCCGGCCCCTTTCACGATGTCGGCGGCTTCCTTGCGCGCTCCTTCCAGGATCTGGTTCTTCTGGTTGCGGATGTCTTCCAGTTCCTTCTGGTAGCGCAACGTCACCTCTTCCAGGGTCTTGTCGGTGTGTTTGATCTTCTGCAGTCGCTCGTCGATGGCGCGCCGCCCCCGCGCGATGCGGCGCAGGTTGCGTTCAATGCCCACGAACTCCTCGCCCGCCCGGGTTTCGGCGTCTTTGACGATGGCTTCCGGCAGGTTCATCTTGCGGGCGAGTTCAAAGGCGAAGGAGCCGCCCGGAAGGCCGGTTTCCAGTTTGAAGAGCGGAGCGATGCGGGCCGTGTCGAAGAGCATGGCGCCGTTCACCACGCCGGTCTGCTCGCCCGCCGCATAAAGTTTGAGGTTGGTGTAGTGGGTGGTGATGACCCCGTACACGCCCCTGCGGTCGATTTCCGCGAGGATGGCCTCGGCGATGGCCCCGCCCGCCGTGGGTTCCGTGCCCGAGCCGAATTCGTCGATGAGCACCAGGGTCTTCGCGTCGGCGCTGCGGAGCATCTCGCGCATATCGGTGAGGAAGGAACTGTAGGTGCTGAGGTCGTTCTCGAGCGACTGGTCGTCGCCGATGCTCACCGCAATGCGGTCGAAGACAGGTAGTTCCGAAGTCTCGGAGGTGGGGATGAGCATGCCCCACTGGAACATATACTGGAGCAGGCCCACGGTCTTCAGGCAGACCGACTTTCCGCCGGCATTGGGGCCCGATATGAGGAGGATGTGCTTCTCCGGGGTGAGGGTGACGCTGAGGGGGACGATCTCCCGTCCTTCCGCACGCAGCGCCCGTTCCAACAGGGGGTGGCGGGCCTTGCGCAGGCGCAGGCTCCCGTCGTCGGAGAGTACCGGCATACCGGCCACCAGGTCGAGGGCGGTGCGGGCCTTGGCCATAAGGAAGTCGATCTCGCCCACGAAGGCGGCGGCTCCCAGCAGGTCGGGGATGTAGGGCCGCAGGAAGTCGCTGAAGTCGGACAGGATCTGCTCGATCTCGCGGGCTTCGGCGAAGTGCAGGGCCGCAATCTCGTTCTCCAGCTCCATAACCTCCACCGGCTCCACGAAGGAGGTCTTGCCGGTGGCCGACTCGTCATAGACGTAGCCCGCGAGTTTGCGTTTGTGGGCCGAGTGGACGGGGATGAGGAACTTGCCGTCGCGCACCGACACGGCGGCGTCCTCGTCGCTCCAGCCCTGTTCCTGGGCCCGCCGGAGGATGGCGGCCGCCTGTTTCGAGAGGGACCCTTCCCGGGCCCGCAGGTCGCGGCGGATCTCGTTCAGGGCCGGCGAGGCGCTGTCCTTGATGTCCCCGTACTTGTCGAGGATGCCCTCGATGCGCCGCTGCACCTCGGAAAAGACTGGTACGGGGGCGGCCAGGCGCTTGAGGTTGGGGTAGACGCCGTCCTTGATGCTGCCGAAGAAATGCACGATGCGCCGCACCGTGGTGGTGAGGGTGCCCAGTTTGGCGAGCGAACGGGCGTCGATGCGCGCTCCGTCGCGCTGCAGGGGGGTGAGGAAGGGGATGGCGTCGATGTAACCGGTGGTGGGAAACTGCTCCTCGAAGAGCATCACGAGCCGCATCTCGTCGGTGAGCTGAAGGCGCTGGCGGATGATGTCGGGCCGGGTGGAAAAAGCCTCCTCCGCCACCCGGGCGGCCGCATAATCGCTCTGACAGCGCTCCGAAACGAGGCTGCGGATGCGGTCAAAACCCAGCTTGGCTTCCAGCCTTTCCAGAGATGCTTCCACGCCGCTATTCTTTGGACGGACCCAACAACTGCCTGAGTTCGTAGCGGTTGACGCCCTCCCTGATGACGCCTTCGTGCACGAAGGAGATGGTGCCCCGCTGCTCGGAGACCACGATCACGTCGGCATCGCTGCGCTCGGTGAGGCCCACGGCCGATTTGTGCCGCATGCCGTAACGGGCGGGGAGGTCGGTGCGTTCGGTCATAGGCAGGGTGCAGCGGGCGGCCACGATGCGTCCGCCCCCGAGGACCACGGCTCCGTCGTGCAGGGGAGAATCCTTGAAAAAGATGTTCTCGAGCAGGCGCTCGCGGATGTCGGCGTCGAGCCGGTCGCCCGTGGCGATAATGTCTTCCAGATTGTTCCTGTGGCGGATGACGATGAGCGCGCCCGTCTTCTGTTCGGCCATGGCCGCGCAGGCGGCGACGACCTCCTTGACGGCGGCCGGCGGAAGGGCGTCTCCCTCCCGGTGCAGGATGCGGTCTGTGAGCGAGCGTCCGCCCCGGGCGATGCCGGAACGGCCCACCCGTCCGAGGAACTGCCTGATCTCGGGCTGGAAGATGACCACCAGGGCGATGGCGCCCACGTCGACGACCGTCCCCATCAGGGCCGAAAGCAGTTTCATATTGAGGCCCACCGCAATGATGCGGATGACGAAAAGGAAGAGGATGGCGATGAAAATGTTCATCGCGGAGGACCCGCGCAGCCAGTGGAAGACCACATAGATGATCAGCGCCACCACCGCGATGTCCACAATATCTACGAACGAAAGTCGTAGGAATCCGAAAATCTCCAGCAACATATTTTTACAAAGGTACAAGAAATAATTGTAAATCAAGTCCTTGTAAATCGAAAAAATAGTTGTATATTTGCAGCCCGCAATTTTGCGGAGATACTTATAAAGTACTTATAAACAATTAATTAACAAACCAATGCCTGGATTAATTGGAAAGAAAATCGGAATGACTTCCGTTTTCGGTGCCGACGGTAAAAGCATACCGTGCACCGTTATCGAGGCTGGTCCGTGCGTTGTTACGCAGCTCCGTACAGTAGAGAAAGATGGTTATGCCGCTGTACAGCTTGCCTATGACGAAATTTCAGAAAAGCACACCAGCAAGCCTCTCCAGGGGCACTTCTCTAAGGCAGGAACCACTCCCAGGCGGAAGCTCGTCGAATTTGAGGCGGACTTCGAGGGAGAGCTGAAACTCGGCGACACGCTCACGGTGTCCGACATCATCAAGGAAGATGTCGTTTACGTGGATGTCGTCGGTACTTCCAAAGGTAAGGGTTTCCAGGGCGTCGTGCGTCGTCACGGCTTTGCCGGTGTGGGTGGCAAGACCCACGGCCAGCACAACCGCCTTCGTCACCCCGGTTCCATGGGCGCATCGTCCTGGCCGTCCCGCGTGTTCCCCGGAATGCGTATGGCCGGACATATGGGCGGCGACCGCGTGAAGGTGTTCAACCTTCAGGTCGTGAAAGTCTTGCCCGAGAACAATCTGCTCGTCGTCAAGGGTTCCGTTCCCGGAGCCAAAGGTTCTTATGTAATTGTGGAGGCTTAAGCGTATGAAACTGTCAGTTTTGAAAATAGACGGAACCGACTCCGGAAAGAAAGTCACCCTCGACGAAGAGATCTTCGGAATCGAACCCAACGATCACGCCATCTATCTCGACGTGGTCCAGTATCTCGCCAACCAGCGTCACGGCAACGCCAAGACGAAGGATCGCAGCGAGATTGCCCACAGCACCAAGAAGCTTGGCCGTCAGAAAGGCGGCGGCGGCGCGCGCCACGGCTCGCTCAAGGCGGGTATCTTCGTGGGCGGCGGCCGTGTCTTCGGCCCGGTGCCCCGTTTCTACCACCACAAGCTCAACAAGAAGCTCAAGGCCCTCGCCCGCTGCTCCGCCCTTTCCTATAAGGCCCGTGAGAATGCGATCGTGATGGTGGAACCGTTCTCGATGGACGCCCCCAAGACCAAGGATTTCCAGCGTATTCTCGATGCCATCAAGGCCGGGAATCGCAAGGTCCTCTTCGTCCTCCCGCAGAACGCGGACAATATTTACCTTTCATCCCGTAACCTTCCTGAAGTGAATGTCATCACTGTGGACGAAATCAACACCTACGCCATCATGAATGCCAATTCGATGGTGCTCGTGGATGGTGTCCAGGACATTCTTGCCGCCAGGAAAAAATAATCTGAGAGATGGGAATCATTATTAAGCCAATCGTAACAGAGAAGCTGACGGCTCAGGGCGAAAAGTTGAACCGTTACGGCTTTGTGGTAGACCGCAAGGCGAACAAGCTTCAGATCAGGGAGGCGGTGGAGAAGATGTACGGTGTCTCCGTCGCCGACGTCAATACGGTCAATTATCACGGCAAGAAGAAGTCCCGCTACACCAAGGCGGGCCTGCTCCGTGGCCGGATGAATCACTTCAAGAAGGCTTATGTCACGCTTGCGGGTGAGGATAAGATTGACTTCTACGCTAACATTTAAAGGAGGGACAGACAATGGCAGTAAGAAAATTCAAACCGGTCACTCCCGGTCAACGGAACAAGGTGATCAGCGCGTTCAGCGAAATCACCGCCAAGAAACCTCAGAAATCATTGCTGGAACCCCTCAAGCGCACCGGCGGCCGTAACAACACCGGCCAGATGACGATGCGTTATATCGGCGGCGGTCACAAGCGGATGTACCGCGTGATCGACTTCCGCCGCGCCAAGGACGAATGCACCGCCAAGGTTCTGACCATCGAGTATGATCCCAACCGCAGCGCCCGCATCGCCCTGGTGCAGTACGAGGACGGAGAGAAGAGATACATCATCGCTCCGGACGGTATCAAGGTGGGACAGGTGATCGCCTCCGGAAGCGGTGTCGCTCCCGAGGTGGGCAACTGCCTCCCGCTCAGCGAAATTCCTGTCGGTACGCTCGTGCACAACATCGAGCTCCGTCCCGGCCAGGGCGCCGCTATGGCCCGCTCGGCCGGTACTTCCGCCCAGCTCGCCGCCCGCGAAGGCAAGCATGCGGTTCTCCGCCTGCCTTCCGGTGAGACCCGTATGGTGCTCGTGAGCTGCCGCGCGACGGTCGGTACCGTTTCCAACCCGGATCACAACCTCGAGTCGTTCGGCAAGGCCGGTCGCAGCCGCTGGCTGGGCCGTCGTCCGCACAACCGTGGTGTCGTGATGAATCCGGTCGACCACCCCATGGGTGGTGGTGAAGGACGTGCTTCCGGTGGCCATCCGCGTTCCCGCAAGGGTCTGCCGGCCAAGGGTTACAAGACCCGCAACCCGAAGGCTGTTTCCAACAGGTTCATCATCGAGAGAAGAAAGAAATAACAGGAAAAAACGTTAGATTATGAGTCGTTCTTTAAGAAAAGGTCCCTATATCCAGGAAGCCCTGGAGAAGAGAATTCTTGCTATGAATGATGGTAGCAAGAAGAAGGAGGTGGTCAAGACCTGGTCCCGCGCCAGCATGATCTCTCCGGACTTCATCGGCCACACAATCGCCGTCCACAACGGAAACAAGTTTATTCCTGTTTACGTTACGGAGCAGATGGTGGGCCACAAGCTCGGCGAATTCGCGCCGACGCGTACGTTCAAAGGCCATTCCGGCAACAACAAGTAAAAAGGAGATTGAAACATGGGAGCTCGTAAAAGACTTATGGCCGAAAAGCTCAAGGAGCAGAAGAAGGTCACCTCTATTGCCAAGCTTAACGACGTGCCGACATCTCCGCGGAAGATGCGCCTGGTCGCCGACACCGTTCGCGGCGTCGAGATCAACCGCGCCATCGACCTCTTGAAATTCTCCAAGAGGGAGGCTTCCGTCCGTCTGGAAAAACTCCTCCGCAGCGCCGTGGCGAACTGGGAGGCCAAGAATCCGGACAACGCCAAGGAGCTGGAAAACGGAAACGTGTATGTGAAGACCATCATGGTCGGCGAAGGCCGCACGCTGAAGCGCATCCGTCCTTGCCCGCAGGGCAGGGCCGGCCGCATCCGCAAGCGTTCCAACCACGTCACCGTGATCCTTGATGTCAAAAAAACGGTAGAGGAGAAATAATATGGGACAGAAAACTAATCCTATCAGCAACAGAATCGGCATCACCCGTGGTTGGGACTCCAACTGGTGTGGTGGCAACTATGCCGAAAAGATCGCCGAAGACTTCGAGATCCGCAAGTATCTGGGCGGCCGTCTCGCGAAAGCGGGCCTGAGCCGTATCGTGATCGAGCGGACCCTCAAGCTCATCACCGTGACCATCTATGCGGCCCGCCCGGGCTTCATCATCGGGAAGGGCGGCACCGAGGTGGACAAACTCAAGGAAGAGCTCAAGAAGGTCACCGGCAAGGAAGTCCAGATCAACATCTATGAGGTGAAGCGTCCCGAGGTCGACGCCCACATCGTGGCGGACAGCATCGCCCGTCAGATCGAGGGCCGCGTCTCCTACCGCCGGGCCATCAAGATGGCGATCGCCAATACCATGCGCGTGGGCGCAGAAGGCATCAAGGTGCAGGTCAGCGGCCGCATCGGCGGTGCCGAAATCGCCCGCAGCGAGATGTTCAAGGAAGGCAGGACTCCGCTCCACACCTTCCGCGCCGAGATCGACTACGCCCTTGCCGTGGCCAACACCAAGGTGGGTGCGCTGGGCATCAAGGTCTGGATTTGCAACGGTGAGCGCTATGGCAAGCAGGATCTGACTCCTGCCGCCCTGGCTGCTGCCAACGCCCAGGCTGCCGGTCAGAACCGTGGCGGACGCGGAGGCGACCGTCGTGGCGGTGACCGCCGTGGCGGACGCAGAGACCGTCGCGAAAGCGCGCAGAAGTAGTTTTCCTTTCGGAAAATTGTACTATATTTATGCCGGTTTCGGATTTCCGAGACTGGCATTTTTGCAAACATAAACACAGGGAATATGAAAAAGTTGATGCTATCGCTCCTGGCCCTCTCGCTTTTCGTGGGCGCAGGCTGCAAACAGACCAGCGTGGAGCAGCGCATGGAAGAGTACCGCAACAAGAGCACGGCTATGATGGAGGCCTTCCAGGCCGAGGTCGACGCGCTCCAGAAAGACGCTACCGTGGCCGAAGCCGACAAGGCGGCCGTTTACGAGCAGAAGGAAGAGGCCTTCACCAAGGAGTTCGTGGAGTACGCCCTCGGTGTGGCGCGCAAGAACCGCGACAACGCCCTGGCCCCCGCGGCCCTCAAGGACTGCTACTACCTCGCCGAACCCGCCGAGCTGGAGAAGGTGATCGCCTCGCTCAAGGGCGAAGCGGCCGAAGACGCCTTCGTGAAGGAGCTTTCCGTCAAGCTCGACGCCAAGAAGAATACGGCCGAGGGCCGGAAGTTCACCGATTTCGAGGTGAACGGCGTGAAGTTCTCCGACTTCGTGGGTAAGGGTAAATACATCCTGGTAGACTTCTGGGCCTCCTGGTGCGGCCCCTGCAAGCGCGAGATCCCCAATATCATCGCGGTGTACGAGAAGTACAAGGGTCCCGACTTCGACGTGCTCAGCGTGGCGGTCTGGGACAAGCCGGAAGATACGGCCGCGGCCGCCGAGGAGCACGGCGTGGTGTGGAACCAGATCGTGGACGCGCAGTCGGTGCCCACCCGGCTCTACGGCATCGACGGCATTCCGCACATCATGCTCATCGGCCCCGACGGGACCATCCTGAAACGCAACCTGCGCGGCGCAGGCATCGAAAAGGCCGTGGCCGAAGCCCTGGGCCGCTGACGTGGACCTGCGCGCGAAAATAGCGCTCCTGCCTCATTCCCCCGGCGTCTACCGTTACTACGATGCCGGGGGAACGGTACTCTATGTGGGCAAGGCCAAAGACCTCTTCAAGCGGGTGCACCAGTATTTCGTGCCCTCGGAGCGGCTCACGGCCAAGACCCGCATCCTGGTTTCCAAGATTGCCGACGTGCAGTATTCGGTGGTGGACAGCGAGGCCGACGCCCTGCTGCTCGAGAACAACCTCATCAAGCAGTACAAACCCCGTTACAACATCCTCCTGAAGGATTCCAAGACCTACCCCTGGATCTGCGTGACGGCCGAGCCCTACCCCCGGGTGTTCCTCACCCGCCGCGTGGAAAAGAACGGCTCGCGCTACTTCGGTCCCTACAGCACCGTGCTGCACGCCCGTTACCTGCTGGAGTTCTTCGAGAAGGCCTATCCGCTGCGCAGCTGCCGGCACAAGATCGACGCCGACACCATCCTGCGCGGGAAACTCCGTCCCTGCCTCAATTTCCAGATCGGGAAATGCCGCGGCTGCTGCATCGGGGCCGTGTCGGTAGAGGAGTACGCCGGCTGGATCGGGGAGATCACCACCTTCCTCAAAGGGGGTGTGGGCGCCATCCTGAAGGAGTATGAGACGCGTATGCAGCAGGCCAGCGAAGACCTCGATTTCGAGCTCGCCCAGCTGTGGAAAGAGCGCATCGATGCGCTAAAGCAACACTATGCGCGCAGCATCGTGACCTCGGTGCGCGACCTGCAGGCCGATGTGTACGCCCTCATTTTCGACGGCACCGAGGCCTTCGGTTCCTTCCTGCGCATCCGGGGCGGAGCCATCGTGCAGAGTCTCAACCTCGGTTTCCGCCTGGGGATCGAGGAGGAGCAGGCGGCCGTGCTGAGCGCCTTCATCGCCGAGATCGAAAGCAAGCTGGGACCGCCGTCCGGCGAACTCGTCGTGCCCTTCCTGCCCGACGTGCAGTTGCTGAACATCCGCTACACCGTGCCCGTGAAGGGCGACAAGCTGTCGCTCCTGGAGCTGGCGGCCAAGAACGCGCGCGAATACCATTTCAATACGCTCAAGCAGCGCGAGCATACCGACCCCGACGCCTTCCGGCGCAGCGTGCTGGAAGAATTGCGGCAGGCGCTGGGTATGAAGGAATTGCCCGAGCATATGGAGTGTTTCGACAATTCCAACATCCAGGGCACCAATCCGGTGGCCTCCTGCGTGGTGTTCCGCGGCGGACAACCCTCCAAGAAGGACTACCGCAAGTTCAAGATCAAGACGGTGATCGGGGCCAACGATTACGCCTCCATGAAGGAGGTGGTGAACCGCCGTTACGCCCGTATGCTGGAAGAAGCGCCCGACGACCTGCCGCAGCTGGTGGTAATCGACGGCGGCAAGGGCCAGCTGGAGTTCGCCTGGCAGGCCCTGTGCGAACTGGGGCTCCAGGACCGCCTTACGGTGGTGGGGCTTGCGAAGCGCCTGGAGGAGGTCATCAGGGTGGGCGATCCCTATCCCCTGTTCCTCGACCGCAACTCGCAGGCGCTCAAACTCCTACAGCAGATCCGCGACGAGGCGCACCGCTTCGGCATCACCTTCCATCGGAGCCTTCGGAGCAAGGCGCAGATCCGTTCGGCCCTGCGGGAAATCAGGGGCGTGGGCGCCCAGACCGAGGAGCGGCTCCTGCTGCACTACGGCAGCGTGGCGCAGATTGCCGCCGCAAGTTTGGAAGATTTGTCTATATTTGTGGGTCCGGGGCTTGCCGCGCGCATCCTCGAGGCGTTAAATAATTAGGAATATGAACGAGAAGACCTTCAACAGAGCATTCAACGCCTTCCTGCTGGCGGGCATGATCGTGTGCGTGACCCTGGCCTGCGTGCTCAACCTGCGCAAACCCGACGCCCGCGTGGCCCTCACCATCCTTTCTTCGGTTGGGGCGCTGATGGGCGTAATCAGCGTGGTGCTGTCGGCCAACGGCAACATCCTCACTTTCGTCTTCGGCCTGGTGGACGTGCTCATCTATTCCTACACCCTGCTCGACCAGAACGTGCCTATGACTCTGGGGCTGCACCTCTTCTATTTCCTGCCTATGGAGTTCATCGGCTTCTACGGCTGGCGCAAGCGGGGTGCCACGGCCAAGGAGCCGGTCCGGGCGCGCAGGCTCACGCCGAAGGGCTGGCTGAACGTGGCGGCGCTGTTCGTGCTCGTGTACGGCGCGGTGCTCGCAATCGCCTGGCTCATTGCGCGCTATCAGGGCAACGTCGACTGGGCCAAGATGGCCTTCGACAGCGCCGTCACCACCGCCAACGTGGTGGCCCTGGTGCTTATGACCAAGGCCTATATGGACCAGTGGTATCTCTGGACCCTGGTGAACGTCACTTCCATCGTACTGTGGATCATCGTCCTGAGTTCCGGCGAAGGCTCCGAGTACACCGTGGTGCAGCTTTTCAAGTACAGCTTCTACTTCCTTAACGGTCTCAACGCCATCAGGATATGGCTCAAACTGAGCCGTGGAGAGGCCGGTTTGGAGAAGTGAGAAATTTTTTGTTACTTTGCAGGGTTAAAGAAACGAGTACTAATAAAAACTTAATACCTTTCATTATGGAATACGCTGAAATCGTAGAGAAAGTCAAAGCGATTATCGTAGACAAACTTGGCGTTGAGCCTTCCGAGGTTACCGAGAGCGCCAACTTCACCAATGACCTGGGCGCCGACTCCCTCGACACCGTCGAGCTCCTGATGGAATTCGAGAAGGTTTTCGGAGTCAAGATTCCCGACGAGGAAACCGCTTCCATCTCCACGGTCGGAGACGCAATCAACAAGGTTGCCGAGAAACTCGCCTAAAAAGACTTTTCTTTCTTAAAAGAAGGTGGCCGTACCCGGTCACCTTCGTTTTTTTTGTCCCGGGGGCCCGGGCCTGCCGCCGAAGGCCTTTCGGCCTGTCTGCCACTGTTCGGGCATCCGGCGGCCCGGCCCTTCCACCGGGGCTCCTTCCATTCTCGCATCCTGCGTCCCCGCTGCGCAGGAACTTGTCTGCTGCGGATGATAGTCGCCCCTAATGGAAGACCGGTGCCGCCGTCGCGAGGCTTTGTTTCAGATTAGCCCGGGACCTGGAACAAAAACCCCGGAAAAGTGCTCCAGGTCCCCTTGAAAACGTGGGGACCTGGTACAGAAATCCCGAAAAAGTGTTCTAGGTCCCCCCGAAAAACCGGGGACCTGGAGCAGAAAAGCCGGAAAACTGTTCCAGGTCACGCCGACCGCCGCGAGGAAGGCCTTCCACCGAGCCTCCCGCAGCGGCGGGCCGGTGCCACTTGCCCGATGTTTCGCAAAAAAACGCAAATAATTTTTCAGTATTTTAGGAAGACTTGCGTTATATATAGAAAAGTGATTATCTTGCAACAACCAATCGTTCCTGCCATGAAAACACGATTCGTACTATCTCTGGCCCTGCTGCTTTCGCTGTCCGCAGCGGCGAAGCAGCCAACGTTGCCTTCGCGATTGCTCTCGGGCCTTCCTGTGAGTGAGTCAAAGACAGCCGAACTGAAGGGCTGTTTTGAATCGTACTATGCGCCCGAGTACGAATATGAGGAAGATTCAAAGGAGTTCAAGACAGATTATTACACCATCTTTTCTCCATATCGTATTGTGCCGCAATGGGAACGGGCTATTTTCCACCCGAAAGGGCTGAGCGGAATCTCCAAACGAGGCACATATCTGGTTCCCCTTATCACCGAAAGGACGCTTCAGGCAGGGTACCGTTTTAGTAAAAAGAAAACGGATTCTCTCGCGTATGCGTATCATCCCGTAGCGCACTATCTGGCCTTTGAACGGTCCGGGCGGCATTTTAAGGTGTATGGTTATGCCGTGTTGAACGATCTACCTGAAAAAGAAGAATTCAGCGGACTTCTGGTTGAGTTTGAGCCGAATACGGGGAAGGGCCTTCGTAAATATTACTATCAATCAGGGGAACTTCGTGGCGCCAGCGAATACTATCCGCTCAACAAGCCGGACCGTCTGGAACGATACCAGACAATGATGAATCAAAACAGGCTTATCGATTATAATCCGGAGCAGAACTATGTCGAGCACGATATGAGACTCCGTATGGCCAATCAGGTGCGCACGCCGGAGTATAAACAGTTCAAGCGTTCGGTTGAAGGCCGCAAGGCCTGGGACCAGGCCACGCAGGGGGATATGATTCGAATGATTATCCGCTATCTCGACGGGCGCAACCCTCAATTCCCGGAATGATGCGTGCCCGCGCCGAGGTGGTCCGCTGGCTGAAGAGCCGCGCCCCAATCAACGAGCGTTTTTGCGAATAAAAAATAAATAATTATATTGCGGTCAAATACAGTTGTTATGAAATGTTTTAGAATCACTCTTGCCCTTTTCTTCTCTTTCGCTATTGTCTCTTGTTCTTTGGAAGGAACGAGGGAAGAGATTTCACAAAAGGAGGTTTTTCCATTAGTTGAGGCTCGTGCTTTCTTTGAGCAGCAAATCCAGGCGACTCCCGTTCAGGAGATGCGCGGCCCTCTTTCTCCCGGCGAGTTCGTTCCTCAGTGGGACGACGCACGTATGCGTGAAGCAGACGGGCAACTCGTGTGGTCTGTCCCCATCCTTCCGACCAAGCTTGTGTATTCGTTCGATGGAGATTTTCACGACCCACAAGTGTATAAACGCCGCCACCGCGTGGAACAGGAACTGGTTATCACAAAGGGTCGCTTCGGAGGCGAGCCCGAATGTTCGCTTCGTTCCCGTGCCTTTGCCACGGGGCGGAAGTCGAAGGCGCATTTCAATGGCCTGTTGATTTACACCAACGTTGTGACAGGGGCACTGCTGCGCGTAGAGCGTTATCAGGACGGCAATCTGACGGGTGACGTTTCGACGAAAGACCGCAGGCTTTCGCTGAAGGCTCGTCACACCAAGTCTAAGGACTTGATGTCCGGCTTCCACTTCCGCAGTCGTCCAAGGGTTGGGAACAGGTCGGATGAGGAGTGGGGCGATGACCCAGGGGATGATCCATATGCTGGATATGATTATAATGAGGATTTGGGGTGGTACGAAGATGGGGAAGGTAATTATTATATTGATATTTGGGGTGATGGTTCTTGGATGATACCGTTAATTCCGGAAGGACCAGACTTGGACCCCGATGACCCAGAGGACCCTCTAGATTATATAAATATTGACGGTGTTGAAATACAAGACTTAAATCAACCAGACTTTAATTATCCATTTGATGAGGGGGATCTTTATGTCTATTCGTCAAACGATGTATTTGCGATTGATCCTCCTCTTCTGACGATGGCCCCAGATACAATCTCGCACGTGACGCGAAGTTGTTTCTTAAGTTCTATTGCATATGCAGCGATAGCCAATGGCGTGAATATGCCGGCTATTTCAGTTTTAATCGATTATGCTACTACATATAAAAACACAGCTGTTTCGAATATTCAGGAAATAGACAAAACAATTCTTAATACATATGGTGTTTATAGATTCAATGCAGTGTGTGTTAATTCAAGAGAAGCGTTAAGACAGGCGGTTTATGAGGGTCATCTTGTTTTAACTCATGCGCTGGACGAAGGTACTCGCAAGTCTTTCTGCGTCATAGGGTATAGGCCTCAAACGAATCAGTTGATTTATGTTGATGGTTCATCGGGAAGTGTATATATTGAATCGTCAGTTTATCCTTTATTCCTGTTGCATCCAACGGTGAAAGTCGGCACTTTTAATAGCAATTAAATAGTATTAGTATGACTCTTTTCTGTTTGTTTTTTTTGTTGTTGAAAGGTCCGTATGTTGTCGAGAACGCGCCACAACAGGCCTTCCCGCTCTCGGAGGCGCAGGCTCTGTTCGTTTCGCAGTACAATCCCGCCGGGCCATTCAAGGTGGAGCCCCGGTGGCAGGAGGCCGTCTGGTCTGTCCAGGGGAAAGGACGAAAGGCTGTCGCGGTCTGTCAGGTTCCGCTAACCACGGAGCACAGTGTGTTTGTGGCTAAAAAGAGCGAACCGAAAGATGCGATGCAGGCAAGCCAGAGCCTCTATTTGACCAAGCGTCTTCGCGACAGCCGCTTCTCCGCATCGGTCCGGTACGAAACGACGGATCCCGCTGAACCGAAAGAGAAAGGTTTCTCGGGGATTGCTTTCTACACACCGCTCAACAGCAACAAGATGTATAGCGCGGAACGGTATGTTTGGGGCAAGAGGACCGATGTGGTTGAATATGGCGCCCCTCGTCCGCCCTTGAAGGGTTACGACGACATCAATCTCTATTATGTGGGCGCTCAGCAAAAGATGGCGTTGTACACGGCCAATGACGGATTGGATTATCCAAAAGCGTATGGCGAGGGTCCGGGTCAGGCCTGGCAGATGATGCAGAAACTGACTTCGCGGGGAACGCCCAATTTTATGGGTTCATACCGCGTGTTTTCCCGCAAGCCGTGAAACGCTGTGGCACTCCTCTTGTCCTCTTGCTGTTCACTTTGGTAACGCTGTCCTGCTCGCGTTACGGGGCGGCAGAGCGTTATGTATCGGAGAACCTTGTATGGCACAAGGGGTGGAAGAACATCGAGATGACCGACAGCGTCAAACGCTTCTTTCATAAGGTCGATTCCCTCATCCCCACGTTTCCGGATCACTCCTGGAACTGGAACGCCACGCGCGATGCGCTGGGCGCGGAGTGGGATGCCTTTACCGTTGCTGATTCGTTGCTGTATGCCTCCATTGACACGTGCATCTCGCCTGAGGAGCACCAGGCAAACATCCGCCAGGCGCTGGATGTGTGGAAGAAGAGCCGCTTTGCGCGGCGCCTGTCCTTTGCCGAGTTCAGGGAGATGATTCTTCCCTACGTCGCGTCCGATGAGGCGGTGCAGTCTGGACGGGCGGCGCTCCAGGCCCAGTTCTCGGCCATTATGGGGCTCGACACGGCCACTTCGGTTGCCGGTGCCGTAGCAAGTTACAAGGACTATATTGCCAATAGCCGCTGGGTAATGGGGCACCGTACTGCAAAGGTGCGAGAACTGGGCATATATGAGTTGCTTTTGCCCATTGTGCGGAGCGACTGCCACGCCGTGGCGGCGGTCACCTGCGACATTATGCGCGCCTGCGGCATCCCCACGGTGCTGGAATATACGCCCAAGTGGCCCGACAAGGACAGGGGGCACTTCTGGTGCGCTTCGCTCGACGATGACGGCATCCTCAAGCCGTACACCGCGCCCTACAATGTCCTGATGGGTGATTGGAAATCGGGCTTGAGTCTGGTGGGAAAGGCCTATCGGATTGGTTACGGGGCCAATCCAGAAGCCCCGTGCTTCATAAAGGGAGAGGGGGAATACCTGCCCCCTTCGCTTGCCGGAGCCACCATTTCAGACCAGACCTGGCGCTATCGCCAGGCGGTTACCCTCACCATCCCGTTTCCGGAGCGGACGGCAAGCCGGCTGGCCTATCTCTGCTTCTATGATCACAACGAATACCGGCTCTCTCCGGCCGCGTGGGGCGTCATAGACAAGAAGCGGCATACGGTAACCTTCAAGCAGGTTCCGCTTGGCATTGCGTTCTTCCCCGTCTACTACAGGGGTATGGATATGGAGCCCTTTGCGCCGCCCTTTGTTCTTGAGAAACTGGAAGACCTTCCGGAAGTGCCGGCCCCCATTACGGCAAAACTTGGCGAACGGTATCGGCCGCTTTGTCTGTCTCTGCAGGATGGGCGCCTGATGCGGGCTGGAAAGGAAGAACGGCGGATTGCCTGGCGCGAATTCAAGCCCGATGGCGAAATGACAGACCTGCGCCTTACCAGAAAGTATTTCGACAAGCCCCGTCTCATCGGCTTCCGTAAGAAGATGAAGGGGATCGTCGTTCTGGGTGGGCAAAAAGAAGAAGGCCCGTTCGATACCCTTGCGCGCATTGGCAAAACGCCTGCTCCCTATCTGCAAGACCTGCCCTTAGGGAACAGTGGTATGTACCGCTATTACAAGGTGGCATCGCCCAAGGAAGAAGCACTCAACATCTCCTGGATTGAGTTTGTGGGGAAGAAGGTTCCCGGCTGCAAATGCGGGAAGGCAACACCCCTGCCTCGTTTTTCGGAACGGGACCCTGTGCCCGATCCGTCCGTCGTGAAGATTGAAGGGCATCTCGTCAACGAGAACCGAGGCACGCTGCGTGCGCTCGACGGCAATATGGAGACTTTCTGTCCACGCGATTATATGCTGTTCGATTTCGGGCGTCCCGTTTCCCTGACAGCGATGCGCTATGCTCCGCGCAACGCCGACAATACGGTGAGTCCCGGCGACACGTACAGTCTGTACTGCTATGACGGTGGCTGGCAATTCGTGGCAACCCAAACGGCGACAGACTCCTACCTCGACTTCAAAGACGTGCCCTCCGGATTGTTGTACGTGCTCGTAGACGACACCAAAGGCGTTGAGGATCTCCCATTCTCCTACTCTTCTTCAGACGGGCAGATGTTTGTGAACCAGAAGCGTTGAATAGAAAACACTATATCCCGTCTTTGCTGTCGCTCGCCGGGTTCGTTCAGTCTGTCGTTGCGGCGCTCCAGCGACTCGGCTTGCTGGAAAGCGCACACCCTTACTTCCCGGTTACCGGTCTGTTCGGCAATCCTGGACAGATGGGAGGGTTTCAGGCGATTGCTTTTGTGTCGTTGCTCCTCTTGTGGAAGGCAAATGCACACAGAAGGTGGACGTCGGCCCTTTGGAGCGCGGCTGTCGCTGCGATCTCCTATCCGCTCATTGTCTCCGCCTCCAGAGCAGCCTGGCTTGGTGCGTTGTGCGGAGTTGTCGTCGTATTTGGAGACGCCCTGTTCCGGTGGTTGAAGGCGCACCGTTGGGCACAACCCGTTCTGCCCGTTCTTGCGCTTGCTTTCTTGACAGGCCTGTATCTGTTGCGTCCCCAATCGGCCGACGGCCGGCTTCTGATATGGCGCGTTTCGGCCGATATGATAGCCGACCGTCCGTGGACCGGCTTTGGTCCGGGCGGCTTTGCCCGCAATTATATGCACTATCAGGCGGCGTTCTTCCGAGCGCATCCCGACTCCCGTTTCGCGGCGGTTGCCGGCGATGTGGATTATCCGTTCAACGACCTTCTGCGCCTGGGCGTTGAGTATGGCCTCTTGGGCTTTGTGCTTGGGTTGGCCCTTGTGGTGGCCGTTGTCTGTCTTTGCCGTCAGAAAGAGCGTCTGGCTCCATTTGTGGCATACTTCGTGTTTGCCTGTTTTTCCTATCCGTCTTATAAGGCGGGATTGCTGCTCTGTCTTCCCCTCACGGTCCTGTACGCATTGAATCTCCGCGAGCCAAACAGGGTAGGCCGACTTCTGTGCGTGGTCTTGTCGATCCTGGTCTTTGCGGTGCAATTGCCGGAGGCGTGGCACCCGATAGGACACGCCACCTGTTCGGAATGGTGCCGGCTGGGGCAGGAAGCTTTGGATAAGGGCAACTTGCAGGCAGCGGAAGACTATTTGACCGAGGCGTCTTATATGGTCCCCACACGAACCCGTCCGCAATATCTGCTTTGGAAACTGGCCCTGCTCCGTTCCGACGAATCCAGAGCGGAGGCTATTGCAGCGCGGCTTATCTCCGGTGAGCCGAAAGTGTGGGATACCTTTACCATTCGTGCGCGCTCTGAAGTATCCGAGTGGCTCCGGGATGGAGGTGGAGATTAAAAAAGTTAAAATATGTTTTCAGTATTTTGGCTTTTCCTCCGTTTATATAATAGAGGCACCTTGTGTGTGCACGTAAAGAACGTTAGAATACCAAAATACTGAAAAATGAAAAAGCGCATTATTCTCCTGGCACTTTTGCTGCCCCTGCTCTCCGTTTGGAGCTGCGACAAAAAGGATCCTTCGAATCCTTCTTCTGGCGAAACGCCCCCTGCGACAGATACAACACCGGCGACTTTATCTGTTTTCGGCTTTTTCTCGTCCGACAACGACGGCCTTTTCCCAACAGACATCTGTGTGAAGGAACCGGCCGAGGGAGACATCAAACTCAGATTGCCATACGGCCTTTCCGCCGAGCAGCTCAAAACCTTGAAACCTCGTTTTGAACTCTCCGGGAATGGGGAAATCCGCCTTGCCGACGGGACGCCGGTGCAAAGCGGCGCCGCGATCGATTTCACGAACCCGGTGTCGTTCACTTTGGTTTCGGGAGAGACCAGCAAGACGTACCGGGTCTCGGTTTCGGTACGCTCCAAGCCGGAGTTCAAAATCAAGGCCGCTGCCGGGGTTGAGGTAGCGACAACCAATACGGCCCAAAGCAACGACGTTCCCTACCTCAATGTGAACCCAACCGATGGCTGTGCCTATGTGGCTATTAATGATGCGGCAGCCAAGCGTCTGGAGCGCAAACTTCTATTGTTCAAATACGATGGGACGTCCGACATTGAATTGGTTACAGGCGGGCCGCTGCTTTCCGACCGGACAGGGGTCACGCCTGCTGTTGGGTTCGACAAAAAGGGGACGCCCTATGTGGCATTTGCCGACTACACGGATGATACCAATTCGTCAAGTCGCCAGTCTGAGGTGTCGGTGGTGAAGGTGTCCGGTGGCAAGGCATCGCTGTTGGGCGGTCCGAAGGAGATTGGTGCGGTCTTTTCGGGCTTTCACCCATATATCCTTCCCATCGATGACAATGATGTCTGGGTCCTTTCGGCACCTATTGATGCCACGACGTACAAAATAGGCGTTTATCATTATGGCGGAACGTCTTGGGAGCGTCAAACCTTAGCCGAATCGGCATATTTTACGCGCGACACCTACCCGTGTGGAATTGCAGACCGGGGGTATGTGTATGTTTCGTACATCGATTCGGACGCCACGAAGGTGGATGTCATCCAATTTCGGGACGGCGCCTGGTCGAGACTGGTCAGCAATCTGAGTTTCTATCGCCCCGACTTCTCGGTTATCAAGAGTTTCAAGTTCCCCGGCCGGGGCATAGCCGTAGACGATGCGGGCAACCTCTACCTGCAGTTGTTGGCAGACATCGATAAATCCGGAGAAGTTAAACTGGCCTTGTTCCGTCGTCCCGCCGGCGGCGGGAAGATGGAACAGATTGGCAGCGCCATTCCCGAGGTCCTGTATACTACGCGAGTGAATACGTCGGTCGCCATCGACGACAGCGGAACCATCTTTATGTCCTATTCGACCGGGGGCTACCAGCCCACAATCTGCTATTATGACGTCTCGAAAGGCGACTGGAGCGAAGACGTGGCCCCAAGCCTCGATGCTTTTTGCGTCACGAGCCAAATGCGTTTCAACGCCACGGGAAGAGGCTTTGTGGCCTGGAAAAACAGCGATAACGAACTGGTTATCTGTTCGATTGACTAGTCGGGAAATAATCATTATCTTGCGAAAACTGTAATGAATATGGTTTGTCCGATTATAGCCATTATCTCTTTGGTTCTCCCTTTGGCCGGCAATGCTCCCGCTGTGCCCGTGAAGGACGAATCCATTTCTACCCTGCAGGCGTGGTTTGGGGCGCATTATGAACCCGATTTCGAATATGGTCCGGGCTGGGATTTTGTGATTGAGGATAAAAACCGCTTTTCTCCCTATCATATCATTCCGCAGTGGGACCAGGCCACTTGCAGTGTTTCAAAGAGGTTTTTTCGCAGTTCGGTAAAGGAGTGGACCATTCCCGTTCTGGCAGAGCGCTTGATCCAGATTTCGTATGGATTGAAGGACGGCGAGCCAGCAGTGCACTGTGAGGGAGATGCGAAGCAGGAATTGGTGATACGCGAGACCGGTCTTCAAAAGATGGCGGTGATACGGATTACGGGCAAGGGCAATCCGGAAAAGGATGCGGAGGGCTTATTTGAGGTTTTTGTCAATATGGACACCGGATTGTCGGAAATGGTGTCTTACTCTAAACAAGGTATGGTGCGTTTCTACTACGATTATTCGGCCCAATTTGGCTCTCAGTTATATCCCTTGGATATGATGAATGAAGTTGGAGGGCATAAGTACGACTATCTCGACAGGCTGGACCATAGAACTATTATTTTGCGCGTTTCCCCCAGTGTGGCCTATGAGAATATGAAGAAGTTGAAGGCTTACCACCGCAAGACAAAACAGAAACTGTCGGATGACGACTATCGTCTCCGCTGGCGAGTCGATGGCCGCAGAAACCCCGCCTTCCCGATGCCATGAAAACACGACTCGTACTCTCCCTGATCCTGCTCCTTTCGCTGTCCGCAGCGGCGAAGTAGCCCTCGCAACCCGTCCCTGCCGAGATCCTTTCCGACACCCGGTTTGTCCAGTTCTACGAACCGGCCGGTGGTCCCGGTCTGGCGCGGGTGAAGAAGCAGAAACAGAGGACCTACAAAACGCCCGATTTTATGGCGGATTATCGCGTGTTTTCCCGTAAGGAAACACTTCGCAGCGTCCTGATGTCCCGGGAATGGGAGGATGTTGCGTTGGGACAGATTTATTCTTTTTCCTCCGATTCCGTGTTTGTTCGGTTTAATTATGTGGGTATGTTAAACAACCCGGCGTATCAGTGCAAAATGCCGTATTACTTGTCTGACTCTGTGGAGAATAGTTTTGATGTATCAAAAGTCGGTTTGGCGGAACAGGGAAGATACATATATACACCATTGGGAATGTCTCGGGCGTATTCATATGACATAGTCTCTTTTTCTTTGGCTGAGATTGTCGTAAAGGGTGTCTTGCTATGGAGGCTAAGTGTCTGTATTACAATTAATTGAGCACATATCGGCCCCCTTTGAAAGCGGGGGCCGATAGTCAAGTATTTGGCTGATTAATAGCTGTTTAACCTCCACGACAAAACTCCCGCTCTACGCTTACTTGCTGACGGAGTAGGTGATGCGGACCTTGGGGCGGAGGTCGGGGTTCGCTTCGGCGGGCCCGTAGAAGCGGGTGCAGTAGAAGCGGTCCTTGTCGAGCTGCGTGGTGATCTGGGTGCTCGTAGACGAGCCGCTGGCGTAGGAGGCGGCCATCATATAGCTGTAATAATTGGTGTAGTAGTCGCCGTAGCCGTAGCCCCCGTAAGCCCCGCCGTAGCCTCCGTAGCCGCCATACATATTATTATAGTAGCTCTGGTAGGCGAGGGCCGTGTAGTAGTCGCTCAGTTCGGAGTTGGCCGCCGTGGTGGTGGTGGTCTTCTCCTGCGACATAATGAGGAACCAGATGTCGTAGTTGCCCGCCAGCAGGTTCTTGTCGTCATCCTTCGCCCGCAGGATCTCCTGCATATGGTAGGTGATGTCGGGGGCGAACTGCATAAGCGAGCGGTTGATGTCGCCCTGGTTCTCTTCTTCCGAGGAGGCGTCGGTGAGGCCCATAAACTTCACCACCCCGTCGTCGTCGGTGATCTTGCAGGTGGGGCTGAGGATGGCGGGGAGCTTGTACATCTCCTCGAACCGGGCGTCGGGGGCCTTGTAGCTAAGGATGAGGCTGGCGCGGTTGACCGTCACCTTGGACGGATCGTCTCCGGCCGCCGCGATGGCATTGGATACCAGCTGTTTGAGCTTCACGGCCGAGACCACAGGTTTGAGCCCGCCGCCGCCTTCCAGCAGGATTTCGGCCGTGGCTGCCCCTTCGCGGGCGCGGGACTTGGCGGCGTCGTGGCCGGTGAGGTTGAGGGCGTACTGGGGGAAGTTGCCGGTGGCGCAGTTGGCGAAGAGCGAGTCTGCGTCGTGGAAGCCCGTGGGCGAGAAGTAGAAGTAGAAGGTGGTGTCCACCCCGGTGCGCGTGCCGTAGTCGGAGCGGAACTTGAGCATCGCCACGCTGCCGGTGATGGCGTTGTTGCCCGAATCATAGCCCAGCTGCAGCTGGAAGATGTTGATGCGTCCGCCGTTGCCGGCCGGCACGTCGGTCTCGATGTAGATGCCGGGGTACTTGTCCTGATAGGTGCTGAAGTCCGACAGGTCGTCGTCGGTTATGTGCACGTACTTCTCGGCGAAGGCCGCCGTGAAGTCGAACGCAAGGGAGTCGGTTCCGTTGATGACGGGGATGTGGCGGCAAATGAGGTCGGCGTTGTGGGCCACGTCCTTGTTGCAGTCGTAGTCCTGGTCTACCTTGAGCGCCTTCGAGAGCTCATAGACGCGCACGTTCTGCAGGATGCCGGCGTCGTCCTTGTTGCTCACCGACACCGAATCGGCGATGGCCGAGAAGTGGAAGCTCTTGAAAACAGGGTTGGTGCCGAAGTCGAGCTTCTCGTCGCGGTTCTTGAGCGGCACGAGCACGAGGGCGCAGCTGCGGGTGGTGAGCCCGAATTCGTCGTCGCGGATGGCGCCCACGGTGATGCGGGTGGAGGAATAGCCCGACAGCTTGTCGGCCATCTTCATATCTACGTCGAGGTCGATGGGGTCGGGCGTGACTACCTTATAGGTGCGGCTCACGGGAATGAGGCTCCCGCCGAGGCCTTCGCTGGTCCCCACGCACGCCGCCAGCGGCACGAGGGCGGCAAGAAGCAGGAACGCTGTTTTGAATCTCATTTTCTAAATCTGCTCGTAAAACTCGTTGTAGCGGTCGATGTAGGAGCCGTCGGCGACGGCGGCCGCATCGTAGGGCAGGATGGGCAGTCCCTTCTTCCGGGCGAAGCCGGTGAGTTCCGGGGCTATGCCTTCCGCTCCGAGAATGATCCCGTCCGCGTACGAGATGGCGGTTTCCGCAAGATTTATGCCATTGGGCTGCTGCGCGAGCAGGGGCAGGTCCTCTTCGCCGAGACCCCCGAACTGCGCCTTGCGGGCGAAGTCGGCCGGGAAGGACTCGGCGGGCGTGTCGTCGTAGAGCGAGACTACCACCTTGCTGGAGGAGAAGATGGGGTCGTCCTTATAGGCCTTCTTTAGGTAGGCGGGCACGAGCTGGGAAATCCAGCCCTGGCAGTGCACGACGTCGGGCGCCCAGCGCAGTTTCTTCACGGTTTCCATAACGCCGCGCGCGAAGAAGATGGCCCGTTCGTCGTTGTCGGCGAAGAAGTGGCCGGCGGCGTCGGTGAAGACCTGCTTGCGGCGGAAATAGTCGTCGTTGTCGATGAAATAGACCTGGATGCGGGCCGACGAGATGGAGGCCACCTTGATGACCAGCGGCCGGTCCACGCCGCCGATGATGATGTTCATCCCCGAGAGGCGGATGACCTCGTGGAGCTGGTTCTTGCGCTCGTTGATGCAGCCGTAACGCGGCATAAAGGACCGGATTTCCTTCTTCCGCTCCTGAATTCCCTGCGGCAGCTGTCTGCCCACGGTCGACATCTCTGTCTCCGGGAGATACGGAAATATCTCGGAGTTGACAAAGAGAATTTTCTGTGCGCAATCTGCCATATTAACAATTTATCAAGAACAAACAAAGGTAAGAAATTTTTTTGAAAAGTCGAATAATCATTATCTTTGAGGCCGTAAAATGGCGTAATATGGCGGGAAAGGAAGGGAAAACGATGCGCCGTCGTCTGGCGGGCGCCTATGTCTCCTCGGTTATCAGCATCTCCCTGGTGCTGACCCTCGTGGGCTTTTCCGCCGCGCTGGTCTCCGGTGCCGGCCGCGCCGCCGACTATTTCAAGGAACAGATGCAGGTTTCGGTGGTCTTTTCGCCCGAACTGCCCGACGCCTCGGCCGAGGCGGGCCGCACTGCGATCGACTCCCTCCCCTTCGTGCGGGAGACCCGTCTGGTGTCGCGCGCCGAGGGCACCGAAGAGCTCAAGAGCCTGCTGGGCGAGGATTTCCTTTCCGTTTTCGAGTCTACGCCCGTGCCGGTTTCGGTCGACGTGCGGCTCCTGTCCGACTACGTACATCCCGACAGTCTGGAGCGGGTGAAGTCCGCCCTCGAGGCTGTGCCCGGTGTGGAGGAGGTGGATGTGCGTTTCTCGCTGGTGGAGGCCCTGAACGCCAATCTTTCGCGCATCGCGCTCGCCCTGCTGGTGCTGATCGGCCTGCTGCTGTTCATCTCGTTCGTGCTCATTGGGAACACGGTCCGCCTCAACCTCTATGCGCGCCGGTTCACCATCCACACCATGCGGCAGGTGGGTGCTACCACGGCTTTCATCCGCCGGCCCTTCGTGCGGCAGGCGGTCCTGCAGGGGCTGGTGGCCGCGGTCATCGCGCTGTGCATCCTGGTGGGCGCCTGGTTCCTGCTGCATCGTTCCTTCCCGCAGCTGGCCGAGGTGTTCGGGCTGGAGCAGCTCCTCGTTTCGGGCGCCGCGGTGCTGGTGGTGGGCATCGTGATCTGCGCGCTCAGCGCCGCATCGGTGGTGCGCCGTATCGTTTATTCCGACAAAGACGCTTTATACTATTGATTTATGGATAGAATGGCAATGACGCCCAAGGGCTTGCGCCTGCTGCTCGCCGGACTGCTGGTGATGGTGGCGGGCTACATCCTCATGACGGGCGGAGGCACGCGTGACGCGCAGGTCTTCAACGAGGCCATGTTCGACTTCCGCCGGCTCGTGGCCGCGCCGCTCGTGATCCTGTGCGGGATCGTGATCGAGGTGGTGGCCATCATGGGCTGCCGCCGTAAAGGAGGGGAGGACCGCTGATGGAATGGTTTGAAGCCCTCATCCTGGGCCTCGTTCAGGGGCTCACCGAGTTCCTGCCCGTGAGCAGCAGCGGCCATCTGGCCATCGGAAAGGCCCTGCTGGGCGTGGAGCCCACGGAGGACCTGGTGTTCGAGGTGACGGTGCACGCCGCCACCGTGCTGGCCACCATCGTGGTGTTCCGGCGCGAGATCTGGCGCCTGCTGCGCGGCCTCTTCCGCTTCGCGTGGAACGACGAGACCGACTACATTGCCAAGCTTTGCGTATCGATGACTCCCGTCTTCGTGGTGGGCGTCTTCTTCAAGGACCGGGTGGAAGCCCTCTTCGGCTCGCTCCTCGTGGTGGGCCTCGCCCTCATCGTGACGGCCATGCTGCTCTTCTTCTCCGACCTGCCGCGTCGGGAGAAGGCCGAAGCGCCTGCGGCCCGGAACGGGATTTCCTTCCTGCAGGCCTTCATCGTGGGCGTGGGCCAGGCCTTCGCCGTCGTTCCCGGGCTGTCCCGTTCCGGCACCACCATCGCCACGGGTCTGCTTTCGGGCGTACGGCGCAGCGAAATGGCTATGTTCTCCTTCCTGATGGTGCTGGTACCCATCCTGGGCGAGAGTTTCCTCGACCTCGTGGACGGTTCGGTGGCCGCCTCTTCCGTGGGGGCGCTGCCGCTGCTCATCGGCTTTCTGGCCGCGTTCCTGTCGGGCCTCTTCGCCTGCAAGGCCATGGTGGCCCTGGTGCGCCGCGCCCAGCTCAAATGGTTCGCCCTCTACTGCGCCCTGGCCGGGTTGCTGGTACTTATCTTCCTTGCCTGATGAAAGAGACCGTTTTCGTTGCCGACGTGCATCTGGGCCTGAAGGCCGGCGATCCCGCCGAGCGGGAAAGGCGTTTCGTGCGTTTCCTCAAGGGCCTCGACGCCGAACGGGTGGAAGCCCTCTACCTGCTGGGCGACATCTGGGATTTCTGGTACGAATACCGCGACGTGATCCCCCGCGAGGGCATCCGCGTGGTGGCCCAGCTCATCCGTCTGCTCGACGAGGGGGTGAAGGTATACTTCTTCCCCGGCAACCACGACGTGTGGTGCTACTCCTTCTTCGAGCAGCTGGGCATCCGCAAGCTGGAGCAGCCCTGGCGGACCGAGATCGGCGGCGCACGCTTCTGTCTGGGCCACGGTGACGGGCTGGGCGGCGCGAGCCTGGGCTACCGCATCCTGCTGTGGGTGTTCCACAACCGCACGCTCCAGCGCCTCTTCAGCGCCCTCCATCCCACGCTGGCCTTCCGCTTCGGCACCGACTGGTCCAACTCCAACCGCCGCGCGCACGGGGAATACCATTTCCGCGGCGCCGACGAGCCGCTCTACCGTTTCGCGTTGAAGGAGGACGGGCGCGAGCGGGCCGATTACTTCATTTTCGGCCATTACCACGACGCGGTGGACGAGCGCCTTCCTTCCGGCGGGCGCCTGATCGTGCTCAAGGATTGGATTTCGGGCTCCTGCCCGCACGCGGTCTTCGACGGGGAGACGCTCAGCGTCCGCTCTTCTTAGCCTTGCTTTCCAGATGGTCCGTCTTGATGACGGTCTTGCGCGGCTTTTCCCAGAAAACGGAATAGTAGAAGGCGTCCCACTGCCCGCTGTCCCAGATTTTCACGAGTTCCTCTATCTTGGCGTCACGCCCTGCGGGATCGTATTTCCGTTTGAGGTCGGCCCCGAACATCCTGGCCACGAGTTGCCAGAAGTTGGCCGCGAAGCCGCTGCGGTAGTTCCGGATGATCTCATAGGGTGACATGCCGCATTCCCTGTCCACGAGACGCATGAGCACCATGCCCTGGGTGACGGTCATGTTGCGCAGGTCTTTCTCGAAGAGGCGGAAGAGTTCCAGTTCCACGTCGTGCGTATAGCGGTTGCGTTCACTGCGACGGGTCACGTCGGCGGCCAGGATGCTGTCTACCTGGTGCATCATCTTGCGGCCCACGAGGGCGTATGGGTATACCTTGTTGAAATTGTAGATGAGTTTGTACTGGCGTCTCCAGTCTCCCGCACGCATCCGCCGCCCCCGGGGGAAGACCCATACGGGGTCGATGTTGTCGAAAAAGGTCGTGTCGCCGTCGTGGACCTCATAGTACATGGGGTAGCCGGACGGCCTGCGCTGCGCCGCTCCGTCCAGGGGGAACAGCAGCGCGATCAGGCACAGGATGAGGCTCGCTTTTTTCACGGTCGCAAAGATAGGAAAAAATTTTTGCCCCAAGTTTGTAAGTTCTTGAAAAGTTGCGCTTTGACTATTCACTTTTTGTGTCGAAAAAGCGCAAAAATTTTTGCGAAACGCATTGCATTTGCGGATTTTTCGCTATATTTGCAGTCCCAAAATCCGGCCTAAAATCAAGCAAATCATTGATTTACAAGGATTTAGAAAAGAAATATATGTTTTTAAAGTAATACGACGATGTTACAACCTAAGAGAACAAAGCACAGAAGGGAACAGAAGAACCGCATGAAGGGCATGGCCCAGCGTGGCAACCAGCTTGCGTTCGGTTCTTTCGGCATCAAGACCCTGGAGAATTGCTGGCTTACCGCCCAGCAGATCGAGGCAGCGCGTCAGGCTATTTCCCGTCGCATGAACCGTGAAGGTCAGATCTGGATCCGTGTCTTCCCGGTGAAGCCGGTTACCAAGAAACCGTTGGATACCCGTATGGGTAAGGGTAAGGGCGA
>JAFTEQ010000080.1 GCA_017453565.1 Bacteroidales bacterium
GCGAGACGCCACTCGTCCGACAGCGCGACGGCCAGCGCGATGAGCACCATCAGGAATCCCAGGACGGGAACGAAAACACGCTGGGAAACGACCGTCCCGGCATCCAGGACGCTGGAAACGGTTACCTCCTCACCGACGGTCGCCCTTCCGGAAAGGTCCAGGACAAGGATTTCCAAAGCGAAGGCGACCAGCAGAAGCAGCAGGTTCCAGGCGGAAAAGGCCCCGACCCGCCCCTGGATGAAGAACCGGTCGATGAGCCACAGGCGGTTCGCCAGGTAGATGCCCGCGTTCACCAGGAGGATGAAGGCATACAGCAGGTAGGCCCAGAACGGCAGCAGCAGATGTCCGATCAGGTACGGAAGCACGGTCGGAACAAGAAGCAGCGCCAGCAGGATACCCAGGAAGAGGATGGTTCTTTTGCGTGTCATAATCAGGGTCGACACGCAAAGATAAGCATTTTCCGCGAATCAGAATGAGAATCCGAGATTGATGTACACGCCCATGGTCCCGTCCTGCGGGTTCAGCGGATGGCCGAACTCGACGGCGGTGATGAAGTTATGGTTCATGCTGAAGAAGAACCCGCCGCCGACGCTGGTATGGAGCCGCTCGCGGAGGGCGATGTCCGGATCGTAGATGCTCCGGTAAGGCCCATGCGCCACGCCGTCGAGCGTCTTTTCCACGGTGCAGCCGCCCAGGCGTTTCTGCGCGTCGAGCCGATACGGCCGGATGACTGCGCCGGCGTCGGCGAAACCCACCAGACCCAGCTCGAAGTTCTGCTTGAAGGCTTGGAAGGAAGCGAGACGCAACCGAAGGTCCAGGCTGCTGCCGAGGACGTCCGCCCCGACGATGCGGCTCCCGAAAGTCCCCCGCATGTCGAAGGCCGGCAGGGCGTAGAACGGCAGGGAACCGGCGACGAGGCCGCCGCCTTTCACCTGCCAGGCCAGCGTCAGCCGGGATGGGATGACGGGCAGGTACTGTCGCACGTCGAAGGAGAGCACCATCGACAGGCTCCGTTCGGAGGAAAAGCTGGCGCCGCCGGTCAGCGTGGCCGTCGCATACAGGCCCCGGGCCGGATTGGCCTCGAAATCGCGCGTGTCATAGACCAGGCCGGCCTTGAGCTCGGCCCGGTGGCCCCAGGTCTCCGCCTCCGGAATCAGCCCGTTCTCCACATACTGGTGGAACAGCGATTGCTTCCCGTCATACACGCTCACGGAAACATCCTTGTAATCCTGCCAGGCATATCGCACGCCCCCGATCCAGGTCAGATGGTCGGCCATCCTCCCCTGCAGGTCCAGCGAAGCGGTGAGCTGGCGCTGGGCGTTGGCATAGAAGGCGATCCCGTCCTGGCCGTCCGCCACTTTCCGGCGGTCCAAGTCGGCATAGTACGGCGCCACCGCGCCGTTGAACCCGTAGAACCCGTGCAGCGGATTGTCCATGTACTCCGCATGGGCCGTCACCCGCATATTCCTTAGCAGGTGCTTCGAGTCGTAATCCAGCGAGAACTGCTTCGCGCCGCGGGAATAGACGCTGGCGACCGCCATCACCTTGTGCCGATAGTTGGGATAGTCCGACCCGTCCCCGTAATGGTACAACTGGCTGAGCGCCCCGAACTGGAACCCCAGGTCGTTGTCATACCGGAACGCCGGCAGGAGGCCGATGTTCCACCCGGTCTTGACGATTTCTTTCCGATTGGTCTGGGCCAGGGCGAGGACCGGGACCAGCAGGATGGCGAGGGAGAGGAGGATGCGTTTCATGGCGTGCTTCGTTTTGTTTTCGGCACAAAACTACGCACACGCTTCCTGTATGACGATTTTAATCGGTGAACGGGCCCGTTTTCTCGGTGAATGGGCCATGAACGACCGGGGCAACAAGCTTTCAAGCCAGCCAGCAATCCGCTTTCGCCAAACTGCCGCACATGGTAATCCACTAGAAGGCCCTATGAGGTCTCCCGATGTGCGCCATGGGCCTATTTTGAAGTGCACCCCAAAAGTTGGACATAAAAACAAACAATTA
Organism: Bacteroidales bacterium; assembly: GCA_017453565.1. Classification (GTDB taxonomy): domain Bacteria; phylum Bacteroidota; class Bacteroidia; order Bacteroidales; family UBA932; genus Cryptobacteroides. Next base: position 2,014 of record JAFTEQ010000080.1, read on the forward strand.
TGTCCCAACAAATCAAGTATCCTTTTGCCTATAAGATGCAGGCGGTCAACCTGTATGAGCAGAACGGCAGCAAAGCCGAAGTGGCCCGTTTCCTTGGCA
>JAFTEQ010000008.1 GCA_017453565.1 Bacteroidales bacterium
GCCAACAAGGGGCGCAAGTTCGTGGGCGGCATCGATCCCGGTTTCGAAGAGCGTCCCGACGGCGTGTACGTCTCGCACGGCAAGCACGTGGAGCCCGCTTCGCTCTATGCCTGGCAGATGGAGCAGCGCAGGGCGGCCGGCGTGAAGGCGGTGCCGGCGCAGTGTTACAAGAGTGTTTGGAGTAAATAAGTCAAGGATTATGAAACAGGTAAAAACTATGATTTGCAGTCTGGGCGCCGTGCTTCTCTGCGTGGTGGCGGGAGCCCAGGAAATCAGTACCGAACAGGCGGTAGACCTTGGTCTCAGCGTGAAATGGGCCGGCTACAACATTGACGCCTCTTCGCCCGAACAATATGGCGGATTTTACGCCTGGGGCGAAATAGAGGAGAAAGGCGACAAGGACTATGTGATAGAGAACTACAAATGGTGCAAGGGGACCAATGATTCGCTTACCAAGTATTGCTACGACGACTTTGGTTTCGAAGGTTTCAAGGACGACAAACGCCGGCTCGCCCCCGAGGACGACGTGGCCCACGTGAAATGGGGCGGCCCCTGGCGTATTCCCACCGAGAAGGAATGGCGGGAACTCAGCAGCAAATGCACCTGGTATTATATGGACTACAAGGGCAAGGGCGGATTCCGCATCACGGGCCCCAGCGGGAAGGCCATCTTCCTGCCTTCGGCCGGTTGCAAGTGCATGCTGGGCTACTGTCAGGCGAACAGCGGCGGAACCTACTACGCTTCCACGATTGACAGTATCTCCTCGTTCGGCTGCTTCGGCTTCTATTTCTATCCCGGCATGAAGGGTCCCGGTTTCACCGGTCTCCTGCGTGAATGCGGTCGCCCGGTGCGGGCCGTGTGCAAGTAGAGAATACTTGTCAATTATATATATTATTTCGTATTTTTGCCTATCGTATTTAAGCGTATACGATGGCCAGAAAGAGGATTGACCTGCTGCTGCAGGATGTAACCATCGAGGCGGTGGCCGCCGAGGGCAAAGCCCTGGCGCATGTGCCGCTTCCCGGCGGTGATGACCCCGGTTCCCGCGGAGCCGTGGTATTCGTCCCCTTTGCCGTGCCCGGCGACGTGGTAGACATCCGCGTGCTCAAAAAGAAAAAGAACTATCTCGAGGGGCGGATCGAGCGTCTCTGTAAGCCGTCGCCCCACCGTCTGGAGCCCTTCTGCCGCCATTTCGGCGTGTGCGGCGGATGCAAATGGCAGCCGCTCCCCTATGCGATGCAGCTCGCCGCCAAGCAGCAGCAGGTCTACGACCAGCTGGTGCGTATCGGTCATCTGGATGTCCCCGAAATCAAGCCTATCCTTGGCTCCGCGCAAACGCAATTCTATCGCAATAAGTTGGAATTCAGTGCATCGCGCCGTCGCTGGATCCTGCCTGAGGAAGATCCCGAAGGCCTGTCCGAACAGGAGAAATGCGGACTGGGCTTCCACGTGGGGTCCTTCTTCGACAAGGTGCTGGATATAGAACGCTGCTTCCTGCAGCCCGAACCGAGCAATGCCATCCGCCTTTGGCTCAAGGACTATACCCTCTCCCATGCTATCCCCTATTATGACCTGCGCGAGAATACGGGCCTTTTCCGGGGCGTGTTCGTGCGTACGTCTCCGGGCGGCGTGATGGTGATTGTCTGTTTTGCGGCCCGTTTCCCGGGGCTCGAAAAACTGCTCGAAGCCCTTGCGGCCGCTTTCCCGCAGGTCACGTCCCTCTATTACGTCATCAACGCCAAGTGCAACGACAGCATCGCCGACCAGGAATGCATCCTGTTCCGGGGCGACGAGGCCATCTATGAGGAAATGGAAGGCCTGCGTTTCAAGGTGGGGCCCAAGTCGTTCTACCAGACCAATACGCAGCAGGCGCTGGAACTCTACCGTGTGGCGCGCTCTTTTGCCGGCCTGAGCGGAGCAGAGACGGTCTACGACCTCTACACCGGCACGGGCACCATCGCCCAGTTCGTCTCCCGTTCCGCCCGGAAGGTGGTGGGCATCGAATACGTGCCCGAAGCCATTGAGGACGCGAAATGCAATGCCGCCGCCAACGGCATAGACAACTGCGTCTTCTTCGCGGGCGATATGAAAGACGTGCTCACGCCCGCCTTCATAGCGCAGCAGGGGCGCCCGGACGTGGTGATCGTGGATCCTCCGCGTGCCGGTATGCATCCCGACGTGACCAGGGTCCTTCTGGAAACGGCGCCCGGGGTCATCGTGTACGTGAGCTGCAATCCGGCTTCGCAGGCGCGCGACCTGGCCTTGCTTGCCGAAAAATACAGGATTACCGACGTGCAGCCGGTGGATATGTTCCCCCATACCCAGCACGTTGAAAATGTTTGTCGCCTCCAACTGAAATGATTGTACAGATTATCCTTTTGCTTGCAGGCCTCTGCCTGGTCGTCTTCGGCGCCGATGCGCTGGTAGACGGCGCCACCGCCATCGCCCGCCGGGCCGGAGTGAGCGAATTCATCGTGGGGCTCCTCATCGTGGGCTTCGGCACCTCCATGCCCGAACTGGTGGTGAGCGTGACGGGGGCCCTGGAGGGCTATTCCGATGTGGCCATCGGCAATGTGGTGGGCTCCAACATCTTCAATTCCCTGCTCATCCTGGGCCTCACGGCCATGATCCTGCCCGTGGGCATCACCCGGCAAAACCGGATGCGCGATATTCCGCTCGCCCTGCTGGTCACTTTCCTGCTCATCTTTTCGGGTATGAGCAAAACCCTGTTTTCGCTGGGCGCGAGCGATGGTCTCTCAAGAGTGGAAGGTATTGTGTTTTTGGTTCTTTTTGCTGCTTATATCATTTTCAGCTTTAAAACCGATAAGCCTGACTCAGAGTCTGAATCCGCCAGCGAAAAAACGCGTCCGCTCTGGCTGGCCATCCTCATGTGTCTGGGGGGCATCGCCGGCCTGGTGTTCGGCGGGCGTCTGTTCGTGAATTCGGCGGTTGAAATTGCCCGGATGATCGGCGCCAGCGAGAAGTTCATCGCCATTACCATCCTGGCGGCTGGCACTTCCCTGCCGGAACTCGTGACGAGCGTGGTTGCCGCCGTGAAGGGCCGCGGTCAGCTCGCCTTGGGTAACATCCTGGGATCCAATGTGTTCAATATTCTCCTGATCCTCGGCTGCTCGGCCCTCATCCGGCCTGTGAGTTTCGCCGGGATGAACCTGGTGGATATGGGCGCCCTCCTGCTCAGCGCCGTCCTCATCTGGACGGGTGTCTATACCGGCCGGCGCAACCAGATCGACCGTTTCGACGCGGCCCTGCTCCTGCTCGCCTATATGGCCTATATGGGCTGGCTCTTTGTGAAAATGTAATTCATCCATACCATGAAATTCAAACCTACTTCCTACGAATTGCTGAACGTGCAAAGCGGTCGCGTCTTTGCCGACCGGGGCTGGACCCTGGCCGATCCTGAGGCCGAGAAACCCTCGCTCGTTCGTGCCGTCTACGCCAACAAACAGTTCACGCCCCGGCCCGATCTCGACGGTATCTACCGTTATGCCGAGTGGATGCCCATCCGCCGTACGCTCAAGCACTCCTGTGCGCCTGTTACCTACAAGAGCCAGGGTCTTGCCGCCCATCTGGGCCTGGAGAACCTCTACATCACCTTCTCCGGCTGGAATCCTGAGATCGGGGCCGAGATGCAGACCTGCTCGTTCAAGGAGACCGAGGCCTTCAGTGTGTGCGCTCGCATGGACAGGAAGGAGAAACGCACCCTGGTGGTGCAATCGGCCGGAAATACGGCCCGGGCCTTTGCCCAGGTCTGCTCAGACAACGACATTCCCATCGTGATCTGCATCCCGGAAGACAACCAGCACGACCTCTGGTTTCAGAAGAAGTTGTCATCCTGCGTGAAACTCATCGCCGCTCCGCACGGCTGCGACTACTACGACGCCATCCGTCTGGGTGACAAGCTCTGCCAGGATGCCCGTTATTTCGCCGAGGGCGGCGCCAAGAACGTGGCCCGGCGCGACGGTATGGGCACTACCCTGCTCTCGGCCGTGGAAACAATCGGACGCATTCCCGACGCCTATTTCCAGGCGGTGGGTTCCGGTACGGGCGCCATCGCGGCCTGGGAGAACAGCCTCAGGCTGGCCGCCGACGGACGCTTCGGGAAGAACACGATGAAAGTCTTCGTGGCCCAGAACAAGCCCTTCACCCTCATGTCCGACTCCTGGAAAGCCGGCAGCCGCGAACTGGTCGACCTGCCCGCCGCCGAGGGACGCAGGCAGGCCGAGGTGATCCTGGCCAAGGTGCTGTCGAACCGTAAACCTCCGTACGGCATTGCCGGCGGCCTGTTCGACGCCCTTTCCGCAACGGGCGGCGACGTCTTCCTCGCCTCCAACGACGACATTATGTTCTGGGTGCTGCAGTTCCGCAACCTGGAAGGATTCGACATCCTTCCGGCACCGGCCTGTGCCGTTTCGGCCCTTTCCCAGGCGGTGGCGTCCGGACAGGTGAAAAAGGAAGACGTGGTGATGCTCAACGTGACGGGCGGCGGTACCCTGGCGGCCATGGGACGCGGTTACCAGTTGAAAAAGCCCGATCTGGTGCTCGATCCGGAGCTTCCGGCCGACGAGATCATCGCGCGCGTGGATTCCCTGTTCTAGAAGTTCAGCGCAGCAGAGAGACAGAGCGCATAATGGGCGGCGTCGCTTCGTCGCACATTATGCGTTTCTACGTAGTGCCTTTCCTGCTCGTCCCAGATATCGGGATGATCCTGGCACAGGCGGGCGCAGAGCTGGATGTCGAGGCTCGAGGAATCGGTGAGCAAAAGGCGGTATCCGCCGCCGAGCCTGAAGACGGGTGCGGGTTTCGCTTCAAAGAAATCGGGAAAACTCAATCCGCCGTCGGCAAGGGTGAAGAACCCGTCGGCGCAGGTCCCTGCCGGAAACCACGACAAGCGCAGGCAGATGGGTACGACCCTGCGTCCCCTGGCTATTCCGCTGAAACCGGCCCGGAGCGTGAGGGACAGCCGGCGCGAGAGGTCGGTCCCGCAATACACTTCGGCGAACGCGTTTCCGATACAGTCGGTATCGCTCCCCTCCTCGTCGATGCGGTAGCCCATGATCCCGTCTATGTAGTTGTAGTGGAAGCTGTTGTAGACCGAGGCGCTCAATCCCCATTCCACGCCGTAACGCAGCAGGCTCCTGTCCTGGGCACCGAGCGGACGGGCGAACAGGAACGAAAGGACTGCGACCAGCAGCAGGGCGTATTTCCGTGCGTCAGAAGGCATACTCGATGTGCAGTTGCGGGAAAAAGAATTGGAAAAGGCCGTTCCGGTAGAGGGAGACCATAGTCGCGTTCCGCTCGTCGTGCCGTGTCAGATGCAGCCCGAGCTCCGTGGACCATCCGGCGGTGAGTTGCAGCCTGTGCCGGCAGGACCAGCGCAGGCCGTAGCAGCAGCTCAGGGCCATGCAGGCGCCGAAATGCGACTCGCCCAGATCGCGGACATAACCCAGCGTTCCGCCCGGGCCCAGGTAGAGTTCGAGGGGTCGGTCCGCTGAACCCCAGCTATGCAGGATGTGCGGATGGAAATAGGATGCCTTGATGCCTGGACGGCCGTCTGCGTATGCTCCGAGCGGAAGACCGGTAATGTCGGCGTAGACCAGGAAGGAATGGAAGTCGTCGGGGCCGCGCTGGACCGACGCGCAGATGCCGAAACCCTTGGGAGAATGGAGTGTCCCCACCGTGTACCGTCCACCCGCGCTGGCGCGGTCACAGAATACTGCGAACGCGAGCCACATTAAGAGGGTGACAAGCGGTCTGGCCTGCATGGGTTTCGGTTTCAGATACTGGAGCGAAGATAGAGAAAAATCTTTGATTTTCGCATAGGAAAGTGTAAATTAGCGGTCGTGTAATAAAACTAAAACCGTTCAGGAATGTCCGTCGAAATCAGACAAGTTTTGGACAGAAAGGCACTTAAGGCCTTTGTCCGTTTTCCGGAAAAACTCTATCGGCACAATCGCTACTACGTCCCTCCCATCGAGTTCGACCAGATGGACACACTCGACCCGCGCAAGAATCCCGCGTCGAGTTTCTGCGATTTCGCCCTCTGGATGGCCTACAGGGACGGTGAGGCGGTGGGACGCGTGGCGGCCATCGTGAACCGCAAGGCCAACGAACAGTGGAACCATCAGGAAGTCCGTTTCGGTTGGTACGACTTCATCGACGACCGGGAAGTTTCCCGGGCCCTCATGGACAAGGTGGAGGAATTCGGCCGCGAACGCGGGATGGACAAGGTCGTGGGACCGCTCGGCTTCACCGATTTCGACCCGGAAGGCCTGCTCATCGAGGGTTTTGACAAGATGAACACGATGCCCCTCATCTACAACGACCCCTATTACAAGGATCACATCGAGGAGATGGGCTTCGTGAAGGATGCCGACTGGATCGAGTACCGGGTGACCATCCCCGAGCAGCTTCCCGACAAGATGAAGCGGGTGGCGGCCATCGTCCAGCAGCGTACCGGCTTCCATCTGCGGCAGCTCAACCGCAGGATTATCCGCAAGGAAGATTACGGCCACAAGATCTTTCACCTCATCAATGAATGCTACAAGGAACTCTATAATTTCACGGTCCTGCCCGACGACCTGGCCGACAAATACCTGGGTTTCTACCTGACCATCCTCGACCTGCGTTATGTTTCCATGGTCGAGAACGAAAAGGGCGACCTGATCGCTTTCGGCATCACCATGAATTCGCTCGAGAAGGCCCTTCAAAAGTCGCGCGGACAGCTTTTCCCCTTCGGCTGGTGGTATCTGCTCAAGTCGATGTTCATCAAGCACGAGGAGGGCGCCGAACTGCTGCTCGTCGGGGTTCATCCCGACTACCGCAGGTCGGGCGTGAACGCCCTGCTCTTCGCCGACATGTTCGAGAAGTACGTGAAAATGGGCGTGAAATGGGCCGAGACCAACGCGCAGCTCGAAGACAACTCGGCGGTGCAGCTTCAGTTCGAAGGCTTCGAGCGTGAATACGGCAAACGTCGCAGGTCCTATATCAAAGATTTGAAGTAAGTTATGAACGAAACGCTCCCGCCCCTTCCCGAACGGATGCGTCCCCGGTCGCTCGCCGACTATGTGGGGCAGCGGCATCTTGTGGGTGAAGGCTGCATCCTGCGTCGGATGATCGAGAGCGGGAATCTTTCGTCCTTCATTCTCTGGGGCCCGCCCGGCGTGGGCAAGACCACGCTGGCGCGCATCATCGCCGACACGCTGGACAGGGAGTTCTACACCCTTTCGGCGGTGAGCGCCGGCGTGAAGGATGTGCGGGAGGTGATCGACGGCGCCAGGAACAAAAACCTCTTTTCGCACTCCGCGGCGCCCATCCTTTTCATCGACGAGATCCATCGTTTCAACAAGGCGCAGC